>NZ_JAMPKN010000003.1:0-387809 GCF_039962155.1 Trichocoleus desertorum AS-A10 | reverse complement strand
TCGATATCGACGGGAGGAGCCGCGATGAAGGCAATGATGAAGCAGATGGTGGCGGAGAGCAGGGTGGGGATCATCAGGACGCCGAACCAGCCTACATAGAGGCGGTTGTCGGTGCTGGTAACCCAGTTACAGAACTGCTCCCACAGGTTGGCGCTTTCGCGTCTCTGTAGAGTGGTAGTCATGTCTGGATGAGTGCTTATTACTTAAAGTTGGATGAATCTATGTAAAGTAGGGCGAACCCCACTTGATCTATAGATTAATCACTTTGTTGAGCTTTGTAAAGTAGTTTTCTCATGTTTCTATCGCCAGTTAGAGCGATTAACCGGGAGGCCAGGCCAGCGGTCGCCCGCCGAGAATGTGCAAATGCAGATGGGGAACGGTTTGCCCCCCATCTTCCCCATTGTTAATTACAACTCTGTAACCGTTTGCTAAGCCTTCTTGCTCTGCCACGCGCTTTACAGTTAGTAACAAATGCCCCATCAATGCATGATTCTGCGATTCTGCATCTGCAAGCTTGGCGATCGGCTCTTTGGGAATCACCAGGATATGGACAGGCGCTTGCGGATTCACGTCTCTAAAGGCAAGGGCCAAGTTGTCTTCATAAACAATATCCGCTGGAATTTCGCGGCGGATAATTTTGCCAAAAATCGTGTCTGTTTCGCTCATAGCCAGAATTTCTTGAGGTTAGCTGCAATTTTAAGGGGCGATCGCAACATCAGCATGAAGAATCCTCGAATTTGAGTGACTGATCAATCTGGCTAGTAAATAGCAAGTATTTTCAATCGTTAGTAAAGGCGAACCCGAGCATGTTGGTGCATAGGCGATCGCGGGCATTCTACGGCTAGAAGTCTCAGGTATGACCGAGTGCTGGCCAGGATTTGGAGTGCATCCCTCGTGGGGATTGATGCGGTGAAGGTTGGAGTCGAGGTGGATGTCTCTGGTGGGCTCCCAGGCATTGTCTTGGTAGGTTTACCTGGCACTGAAGTGCAGGAGTCGCGGGAACGAGTCAAAGCAGCCCTAAAAAACGCGGGCTATGCCTTCCCCATGCGAAAGATTGTGATTAACCTCACACCAGCAGATCTGCGAAAAGAGGGCCCCAGCTTCGATTTGCCCATCAGTGTGGGAATTATGGCTGCCTCTGAGCAAGTGAGTGCAGAGCTGTTAGGCGATTACTTGTTTCTGGGGGAAGTCTCGCTGGACGGTAGCCTCAGACCTGTGGCTGGTGTATTACCGATCGCGGCTGCCGCGCAACAAATGGGAATCACAGGCCTAGTCGTACCTGCGGGCAATGCCCCCGAAGCGGCGGTAGTCAAAGGTCTAGCAGTCTACGGCTTTCAGAATTTAGCAGAAGTGGGAAACTTCCTGAACCAGCCTGAGCAGTATCAGCCTGTGCAAGTCGATGGTCAGGCAGCCCTGGCACGAGCGCGGTACACCGGACAAGACTTAAACGAGGTCAAAGGTCAAGCTCATGCCCGTCGCGCCTTGGAAATTGCCGCAGCGGGTGGTCACAACTTAGTTTTCGTTGGCCCTCCCGGTAGCGGGAAAACCATGCTGGCTCGTCGTTTGCCTGGGATTTTACCGCCATTAACTTTCGCCGAATCACTCGAAGTCACTCAGATTCATTCGGTTGCGGGCTTGCTCAAAGAACGAGGTTCCTTGGTTAGCGATCGCCCCTTCCGCAGCCCTCATCACTCTGCCTCTGGCCCCTCGCTCGTAGGCGGTGGCAGTTTTCCTAGACCTGGGGAAATCTCACTTGCTCACCGAGGGATCTTGTTTCTTGACGAATTAACAGAATTTAAGCGAGATGTTCTAGAGTTTTTGCGGCAGCCGCTAGAAGACGGACATGTGACGATTTCTCGGACGCGCCAATCGGTCTCTTTTCCCGCTCAGTTCACTTTGGTTGCCAGTACTAACCCCTGTCCCTGTGGTTACTTTGGCGACACGATTCAGCCTTGCACTTGTTCTCCCCGACAGCGAGAGCAATATTGGGCCAAGCTCTCTGGCCCGTTGATGGACCGCATTGACCTGCAAGTAGCAGTGAATCGTTTGAAACCGGAAGAAATCACACGGCAACCCCTGGGCGAAGCTTCAGCCAATGTGCGGGAACGAGTGCAAGTAGCTCGCGATCGCGCCCAAACCCGTTTTGAAGCCGAGCCCAGCCTACGTTGCAACGCCGACATGCAAAGCCGCCACCTCAGAAACTGGTGCGTACTCAATGACGCTGCCCGCAACATTTTGGAAGGAGCAATCCGCAAGCTGGGCCTTTCTGCTAGAGCCACCGATCGCATCTTGAAAGTCGCTCGCACGATCGCAGATTTAGCTGGAGACGAACAACTACAAACCCAGCATGTAGCAGAGGCGATTCAGTACCGGACGATCGATCGGATGCAATAGCTGGGTGTAAAACAGGGTGCTGTCACTGACTTCGCGGATCTCGCTAAAAATTTAGGAGTACTGGTTATGTTCAAGCAAATTCTTCATCCTCAGGGGAGCCGAGTGGTGGTGGGTGGCTATCACCGCGATCGCCAAGATAACCGCGATCGTCGCTACGCTCGGCCTCGCAATGTAAAGCAAAACAGCCTGCCCAAGTTTGTGGATTTGCGGCAGCACATGACCACAGTCGAGAACCAAGGCGAGCTAGGAAGTTGTACCGCCAACGCGATCGCTGGAGCTTATGAGTATTTGGCTAAGCGACTTACAGGGCAAAACTACGATATTAGTCGCTTGTTTATCTACTACCTAGCTCGCAAATTTGATGGCTGTGAGCAGGAAGATAGCGGCGCAACTTTACGTCGGGGTATGAAAGTGTTAACCAAGTATGGCGCTTGCTCTGAAGCGGCTTGGCCTTACGACATTGAAGCTTTCTGTGACGAACCCCACGACGATGCTTTTCAAGAAGCGGCTGAGCATTTAATTGATGAGTACGATCGCATTGATGTTGATTTACATGCGATGAAAGTCTGTCTGTCGGAGGGCTACCCATTCGTATTTGGCTCCGACATCTTTCAATCTTTTGAAGATTTAGATCATCGGGGCCATGTGAACATGCCATTCCCCAGCGAGGAAAACTTGGGCGGTCACGCGATGCTCGCTTGCGGCTACTCCGATAAAGACCAAGTGTTTCTGGTTCGCAACTCTTGGGGCACCGATTGGGGTGACAAGGGCTACTGTTACATTCCCTATGAATACCTAACCAATGCAGATTTGACAGGCGATTGCTGGACTCTGCGCCGTGCCAACAACCTCGATTTTTCAGAAGACATCAGCAGCAGCTACGAAGAAGGCTTCTCTTTCTTTAATGCCCTGATCGAACTCCTCACAGGTACAGAGGTGCCAACGGACGAAGAAGAGTATGAGGATGAAGAGTCAGAGGAATTAGAAGAATACGACGAGGATGAAGAATCCGAGGAAGAACTAGAAGAAGAGGATGATGAGGAGTACGAAGGAGCTGAGGAAGAGGAACTAGAGGAGGATGAGGAATCTGAGGAGGATGAAGACTTTGAAGATGAAGAACTAGAGGAGGAAGAGTTAGAAGAATACGAAGACGAAGAATCTGAGGAAGACGAGGAAGAGTATGAGGACGAGGACGAAGAGTTAGAGGAATCTGAGGAGGATGAGGAATACCAAGACGAAGAATCTGAAGATGAAGAATCTGAAGATGAAGAATCTGAAGAAGACGAGGACGAAGAGTTAGGGGAATCTGAAGAGGACGAAGAATACGGCGAGGAAGAGTATGAGGACGAAGAAAAGGAATAAAGGCGATCGCCTACTCACATCCTTGAGTCACTAATTTTTTCAATTTAGGGACTTGCAAAACTTAAATCGTTCGTACTAGACTAATATTCCGCCGAGATACGCGAGCGGTTGAGGGCAACGCCTTCAAGTCACCTAGCCCCCATCGTCTAGAGGCCTAGGACACCTCCCTTTCACGGAGGCGACGGGGATTCGAATTCCCCTGGGGGTATAAAAATAAAAGGGAGTTGCAACAATGCAGCTCCTTTTTTGTAATTGCAAGTTGCGGGTTGAGATAGCGCTAAAATATGACGGTTGTATTCTGCGACACGGGCTTTGATTGAGCGTTATACCCTGCCTGAGATGGGCGAACTCTGGACGGAGGCTTACAAACTCAAAACTTGGTTACAGGTAGAGATAGCAGTTTGTGAAGCCCAGGCTGAACTTGGATATATTCCGGCTGAAGCAGTTGAAGAAATTAAAGCAAAGGCGAACTTTGATCCCAAGCGGGTGCTAGAAATTGAAGCCGAAGTTCGTCACGATGTCATTGCCTTTCTGACCAACGTGAATGAATATGTCGGCGATGCAGGCCGTTACATTCACTTGGGCTTGACTAGCTCCGATGTGCTCGATACCGCACTGGCGCTACAACTCGTGGCTAGCTTGGATGTGCTGTTAGGTCAGCTCGAAGCTTTGATCCAGGCGATTCGTTATCAAGCTCAGCAGCACCGCGACACCGTCATGATCGGGCGATCGCATGGGATTCATGCCGAACCGATCACCTTTGGCTTTAAGCTAGCGGGTTGGTTGGCAGAAGTGTTGCGGAATCGCGATCGCCTAGTCCGCCTGCGAGATGACATCGCAGTGGGTAAGATTTCTGGCGCTGTGGGCACCTACGCCAACATTGACCCGCAAGTAGAAGCGTTGGCTTGCCAGAAGTTGGGCCTGAAACCAGACACGGCTTCAACTCAAGTTGTTTCTCGCGATCTCCACGCCGATTTCATGCAAACCTTGGCGCTGCTAACGGCCTCAATCGAGCGGTTTTCGGTGGAGATTCGCAACTTACAGCGAACCGATGTGCTAGAGGTCGAGGAATTCTTTGCCAAAGGCCAAAAGGGTTCTTCTGCCATGCCTCACAAGCGCAACCCGATTCGCTCGGAGCGCTTGACTGGCATCGCCCGCATCATCCGGGGCTATGCGGTAGCAGCGATCGAAAACGTAGCGCTGTGGCACGAACGCGATATTTCTCACAGTTCTGTGGAGCGGGTGGTCTTCCCAGACGGCTGCACCCTCACCCACTTCATGCTGGTAGAAATCACCGAGCTAGTGAAGAACTTGCAGGTCTACCCCGAAAACATGAAACGCAACATGAACCTCTACGGTGGGGTTGTGTTTAGTCAGCGAGTACTCCTGACGCTGGTGGAGAAAGGAATGAGCCGAGAAGAAGCCTATGCCACGGTGCAATCTTGCGCTCACACAGCTTGGAACAAAGCAGATGGTAGTTTCCACGATCTGATCGCCCAAGATTCAAGAGTTACAGAGCATTTGTCGCCAGAGGAAATTGAAGAATGCTTCAATCCTCAACATCATCTGCGCCATCTGGATCACGTCTATCAGCGCTTGGGAATTTAATTAGAAAGCTTAAACCGTAGAGTGCAGAGTTGCTGTAGTAGCTCTGCATTTTTTCTAGCTGGATATTCTAAGAGAGAAAATTAGACAGGGCAAAGTTTCTGGAGCAGATCCATCAGCTGCTGCCCATCTTCTGAGTAACTAACGTACTCGCGATTGCCCACTTGCATGTCCTTGCCTTCTAAATCCACGCTATACCGTTCAGCAATTACAACGATCAGTGTGTCCTTGGCAATCCCTGAAGTCGTACGAATCCGCCGTCCAGTCCCAACCGCCTCCTCAATCGATTGCCTAAACTGGTTGAGCAAAATCAGATCTGGGCAATGAAATCCGTCCATCATCCGCTCGATCGCATCTTCATACATCTAAAGCGATGATGACCCGGTAGCCTTGGTGCTTGAGGTTGTGCTTTAAGAGGGGCCGTGTTTCGTCATCGGGTTCCACCACCAAAATAATTGGGGAGCTATCTTGGGTTGATAACTGAGCACCGTTAGACTCCTTGAGTAACAAGTAAGCTTTGCCCTTTTGTGGATGCAACTTGCTCAAGTGAGAGGGCAGATACGGGAGAGCTACTGTTGCCTTCTAACAAAATCAGGTGATGCTGGGAGTCTACTCTCAGCTTTTGTTGCTGCTGAAATTGCCTGAGTAGCCGGGTGATGGTGACTCTAGTCGTGCCGCAAGCGATCGCCAAGTCTTCATGGGTCAGGCGCACGCTCAACCGAGTCCCCCCGGTCACAGACTGTCCTACTTCCTGCTTTAACAACTGCAACAAAGTGTACAAGCGATCGCTGACTCGGAGTTGCCCATAAACCGTTAGCAGCAGCTCAGTTTGCTTGAGCCGTTGGCTAATTTGGGGCAGCAGCCGTTGCTGTAGCTCCGAGGAGGCAGCAAAATCGGTCAGGGGAATGCACCATAACTGCGTATCCGCTAGGGCAGTAGCTTCATAGAGCGTAAGCGCAGTCAGACTAGGGCCAAAAGGCGCTGAAGCCCCCGCTAAGCCAATCAATATTTCTTGGCCCGTCTGCGAAAAAGTGGTTAACTGCACCAATCCCGAGTGCACTTGCCAAATTCCTTGCAGACTTAGAGGAATCGTTTCTCCCTTGTGGTAGGTCCGCAACGGATAGCTCAGGTTGGGGCTATGGTCAGACGGCTGGCGATCGCTGAGGTAGCGCAACAGCCAGCGCAGCATTGGGGGTTGGTTGGCATCTGGCTGACTCACTTCCACCAGAATGCTTGCATTAAAAGTGGTCCCTTGATGTGGCTGCAACTGCACCTGCCATTCATGTTTCCAAGGTCTTTGTTGGAGCCGCTGTAGCTCAGTCTGAAACTGTAGCCGAGCCTCTGGAGGCACAAAGGCCGTCAGTAAACGACCTGTGAGAAAAGAAGGTGGGAGGTTTAGCAACTTGGTAGCGGCTTGGTTGGCTTGCTGCACCACTCCAGCGGCATCTGTGATCAAACAGGCATCGGGAATAAATTCCAACAACTCTTGATATCGTTGGCGTTCAGTTGCAGCGCTTTGGCTTGCCAATAATAATTGCTGGTTTTGCTCGCTCAGTAAATCGGCTGCCACTTGAAGCCGCTCAGAGGCAATGCCTAATTCTTTCAGAGCAGAGGGTAGTAGAGCGGGCGATAAGCTGGAGGAGGCGCTGATGCCTTGATATAAATCGCTCAAGCGATTAGACATCGCTGCAACCTGTCGAGAAAATGTGGTTGCATTCATGTTGTAGGCACCATTTGAGGGGATTTGGTCAGGTCAGCAACCGTGGTCATTAACTCGTCAATATCAACAGGTTTTACTAGATACCTGCGAAAGCCGACAGCTAGGGCTTGTGCTTGGTCGCTCTTGCGGTTGTAGCCAGTCAAGGCGATCGCAGGAATTTGAACTTGTTGTCTACTCTCTAGGGCTTTGACTTGCTGCATCAGGCAATAGCCATCCTCGCCGGGTAGGGCAAGTTCGCTGATCAGTAAATCTGGTTGGATATCTTGCAAAATTGCCAGTGCTTTGCAGGCCGAAGCTGTAGCAATCGTCCTGATGCCATAGGCTGCAAACAACACGGTGAGCAGGTGTCTAGAATCGGGGTCATTATCAACAACTAGCACTTGCAACTGTTTCATCAACCTTGGATGACGCATTGTCTCCAGAGGCCTGGTCTTAGTGGAGAAGGCATAGCCAAACTCGGCAGATAGGGGGCACATATCGTTCTGCTCCAAAGACGAAAGCAGTTGGTTGTTTGACTTGATGAGTATAGGTTTTGAGAAGAACTTAACTTTTTTCTGAAAAACTGCGAAGCTGATGGAAAGGGTAAATTGCTGATTAATAACATTGGGTCGTTACAAACCTTAATGCTATTTTCTCTTAGCATAGGGCGATCGCTGAGAAGATTCAGTACGATTTCGTACGAACAAACTGCTGGCTCGGTTTCTACATGAATCCTTAAGGATTGCCGAGGGAGAGCTAGGAAGTTTTAGCGCTTCTCAGTGCGATCGCCGACTCCCCAAACCTCCTCAGTCAACTTTGTACCTTTTGACACAAAGCAACTCCCTTAATGACAAGGGCTGTTACCGGAGTCTGAAAAGCTCTTGCCAGCTTCGGAAATAAAGCGCCAATCGTAGCGCGTTGGGTGCAAGGTCAACTTTAAGACGCCATACGTATCAGCATTTCGCACTTGGCTATGGGGTTGAATCTCGCCCAGCTCATAGTGATTTTTACCCCCAGTTCCCACCACAAACTGACGTATACCGCGATCGGGGTCTAGCTTGCCCTGCGGAGTTTGGGGAGCAAAACGCTCATAGTGGTGGTCATGCCCTGCCAGGACAACATCTGCGCCCGCAGCGGCAAGCGCTTGCCAAAAAGCCTGAGTGTCAGAATTGTTGCCATGATGCCCCGATGAGAAGCGGGGGTGATGCCAATAAGCTAAGGTGCATTTCTGAGGGTGCGCTGCCAAGTCTGCTTTGAGCCATCGCTCTTGGGGCGAGCCTGCGCCACAGCCCCCTACCTCCGAGCAATTAGAATTGAGCGCAATCAGGTGCCACTGCCCAATGTCGTAACTGTAATAACCCCGCTGCGGATTGCCTGCGGCTGCCCCAAAGTAGCGATAGTAGCTGGCAGCGCCCGGCTCTTCATATTCGTGATTGCCCACCACGGGCCGAGTAATCGACTTGAGCCTGCCCCAGCTAGGCGCATAAGATTTTTGAAAGGCTTCGGCACTGCCTACTTCGTACTGCAAATCCCCAAGAGGCAAAACGGCAGTTAAACCTTCGTTGAGCAAAAGTTGGGCTGTTGCCTGCATGTGGCAGGCTGTGGCGGTTCCTCGTCCCCCGTTAAATTTGGGACTGTCCGGATCACAGGCAATGTCCCCTGCTGCCGCGATCGCTGGAGCAGTTCCTGGAGCTCTAGTTCCTGTCACTCTATTAGATTGCGTAGATTGCGTCTGCTTCACCTGATTGGCAACCCAATAACTCCCCGATGCCAATCCCACAGCTAGAAGCACCACCACAACTGGGCGCATAATTCCCTATTTCACTTGAGCGGAGAAGGCATAATCGTAGCCTTTGAAGTTTGAGTCTAGCTCCAAGGTGTACTCTCCGGTAGCAGGAAGTTCGCCAGTCCAGTTTTGGCGATTTTCATCATAATTCCCGGAAATCAAAGGCTGGCCTGTGGGAGTCAAGATGTTGGGGAAGACATCTTTTTGATTCGTAACGGTTAAGGTTTGGCCTTGATTAGCTCGCAATACATACTTGTGGCTCCCAGTACCGACAAAGCGATCGGCGATCGCTACCGTTCCACCTGCTTGAGGAAGCGCAATCCGGGCTTTCTTTTGGTTGCAGTTGCTCTCAGTCCGATTTTTGGCGACCCAACCCGCAACTTCATTGCCATCCGTTGACCTGATCTGAAACCAACCATCTTTTTCAGCTACTACCGAAACCCAAGCGCCATTCTTGAGGGTGCCGACCACGTTATCAGATTGCACTTCTGGGCCAGAACGAATATTTAGAGGGGGGTTGGGATCAGCCGCGATCGCTTGAGTCACAACGCAGTTTTCCACCTGTACCGCTGGCTCATTATCTTGAGCACTATTATCAGGAGAAGATTTGAGGGGTTGGGCCGTCACGGGGGGAGCGGCTGCGGGGCTAGAGCCTGGAGCGGCTGGGGTTGTCGTGGCTGTCGGGCTAGGGCTCACTGCTGTTGAGTCCGTTTCGGGGGCTGAGGCGCAGGCAACACAGACCAAGGACACCAGCGTGAGCAGACCAGTTCCAAGCATTCTGTGAAATTGAGGAGACATATAAATGAAATCCGTAGAGGGGTTGGATAGAGCAGTTTGGGTTAAGGTTTTACGGAGTCTCAGGGTTAGAACTCAACCAACCGATGCAGCTCAGTTGAGTTGGACTGAGAAGGCATAATCATAAGGTTGCGATCGAGAATCGAGCTTGAGCCTGTAAGTGCCACTGAGCGGTAGTTTGCCTGTCCAGCGCGTAGTCTGACTGCGATCGCTTGTCTCACCTAGGGAGGTGCCGTCTGGAGCCATGATGCCTGGTAAAGGACCGAGCCCGCCAGTATCAATTGTGAGAATTTGTCCTTGCACTCCGTTCAGTAAGTATTGGTGAACTCCTGAGCTGGCAAAACGGCCAGCCACAGTAGCGGGGCGGTGATTGGCAGGGAGGGTAATCGACTTAGTTTTGTTGTCGTAGTTTCCACCTGCATGACCCTGCCGCTCAATGGTGGCCTTTACCACTGGTGTTAACTTCTCTTTCCAAAAGCGAATCTCCGGAAACCCATTGACTTGGCTCAGGACATCTTGCCAGCGCTGCTCTTGGAAGGCTTGTTGCGCGGCTTGAAAGCGAGTTTCTGCCTGTTGCCAATCTTGTTGCCACTGGGCGATCGCGAGTTGAGCTTCGGCGTAGGCAATGCTGTTTTTGGAAACCGCTTTGGCTAAAGCCATTGCTACTTCTAAATTGCCTGCTTGGTATTGCTCAGTGGCTGTCGTTAATAAAGTCGGGCCAGCATCTACAGGCTGAGTCGCGCTAGCTGGAGTAGCAGGTCTGGGAGCAGGGACACCATTGGTCGTGGGGCAACTGGTGATCGTCAGCGACTTATAAACCCACCCTGCAATCGGAGCCTTGGTTTGCAACCACTCGTTTTGTTCAATTAAGACAAAGAGGCGGGTGCCATTGGTGAGTTGGCCCACGACATTATCTGAGGCGACCACTGGGCTAGCCCGCACATTTAAGGGTGGCGTCGGATCACTAACGAGTGTGATGCAACTTTGCGACTGAATCACTTTTGCAGAAGCCTTTTCGGATACCCCAATAGCTGACCCTGTGGAATTAGCGCTGGAATTTACCGTGGAAATCGAGCTTCTATAACCCATGTAACTAATGCCTGCTACGGTTGCGATCGCCGCTATCCCGCAGCCCACCCAAACGGGAAGCTTTTTCATATCTAAAACGCTGCTGTGATACACCCCAATCAAATTTTCTCAAAGAAGTGCGATCGCCCCCGATACAATAAAGCAATGGCACCTCCGACTCGAAAACAATTTGGTCAACATTGGTTGCGCAGCGATAAAGCTCTCAACCAAATTATTAAAGCGGCAGCTCTAGCACCGAGCGATCGCGTACTCGAAATTGGTCCTGGCACAGGCATTTTAACGCGGCAATTAATACAACAAGCTCAATCAGTTGTAGCGGTAGAAATTGACCGAGATTTGTGCGCCCTCCTAGCCAAGAAATTGGGACCAAAGGAAAACTTTTTGCTACTTCAAGGGGATTTTTTAACGCTGGATTTAGAGGCTCACTTAACGCCTTTTCCACAGTTTCAAGCGCCCAAAAAAGTCGTTGCCAACATTCCCTATTACATTACTGGCCCCATTCTAGAAAAGCTGTTAGGCAATATCGCTCAGCCTGCTGCCTCACCGCTAGAATCGATTGTTTTATTGGTGCAAAAAGAAATTGCCGATCGCTTGTGTGCCAAACCCGGTTCTAGAGCTTATGGCGCATTGTCTGTTCGGGTGCAGTATTTGGCTGCGTGTGAGTTCATTTGTGATGTGCCTGCCAAGGCTTTTGAACCACCACCGAAAGTAGATTCGGCTGTAGTGCGCTTACGTCCCCGACCGACAGAACCGCCCGCCCAAGATCCTAAGCAGTTGGCTAGCTTGGTCACAATGGGCTTTGCCACGAAGCGCAAGATGTTGCGAAATAATTTGAAAAGTGTGATCGATCGCGATCGCCTGACTCAATTGCTGGAACAATTAAACGTGAACCCACAAGCCCGCGCCGAAGATTTGAGCGTAGCTGAATGGGTGGCTTTAAGTAATTTGTTGACACCTGCATGCGCTCCTACTCCTTAACTGCCGCAGCCAAAATTAATCTGCACCTAGAAATCATTGGCGATCGCCCAGATGGGTTCCATGAGTTGGCGATGGTGCTCCAAAGCGTTGACCTCTGCGATCGCATCGATTTGCGCCCACTTTCTACGGACCAAATCCGAGTGCATTGTAACCACCCGGAAGTGCCTGTCGATCAGCGAAATTTAGCTTACAAAGCTGCTGCGCTGATGGCCGCAGAATTTCCTGACACTTTTGCTCAGTATGGTGGCGTAGAAATCAATATTCACAAACAAATTCCGGTCGGCGCAGGCTTGGCAGGGGGGTCAACCAATGCAGCGGCAGTGCTGGTCGGGTTGGACTTGATGTGGCAACTAGGTCTCACTCAGTCAGAACTCCAAGAGTTGGGGGCTCGCTTAGGCTCAGATGTGCCGTTCTGCGTTGTTGGCGGCACCATGCTAGCAACAGGCCGTGGCGAAGAACTCGCGCCTCTACCAGACCTGAACCAGATCTATGTGGTTCTGGCTAAGTACCGCAGCCTCTCAGTTTCTACCGCTTGGGCCTACCAAACCTTCCGGCAACAGTTTGGGCATGCTTATGTATCCAATGTCCAGGAACTAGAAACTCGCAGGCAGCGCGTCCATTCAGGGCCGATGGTAGCGGCGATCGCCCATCGCAACAGCACCGAGATTGGGCAGCGCCTTTACAACGACTTAGAGCGGATTGTGTTGCCAGAGTACCCCCAAGTGCAGCGTTTGCGAGAGCAGTTTCAGCAGCAAGGCGTATTGGGCACGATGATGTCTGGCTCGGGTCCTACCGTTTTTGCCCTCACCGAATCGCAAACGCAAGCAGAGCAAGTCCGGGAACGAGTACAGGCGGCGATCGCAGACCCAGATCTAGAGCTTTGGGTAGCTCCCCTCACCAACACCAGTATTCGGATTGCCTCTTCCCGCCCGGTTTAATTTGCCTGCTCCTTAGTTCTACAGGAAGAATTATGGCTAACCCCACGCCTCCCCCCAAGTCCAACTCAGCTTCAGAAGCTCAAGCTCTCCCTGGTCCATTCCGTTGTTTAAGCGGCGCTTTGATCTCGGGTAGTCTGGCCTTTGCTGGCTATAAACTCACGATGTCGATCGCCACTACCTTTGCTGCCAAACCAATTCACTCGGACAACGCAACCGTGCTCAATATCGCTTCTGCCGTCCGAACTCTAGTAGTTGGGGTGGTAGCCCTAGGTGCAGGTGTGTTTGGCTTCGCGGCGCTCGGCCTCCTAGCCTTAGGCGTGCAAGTCGCGATCCAACGATTCAGCCAGCCTCATCCCCCTGCTGATCCTTCCTAAGGCAAGTCAAGAGACGGAGAGCTTTTGAGTTTTTTGCAATTCTTATCATTCCCCAGACTTTTCCCCACGGTTTCCACAGCCTTTCCACAGAAACAGCCTAGTTTTTCCACAGGTTAGGAGGAGTTTTCCACAGGCTAAGTATGTAGAACCGTAGCTTTGAGCCAATTTGGGGATTTTTCAGTTAACCCCCTCTGGAAATGAGAATGCCTAAATTCTTGTAAAGGAAAGTAACAAGAAATGCTCTCAAAAGCTGATTCTATCGTAAATCTTTTTTTTATCTGAAGGCGATCGCAACATTTCGAAGCATTGACAACCCTCCCCCCTGATAGCGCAAAATGATGCGACCCACTTAAATGCAACGCGGAGTTCTGATGGTCGCAGTTGGAGCTTGTAGCAGTTGCTGAGCGCGCTAGCTTCACCCATGCTCTGATGCTTCCACATCAGAGCATGGGTGAAAGGTGTTCCCGTAAGCTAGATCGGCGCTGCTTTCTGCTGTAACCTTTTTGCCGTCAGACAGGCACTAACCCGCATCCTATCCATTTCACCTTGGTCCAAGTAGAGGTCCTAATGAACGCAACCGTCAGCATCCTGGCAGAAATTCCTGAAGCCCTTCACGAATCTCTGTCTCACTATCTCGAATCCCATCCTGATTGGGATCAAGACCGTGTTTTTTCGGCAGCGTTGTCGCTGTTTCTACTCCAAAACGGAGATGGCGATCGCCGAGCCGCTCGTGTTTATCTGGATACTTTGTTTAAACATCCGGTTTAAGTTCCAATTGGGAGCTCCCACTTCAGCCCAGCTCGGGTGAATTTGGGCCAAGCTTGATACTGACTACTGCAAAAATTTAATAGTTGACTTCAAGACCGCTATTTTGTCCAGCCTGCGCCTGCTTTCGTGCTCAACCAAACCCTATAAGCTTCTTGCTGCGTTAAGGTAGGGCTTGGTATTAAGCAACGAATCATTCTCTACATCCAAGACTATGCAGCTCAGGCTGGAGCGGCTTTATACCATCAGGGACTTTGGCTATTTCAGGTGCCACTACCCGTTTAATATTCTTCACTTCAGGTTGATGGGCTTGATGTAATCGTTCCCTAACTTTAGAGACGATTCAGTGCCTCATCGCGGCAAGATGACCAAGTTTAAACTTGGTTATAGTAGACGAACTTACCTTAATTCACAAGTTCATATGGCGGTTAATCCTGCTCCGGTTGCTGTTTCTAGGCCAGCAGCGCAGAACATGCCAGCTCTCAGGCGGGTCTTGGAAACCATTCGTGCTGATAGCTGTCCCTACTCTTTCAACTTCCACATGCACACGGCCCATTCCGATGGCCAATTGCAGCCTAAAGACTTAATCGAACAGGCGATCGCGATCGGTCTAAAAGGTTTGGCTATTACCGACCACCACAGTGTCAGCGGTTACCGCATCGCACAGCAATACCTAGACGACTGGAAATGGCGGTCAAGCTCCCTGAGGAGTACTAGCAGCAATACTTGTCAGTCTGTGCCTTATTTATGGACAGGCGTGGAAATTAACGCCGATCTCTTAGGGATTGAGGTCCATATTTTGGGATACGCTTTCGACCCCGCTCATCCCTGCTTACAACTTTATCTACAACACCGAGCCGTCCAAGGCAACGCCTACCAAGCAGCAAATGTCATCACTGCCATTCAAAAAGCTGGAGGTTTAGCAGTGTTGGCCCATCCAGCCCGCTATCGGCGATCGCCGATAGACCTCATTCAAGCAGCAGCTCATTTAGGGATCGATGGCATTGAAACTTACTATGCCTACAACAACCCTAATCCTTGGAAGCCCAGTCCTAGCCAAACCGAGCAAGTTCAGAAGTTAGCAACTCACCACCAGCTCTTAAGTACCTGTGGAACCGATACCCACGGCCTAAACTTACTACAGCGCCTGTAATTCTAAATTTAATCACTTTTGCTGAAGCACTGGAGATAGCGACTTAACAGACTACCTCTCAGTAACTTCTGCAATTTTATAATTTGAAAAGTCTGCTTGTAAAAATCAAGAAGCGTAAAGTTTTCTTATCTTAAGGCTCCGCTTTGGAGCGCTACTAATCCCACAATACCGATACTGCTAACGACCAAAAGTAGACCCATCGAGAGCGATTGACCTAGATGATTAGAAGCTTTCATGTTTGTCTCCACGTCTAAGGAATTTTACTGAGAATATCAGCCCTTCTCAGATTGAGACATAAGATGACGAAAACTTAATCTAAATCAATCTAAGTTAAAAATAATGGAAGCTTTAGCTCATTAATTTTTAACTTTTGTAACTAACCTGAAATTCCACAGTTTTCATTTCGTTAAGCCATGCTCAAGTGCGTACCGGACTAGTTCAGTACGGCTGTTGGTTCCAGTTTTGCTAAATAGACGGCTGACGTACTTTTCTACATTCCGCACACTCGTGTCGAGGCGGCGAGCGATTTCTTTGTTCATCAATCCCTCAGCAACTAGGTCAAGCACACTCTGTTCACGCGGTGTAAAATCGACTGGGATCGGAGCAGGAGTCGCCGAGATCGCGTTTCGCTGGGTTAGGAGGGCTTTAATTTCAGCAATCTGGCGAGCCATATCGGCAATATCTGGAGTTTCTCCATCTTCTGTGCCAGCCCTAGCAGTTCGACGTCCTAGCAAATTTTCCACGATCGCGACTAGTTCATCGGGGTCAAAAGGTTTGGGCAAATAAGCATCACAGCCTGCTTGATATCCCTGAATGCGATCGCTGGTCATGCCTCTAGCAGTTAGGAAAACTACTGGCAGTGCCTTAAAGCGGGCATCTTCTCGCATTTGCTTCAGAAACTGGTAGCCATCTACTTGCGGCATCATCACATCGGAGATCACCAGATCAGGTAACTTTTGTTGTAGTAGTTGCCAACCCTCCTGAGCATTGCCAGCAACGTCTACAGCAAAACCACTGTCTTCTAAATAAGCTTGCACTGCTTCCCGCAAACCAGGTTCATCATCTACCAACAGCACCTGTCCCGCCATCAATCGTTACCTACTATGTAGCATCAATCATTTTCTTAGCATTTGCCCTTAAAAGTCTCTACCGAGGGCAAGAAATTCACCGTATTTATGGCTTTGAACAACAATCCAGAAGGTTAATTGATGAGTTTGAGCTAGTTCAATTAATCTTAGAAATCGCTATAACAAATGATCAAATTACACTTTAGAAAGCAGTAGATCTAGATTGCTTGAGTTGCACTTGAATTCTTGAGTCGCACTCAAATTATAGGCCGTTGAGTAGCACAGATCAGTTCTCAGTATGCTCTGATCATCATTTCCGCCTAGATTCAGCTCTGAATCTCAATACGATCCTTTATAAAAAAAACTAGTACTTCACTCAATAACTAGCACTTCTGCTTCCATAATTTCTTTACCCCTGCCCCAAGGTGTCATCCAAATGATTAAAGTTCTACAAGCCCCCATTGATCCGGTTGTAGTCAGGCAAAAATTCTCGATTGTAGGAACGACCTCTCCAGAAAATGCTGGTAAAGCTATCGGCTTAACTATCGATGACCAGATTAAAACTTCCGGGCCAGTTGTGGGTGCAGACGGAGCTTGGCGGGTTGAGTTTGTCTTTTTACAACCTGGTAACCGTCAGCTAGAAGTGGCGATCGCGAATGAAAGCGTAGATGTGCCGATCGAAGTAGTAGCTGAAGCGGTCAAACCGATCATCTCGCCCCGCCTGCGTTTTGCTCCACTACCTCAAAATGTCCGTGCAGAAGAAGCTTTTATTCTGCGCGGCTTTGCGGATTCTTACCAAGAAGGGGATCAGCTAATTCTTAGAGCTGACAAAACGATCGAACTGGCCCGACCACGGGTGCAGGCAGGTCAGTGGCAAGCAAGTTTGCTATTTCACGGTTCTGGCAAACGCCTAATCGAAATTATTGGCTCCGACCAAGACCGCGCTCAAACCACTTTGGAAGTGCAGCCCGCGGCATTACAAGTACTGCCCCGTAGCATTTGGACAAGCAAGCCCACTCCTTCGGATGTGGCTAATCTGCAACCTCGGCGGATTACCATGCATCACACCTTTGTTAGTCCTACCTTGTCGCCTAGTGCCAATCAGAGTCAAGAAATCCAACGGATGCGGCAGCTTTGGCAAAGCCATGTTGGCGGTAATGGCTGGAGCGATATTGGCTATCACTACGTAATCATGCCTAGTGGCAGAATTTACGAAGCTCGCTTTGAACGGAAACGTGGAGCCCATGACGTGATTAATGATGGTCTGGGAATCGCCTTCGATGGAGTTTACACCAGCGCCACCATCAGTCCTGCCCAGTTTCAGTCTGCTGTCGCTCTGTGCACGACCCTATGCAAACGCTATGGCATTGATGATCCGGTGAAACTTGTACCAACGCCCACCAATACCTTTGGGATTCGTCAACTCCCCCGGATTTGTGCCCATCGCGATCGCGTGCAAACAGAATGTCCCGGTTCTGGAGGAGGCCGAACAATACGCCTAGAAGAAATTCGTCAAGCAGTCAGACAGCGCCTGTAACTGGAATGCCTTCAGATTGAATCCTAAGATCTAAATCTGAGAGAGGTACACCTAAAATTTCTCAAATTGCCCTTCACCCCACTAGCAGCAAAATTATGCCTAAAGTTGTGATCGGAGTGATGGGGCCTGGGTCTGAGGCAACTGCCCTAGACCTACAAAATGCCTATACAGTCGGTCAGTTGATTGCTACAGAAGGGTGGGTGCTACTCACGGGTGGACGCAATGCTGGCGTAATGCAGGCTGCGAGTCAAGGTGCCAAACAAGCAGGCGGACTAACGATAGGAATTTTGCCCAGCGCTGACAGGGCAGCAATGTCAGAGGCAGTCGATATTCCTGTCTTGACGGGCATGGGGAGTGCCCGCAACAACATTAATGTGCTCTCTAGCCAGGTGGTCATTGCCTGTGGCATGGGCGCAGGAACTGCTTCAGAAATTGCCCTAGCCCTTAAAGCTCAGAAAAAAGTGATTTTGTTAAATAAAAATGCTTCTAGTCAAACTTTCTTTAAAGGTCTGGCTCCCGAATTAGTATCTGTCGTAGAGCAGCCAATTGCAGCGCTTGAAATAATCAAGGCTTTTTTAAGTGATAAAGATCACGTAAATAGAGCGCTGGAATAAATCTAATCAGCGGGCAAATTAGGCTGAGCAATAGTCCTATAAACCACTCTTTAAGATTAGCGCTAACGATCTGTGTAAATAAAAATTAGCTAAATTTCAGTAATACTCACATTTGCGATCACCTGGCCTTCAACTTCTACTCATCCTGCTAGTTCACCGAATTTCTGACTGACAACCTCTAGATTGATGTCAAGGGATGGTTACTAAGACAGTGTCAAAGAAACGCTTCCTCTGGGCAAACTAAGGTTAGCGCGTGAAGTACTGAACTATATTGCTGGGGTGATTGTTGTGGCGGACAATACAGGCATCAATACCAATAAAGACAAGTTCTTCTATCCAACCGGGCGGTATTACGGTGAGTTCACACCTGAATATTTAGCCTTTAATGCTAACTTGCAAGAGTTTACTCAACGGGTTTCCATTATTTGTGGCTTAGAAGCAGGCGGCAAAATCTCTCCGACAGAAGCTTATGAGGAAATTCAGAAGTTATGGCAGCAGCTCAAAGTTTCTAAGCAAAATTTGTTAGATCAGCAGCGCCCCCGCCAAGTTGATTTACCTGATGGAAATTAAGTTGCTGCTGTGCTTTCTTAGGCCACCGAGCTAAATTACTCAGACCTGAATAATCAAAATTCTGAATTATTCAAAATACTGAGTCACAATCTGTAGAATTCGCTCAGCCGCTCGTCCATCTCCAAAGGGATTAACGGCAGTTGCCATCTTTTCATAAGCAGTGGGATGACTCAAGAGGTCAGTCGCTGCATTGATAATGTCCGCTGGTTGGGTTCCCACTAGCTTAGCCGTGCCAGCCGCGATCGCTTCGGGTCGTTCCGTGGTTTCCCGCAAGACCAATACGGGCTTACCTAAGCTAGGCGCTTCTTCTTGCAGTCCGCCGGAGTCTGTCAGTAGCAAATAGCAACGTTGGATTGCCCCAACTAAATCAGCATAATCTAGCGGTTCAGTCAAAAAAGCCCTAGGATGTTTGCCTAAAAGCGCTTGCAAAGGTTCTCGCACGGTCGGATTGCGGTGTAGCGGCAGCAATAACGCGGTGTCAGGGAACTTATCGAGAATTTCTAAAAACCCCTGACCAATATCTTGCAACGGCTCACCCCAGTTTTCTCGGCGGTGTACTGTTGCCAGCAGCACTCGATGTTGCTGCCAGTCTAAGCCTGGAATATTACAAACAGGGTGCTGCGCTGCCACAGATAGCAAAGCATCAATCACCGTATTACCTGTTTGGTGAATTTCGCCTACCACACCAGAGCGTTGTAAATGCTCTACAGCCAGAGTCGTCGGGGCAAAATGCAGCTGAGTCAACTGCGAAATCAACCGACGATTCGCTTCTTCTGGATAAGGGTTGTAGAGGTCATCCGTTCGCAGACCCGCTTCCACATGACCCACCGGGATTTTTTGGTAAAACGCTGCGAGGGCAGCAGCAAATGCGGTAGTAGTATCGCCTTGTACTAAAACAATTTGCGGCTCAATTTCCTTAAATAGACGCTCTAGCCCCTGCAAACTGCGGCAAGTAATATCAGTGAGAGTTTGCTGAGGTTGCATAATTGCCAAGTCTTGATCGGCTTGCAAGTTAAACAGTTGCATCACTTGTGCAACCATTTCTCGATGTTGACCTGTCAAAACTACCTGCGTGTCGAAACGCTCAGAACGCCGAAACTGTTGAATTACGGGGGCCATTTTGATGGCTTCGGGGCGGGTGCCTAACGTCACGCAAACTCGAATGGGAAATTGCTGCATTGAACTGAATCGATTGTAAATAACAACTCACGCAAAGGCTTTTCCTAGGCTAATCGCCTCTACCAACCTGCCTCACTTCATAACACTTATACCCGATACCTGACTCTCCTATACCTGCCTGTTGCTGCTTCCCCAAGACATGGGACACAGTAATTTCAATCTCTTTGATACTTTGACAAAGTTACGGGGGAACCCTGAGCAAGATGGAAGTCAATAAAATGCTTTCGACCAAAATCTTTGGCTTAGGTATATACGTTAGAAAAGTTTTGCAGTTACTCTATGGAATGATAGGTAGTTGCGTATCCTGACAAAAAAGTCAAGCCTTTCATCCAGGAAGTTAAGGCAGTCGGGAGCTTGAAGCTTTTCCCAGTCAAATCTGCATCGGCTTGACAGACTTCTACGGGTTGTTTGCATCTCAACGTTCTTGTAGAGAAGTAGTATATGACAGAATCACAGCGCCCACCCATCTCGCCGCCCCCTGCTCCTGGTCCCCGCGTACCTCCACCGCCTCCACCCCCCATGCGGTCTGCTGCCACTACTGTACCTACAGGGGCTACTCAGCAAATGTCTCCCCAGACGATGCCTATGCCAACGGCTACCGCAGCTCAAAACCCTGCGCCGCCCCCAATGGCTCCTCCACCAGCGCCTCCTGGGTCTCCTGCTGGGCACCGTCCTGGTGCGCCACCGAGTTCTCCTAATGCGGCTCGCAAAACCAATACTGGCGCACCCACCCTAGAGCAGTTGGTCCGGGAAGCTTACGATAAAGGCTTTTCTGACGTTCACTTGGGAGTTGGTGAAACTCCGCGCTTCCGGAACCGGGGAGAAATTGACACGACGAACTACCCCGTCACAGATGAAGCCACCTTTATGAGTTGGTTGCGAGAAATTTTGTCTGATGAGGAAATTCGGCGTTTTCAAGACACGCTAGATTTTGACGGTGCCTCTCAGTACGACTTTGCCCGCATCCGGATCAATATTTTTGATTCCCTACACGGCCCTGCAATGGTGCTGCGATTGATTCCGGTGAAGATCTTGACGATGGAGGAACTCAGCCTACCTCCGGTCTTCCGCGATTTGTGCCATTACCACAAAGGCTTGATCTTGGTGACAGGGCCAACAGGTTCCGGTAAGTCCACCACAATGGCGGCGATGATCGACTACATCAATAAGGAGATGCCGAAAAACATCATCTCTATTGAGGACCCGATTGAATTCGTCCATAAAAGTCGGCGATCGCTGATTAAGCAACGGGAAGTCGGGATTAACACCCTCAAGTTTGATAACGCACTGAAAGCCTCTTTGCGGGAAGATCCAGACATCATCCTGATCGGGGAGATGCGCGATCGCGAGACAGTGAACACGGCACTCAAGGCAGCGCAAACAGGTCACTTAGTGTTTGGTACCTTGCACACCAACAGCGCTGTGAAAACGATTGAGCGGATTCTGAACCTCTATAACCCAGAGGAGCAAGGCCCCATGCGGATTCAGGTAGCTGAGTCTCTCATCGGTGTCATTGCTCAGGGTCTCGTGCGGACGACCGACGGCAAACGGGCCGCGATTCACGAAATCATGATCAACACTGATGCCATCCGTGACTACATTAAGCGGGGCGACGTGGATGAAGTCGAGGCGATCATTCCGAAATGTACCTTTGACGGTATGTGCACGATGAACCAGTCGCTGTACAAACTCTACGAAGCAGGTCGGATTACTGAGGAAACCGCACTAGAAGCGTCGCCTAAGGCGAACGAAATGGCTATGACCCTGAGAGGCCGTATCTAGCAAGAGCCAACTCACTCAGCTTTAGGGTAAAAGTATTTTCTCTAACTCTACCCGTGAGTTTCTGTTACATTAGTCATCCAATTCAAGCAACTGCTTTCACCTAGAAAGTAGTTGCTTTTTTCCATAGGTTAGTTCAGCGCAGTGCTAGATTAAATCCTTACAATTTCTATACATGATCTCCTAGCTGTAAATATCTCTTGAATCAAGCTCGCTCTTCACCGCCACAACTATTCAAAGGCATTGCCCTATTTACGCCCAAAGGGGACCTAATTTATTGCATCGATCCAAACAAGCAAAAGCGTTGGCATTTGCATTTATGTGTGGCTTTGCAAGAAATTTTGGGCTTACCGGAACCGCCTCACTTTCTCGTTCCTTGCTACACTGCCACAATCGATCGCTGGCTTGATCCTCAAACTAAGCAGGTGCGCGTGTTTGCAGAGGCATATCCCCCGGTTTTACGTCATCAAGCTTTGCTCAATGCTTTATTTGAAACCAAACATTTAGCCTGGCAACCTGTGGCGATCGCTGATGGCTTATGTGACCCCATGGTTTTGGCCGCTTATCGCCGTCAATTTCCCCAACTGTGGGAATCGCATGAATTGATTGTCCGTTTCGACCAAAACTTTTCTCGTTGGGAAAGTGCTCCTACGGCACCGTCGCGATCGCTCCATGAGCTAGATGAGACGCTTGTGGCATCTAAGCGCACCACCCAGGGATATGTGCTCCGATTGTTTGTATCTGGGCATAGTGCGGCAACTGAGCGAACTCTACAAACCTTGCATGAACTTTTAGAGAATTCGCTGCATCACCCCTATACACTCAAGGTCATTGATATTCTGAAGCACCCCGAACAAGCAGAGACAGACCAAGTTTCTGCTACACCGACGCTGGTGCGGGTGTGGCCTCATCCAGTGCGGCGCATTGTGGGAGAGCTAGATAATGTGAACCGAATTCTACAGGTCCTTGGCACACCAGATAGCTAGCTAAGAACTAGAGGGTGAAGTCTGGCCAACAAAGAGTTGGGCTGCACAAGCCAGGAAAGGTCAAAGTGGAGACAGTTAAGGTATCTAGAGCAACGCAGCGAATGGCATGGTTGTTGGTATCCGCTACATACAGGCGATCGCCCCAAATACTGAGACCAGAGGGTTCGGCAAAAGAGCTATCAGTACCTTGCCGATCTTGATGCCCAGCTTGTCCATTGCCCACCAAAGTTTGACAATGCTGAGTGCTTAGGTCAACTCGCTTAATTTTGTGATTGTAGGTGTCTGCAACCCACAAGTTTCCTTGAGCATAGGTAATGCCTAAACAATGCTGAAGGCGCACCGCTTCCCCTATGCCATCTACGTCACCGAAGCTAAATAACTCTCCGCTGCCACAGATGGTTCTAACTTGATAGTTTGGGCCTAAGCCTATGCCCCGAATGGCACTAGTTTCACTATCAGCTACATAGAGTTCTTGCCCATCTGTAGTAATGCCGCTGGGCTGAGCAAAAGCTGCCTGCGTCGGTTCTCCATCGACCCCTGCTTCTGCGCCACTACCTGCATATGTCTCGATAAATCCAGTTAATAAGCGCAGAACCCAAATTTGATGTGGTCCTGCCATCGCAATGAGTAGGCGATCGCCTACTTTTTCGACATCCCAGGGAGAATTTAACGGCGTTTCTAAAGCCAATCCTTGCTGGGGTCGAATTAAACGGTTTTGGATTCCGGTGCCAGCGATCGTATCTACCCGTTGTTGCCTCAGGTCAACACGACGCAGCGCATGATTTTCGGCATCGGCTACATAGAGAAGCAACTGGTCTGAGTCAAAACTCATCCCTTGAGGCGCAAAAAATTTGGCTTCCGCAAAAGTGCCATCCACTAACCCAGGTTCCCCAGTCCCGATCACGTGTCGCACTTCACCTGTCAGCATCGCTATAACTAGCCGATGGTGACCAGAGTCAGCCACAAATAACCAAACTTCAGCCCCCACCTGCCCAACTAAAACTTTACCTGGAAAAGCAAGAGAGCTAGTCAGGGGTTGCTGTTGCTTTTCCAGGGTGAAGCTCAGTTCTTTTAAGCGCAAAGTTTCTTGAGTTTGGGAGTTTTGTAATAGCTCGTCTAGTAAAGCTTCTAGGCGATCGCGGCTGACTTCCCCAGTCAAAGAATGCCGCACATACCCAGCAGGGTCAATGATGACTAGAGTGGGCCAAGCTCGAACCGCGTACTGCTGCCAAACTTCAAACTCACTGTCTACCAGCACCGGATGTTCAACGTCGTAGCGCAGAACTGCCTGACGGATGCTGTTTAGCTCTTGCTCGTTGGTAAATTTAGCGGAGTGAACTCCAATAACCGTGAGGCGGTCTTTGTACTTTTGCTCCAGGTATTTCAGAGTTGGCAAGACATGGAGGCAGTTGATGCAGCCGTAGGTCCAAAAGTCTAACAAAACAAACCGACCCCGGAGCGATCGCAGCGTCAAAGGATGAGCTGTGTTCAACCAAGGTCGGTCTTGTGGGAGTTCTGGGGCTCTAACGCGAGGCATGAGTATCTCCTAGCAATCAAGCCCCAAAGTTTTTAAGGAGTTTCGAGAGATTCTACGTTGTCAACCGAACTGCCAGCCTCAACTTCTGTACTGCTATCGGGCGAATCAGTAGTTGCAGGTAAGCTGGGAGCCGCAAACTTCTCGCGCAGTTGCTGTACGCGATCAGATGGCTCTGGTGCTTGAATGATAGGCACTTCCTTAGGCGCAGCAGGGACAATCGGTGCTGGCTGCGAACGTTTACGAATCGTTGGAGCTGTCTGCTGCGGTAGCGTAGGCTTGAGCTTTGGTACCACAACCTCTGGCAAGGCAGGAGTCACAATTGGCGCGGGCATCACAGGAGCAGGAGTTGCCTGGTGCAGCCGCTCAAAAATGTCTCCATACTTAGACTCCAGCGTTGGCTCTGGGACTTCAGGCTCTGCTACAGACGGCTCTGGGCTAGGAGCGATCGCGGGTTCCGCAGCTTCTACGCCAGGAGTTACTTCTGGAGCCTCGACCGCCTCTGGTGCTGGAGGCGCAGCCGGAGCAGGCACTAAATTCCGCAAACGATTAAAGAAGCCACCCGGTTTAGATTCAGTCGGTTGAGCTTGCGGCTCTGCCTCTATCGCTGGAATTTCCGTCTCCACTGGAGCAGATTCAGTCGTGTCAGTTGGGACTGCTGGCTCTACGACTGGAGTTTCTGTGACCTCTGGTGCGATGATCTCTGGCGCGAGGCTGGGAGCAGGCGGACGGAGATTAAAGAACCCAGTTGGCTTGGAAGTTGCAGGTGTTTCAACCTTAGCGGGCTCCTCAGCAGCTTCAGGCGATCCAGTACGAGTCGCAGCAGGGGTTGGCTCTATGTCACTAGAAGTTTCTGGAGTTGGAGCTTCCAGTAAGTCTGGCAAAGTGGGCGCATCAGTAGGAACTGGAATCACAGGGCTAGGCGCTGACCGACGGAAGCGGTTGAAGAAACCACCCGATTTGGGCTTTGCAGTCTCTAGCGGCTCTCGGGTTACTGCTGGTGATTCTGTTTCTTCGTCAGGCATAGAAGGAGGGATAGATTCCAGTGGCTCTGGAGAAGGCGCGATCGCCGGTTCTGGTTGAGTTTCTGGGAGAGTCTCAGGCTCAGGAGTCTCAATCACTTCGGGCTTACTTCTAGGGACGAAGTTTGGCTTCGGGGTGGTGTAAATCGGAGCAGCTGGACTCCGGAAGCGATTGAAGTAGCCACCTGGCTTGGGAGCCTCTGGTTGCTGAATTTGAGGTAGAGCAGGAGATTGGTTGGCCTTTGGCTCAGGCAGAGTTTCTGTAAAAGGTGTGGGAGAGAATTGCTCTTCTGATTGTTCTTCTGGCAACTCTTCTACAGGTTGCTCTTCTACCGCAGGGCTGCTGGGTACTGGCGCGATCGCCTCAGGTTCAGACGCGGGAATTTGCAACTTATAGTTTGGATCGACAATGCCCTGCGCTTGTTCTGCTGAAATTTCGCCTCGGACCAGCTTAGACAGCGTATCTTGGCCGTTGAGTTCGTAAGTAATTAGTCGCACCGTATTGTTAAAGGCATTCCCAATCGGCTTACTCTTCTCATCCAGCAACTCTAGCTGTACCCAGTTTTTACCGGGCTGAAAACCTTTGAGGTAAAGCGGTTGCCAGCGCTCGAAGATAAAACTCTCGCCATTAATAGTGCAGCGAATCCGCCAATCGGAGATGTCGTCATCGTCTTCTTCCTGCGCTACTAAATGTAAAGGCGCATTCGTGAGGTAGAAGTCGAGCATGATTGGCTCAGCTCCATACTCTCCCTTGGGGCGGCTATAAGTTAGCAGCGGTTGTTCTAAATCTGGCGTATTTTCTTGGGTCTTAGTAAAGACATGAAAAGTCGTCTGAGCGTAGGCACCCTCATTCTTAAAGCTTTCATGCCAAGGCCGCGAGGCAAAGACTCGTAGCGTATGGGTTCCGGGTGCTACATCTTTCAAGATCAAAGGTTGCTCAGCGTTATAAACAGCCTCATAAGGCTCATTGTCTAAAATCACATGTAAATGTGGCCCTAGGCCCAGTTGAGCATCTTTGAATAGAGGTAAATCTGTGACTTGGAATCGCACCGATACAGTGTTGTCTTGCAGCACTTCACTCGGGCGAGGGCTAAGAATCGAGACTTGAGGCTGATATTTTTCTAGGCTTTGCCGCAGTGTTTGAATGACTTCCGGCGGAGAAACTTCTGAGACTTTGCCTGCTTTTCCTACAAGTTGAGGAGATCCGGCGGGACTAGGAAGTCGCGCTTCGGAGCGATCGCCACAGCTTACTAGGCCCATCACCAAACTGACTGCTACTAGGAATGAAACGAAACCTTTAGCAGCACACCGCCAATTCATCGCAAACACGCAGCATTACTCCTAAGCGACCGACATCAAAAATCTTTACGCAAGTCGTTCCTAAGGAACTATAACGAAAAAGGCTTTCACTCCCCGATTGGACCTCAGTTGAGTATGAGTCATTGCGGAGTTACAGCACGATATTACTCTAAGGCTAAAACCTATATTCCCAGGTCTTGTCACTTGGAAAAAGCTAGTTCGCCTGCTTTTCAGCCAATTTAGCTAGAGCGTGTCGCAGCGTGCAGTAGGAGTAACCTGACCTAAAAGTGGGCTTTACTAGCGATCATTTTTTTACACTTCTTAGCGCTATGTGAACTTATGCAAATCTCCTTGACATTTTGCTCAGCATCACAAAACGTCAAGCTCAGACCCACTAATGGTTTAGACAACTTGAATTATTGTTAACTGCTACGTAAACCCAACCTAAGGCAAGCCTATAATTCACCTTGAAGCTCCCCTCAGGCACTCCGCATCATACTTCAACCTCTCGCGGGACGATAATGATGGCGATTGCATTCTTTTCTGAATCCCAAATTCAGATGGGGTTACAAAGCTTAGTTCAGGTCTCATAAACTTGGATGCGGCTTCTGTAACGGTTCAGAAAAGGGCTCTAGGTGAATTCACAGCACCTCTGAGGGTGGGAGATTCCTCGTTCCTTGTCTAAAGAGAGGAGAGTCTCAATGGCAGTTAGTCCACAGGAGCGAGAGGCTAAAGCAAGGGTGGTCGTTGACAAAGACCCAGTTCCTACTTCTTTCCAGAAGTGGGCGCAACCAGGGCACTTTGACCGGACCCTCGCTCGAGGACCCAAAACCACTACTTGGATTTGGAATCTTCATGCCCTCGCTCACGATTTTGATAGTCATACTAGTGACTTAGAAGACGTATCCCGTAAAATCTTCAGTGCTCACTTTGGCCACCTGGCTGTAGTGTTCATCTGGCTCAGCGGGATGTATTTTCATGGCGCTCGCTTTTCAAACTATGAAGCTTGGCTGGCTAACCCTCTAGGCGTTAAACCTAGCGCTCAAGTGGTTTGGCCGATTTTTGGCCAAGAAATTTTGAATGCAGACGTAGGCGGCGGTTTCCAAGGTATTCAGATTACCTCTGGTTTCTTCTATATCTGGCGCGCTGCTGGCTTTACTAATACCTACCAGCTATATGTCACCGCTATCGGTGGTCTGGTAGCAGCTGCTCTGATGCTGTTTGCTGGCTGGTTCCACTACCACAAACGGGCTCCGAAGCTGGAGTGGTTCCAAAACGTTGAGTCTATGCTCAACCACCACTTGGCTGGTCTATTCGGTTTGGGCTCGCTATCTTGGGCTGGTCACCAAATCCACGTAGCACTGCCTATCAATGCCTTGCTAGATGCAGGTGTTCCAGCTGATCAGATTCCTCTGCCCCACGAGTTCATCCTGAACTCCAACTTAATGGCAGAGATTTTCCCCAGCTTTGCTAAGGGTCTAACTCCTTTCTTCACCTTGAACTGGGGTGAGTATGCAGACTTCCTGACCTTTAAGGGTGGTCTGAATCCAGTGACAGGTGGTTTATGGCTAACTGACACTGCACATCACCATTTGGCGATCGCAGTTCTATTCCTGATTGCTGGTCACCAGTACCGTACCAACTGGGGTATTGGCCACAGCATCAAAACCATTCTGGAAAATCATAAAGGTCCCTTTACAGGCGAAGGCCATAAAGGTCTTTATGAAAATCTGACCACTTCTTGGCACGCTCAACTGTCGATCAACCTAGCAATGGTTGGTTCCTTGAGCATCATCGTGGCTCAGCACATGTACGCAATGCCTCCGTACCCATACTTGGCGACGGACTACGCGACACAGCTTTCCATCTTCACTCATCACATGTGGATTGGTGGCTTCTTCATCGTTGGTGGAGCTGCTCACGCTGCGATCTTCATGGTGCGTGACTACGACCCAGTCGTAAACCAAAACAACCTCCTAGATCGCGTCCTGCGTCATCGGGATGCCATCATTTCTCACCTCAACTGGGTGTGCATTTTCTTGGGCCTCCACAGCTTCGGTCTGTACGTTCACAACGACACGATGCGGGCTTTGGGTCGTCCCCAAGATTTGTTCTCGGATTCTGCAATTCAATTGCAGCCTATCTTTGCCCAGTGGATTCAAAATGTTCACACCTTAGCCCCAGGTGGTACTGCTCCTAACGCGCTGGCTCCTGCTAGCTATGCGTTTGGTGGTGGTGCGGTTGCTGTCGGTGGCAAGGTCGCAATGATGCCAATCGCCTTGGGTACGGCGGACTTCATGGTTCACCACATCCATGCGTTCACCATTCACGTCACTGTCTTGATCCTGCTGAAGGGCGTACTTTTCGCTCGCGGCTCTCGCCTAGTTCCTGACAAAGCCAACCTGGGTTTCCGTTTCCCTTGCGACGGTCCTGGTCGTGGCGGCACCTGCCAAATTTCTGGTTGGGACCACGTCTTCCTAGGTTTGTTCTGGATGTACAACTCCATTTCGATCGCAATTTTCCACTTCAGCTGGAAGATGCAATCGGATGTGTGGGGTACTGTCAATCCTGATGGCACCGTGTCTCACGTCACGGGTGGCAACTTTGCTCAAAGTGCAATCACGATCAACGGTTGGTTGCGTGACTTCCTCTGGGCACAAGCTTCTCAGGTCATTCAGTCCTACGGTACAGCGCTGTCTGCTTATGGCTTGCTGTTCCTCGGTGCTCACTTCGTTTGGGCATTCAGTCTCATGTTCCTGTTCAGCGGTCGCGGCTACTGGCAAGAACTGATTGAGTCTATTGTCTGGGCTCACAACAAACTGAAAGTGGCTCCTTCTATCCAGCCTCGTGCTTTGAGCATCATTCAAGGTCGTGCTGTAGGGGTGGCTCACTTCCTCCTGGGAGGAATTGTCACAACCTGGGCATTCTTCCTAGCTCGATCAATTTCGATAGGATAAGGGCGAGGAGGACTCCCTAAAACTATGGCAACTAAATTCCCTAAATTTAGCCAGGACCTCGCTCAAGACCCGACTACACGTCGGATTTGGTACGGGATCGCAACGGCTCACGACTTTGAAAGCCATGACGGCATGACGGAAGAAAATCTTTACCAAAAGATTTTCGCTTCCCACTTCGGTCACTTGGCAATCATCTTCCTGTGGACTTCTAGCCTCCTGTTCCACGTCGCCTGGCAAGGTAACTTCGAAACCTGGATCAAAGATCCACTGAATGTCCGTCCCATTGCTCACGCGATTTGGGACCCCCACTTTGGTCAACCTGCGATTGATGCGTTCACTCAAGGTGGCGCTTCTGGCCCGGTTAACGTGGCTTACTCTGGTGTTTATCACTGGTGGTACACCATCGGGATGCGCACCAACGGTGACCTCTACCAAGGTTCCGTATTCTTGCTCATCCTCTCTGCGGTCTTCTTGTTCGCAGGTTGGTTGCACCTCCAGCCCAAGTTCCGTCCTAGCCTCTCTTGGTTCAAGAATGCTGAGTCTCGCCTGAACCACCACCTCGCTGGTTTGTTTGGTGTTAGCTCTTTGGCTTGGACTGGTCACTTGGTTCACGTCGCTATCCCTGAATCTCGTGGACAGCATGTGGGTTGGGATAACTTCCTGACGACTCTGCCTCACCCAGAAGGTCTACGTCCCTTCTTCACAGGTAACTGGGGTGTTTATGCAGAGAACCCAGACAGTGCTCAACATCTGTTTGGTACTGCTGAGGGTTCGGGTAATGCAATCCTGACTTTCTTGGGTGGCTTCCACCCTCAGACTCAGTCCTTGTGGCTGACTGATATGGCTCACCACCACTTGGCGATCGCAGTGATCTTCATCATTGCTGGACACCAGTACCGCACCAACTTCGGAATTGGTCACAACATCAAAGACATGTTGAACGCCAAGAACTTCTTTGGCGCTAAGACCGAAGGTCAAGGTAACTTGCCTCACCAAGGCTTGTACGATACCTACAACAACTCTCTGCACTTCCAATTAGGCATTCACTTAGCAGCGCTAGGAACTGTGCTTTCTTTGGTCGCGCAGCATATGTATGCGATGCCTCCTTACGCCTTCATGGCGAAGGACTTTACCACTCAGGCAGCTCTGTACACCCATCACCAGTACATTGCAGGCTTCTTAATGATTGGTGCGTTCGCTCACGGCGCTATCTTCTGGGTTCGTGACTACGATCCAGATCAGAACAAAGGCAACGTGCTCGATCGCGTCCTCCGTCACAAAGAAGCGATCATCTCTCACCTGAGCTGGGTATCTCTCTTCCTGGGTTTCCACACCCTAGGTCTATACGTCCACAACGACGTTGTAGTTGCTTTCGGTACTCCTGAAAAGCAAATCCTGATTGAGCCTGTATTCGCTCAGTTCATTCAGGCTTCCCACGGTAAGGCTCTCTATGGCTTCAACACTCTGCTATCAAATGCGGATAGTGTTGCTTCCAATGCTGGCGCTACTTACCTGCCTGGTTGGCTCGATGCCATCAACAGCGGCACCAACTCCCTCTTCTTGACCATCGGTCCTGGCGACTTCCTAGTTCACCATGCGATCGCTCTGGGTCTGCACGTTACGACCTTGATTTGCGTCAAGGGTGCGTTGGATGCTCGCGGTACCAAACTGATGCCCGATAAAAAGGACTTCGGTTTCACCTTCCCTTGCGACGGCCCCGGACGAGGCGGCACTTGCCAAACCTCTGCTTGGGAACAGTCGTTCTACCTTGCTGTCTTCTGGATGCTGAACACCCTGGGTTGGGTCACCTTCTACTGGCACTGGAAGCATCTGGCTGTATGGCAAGGCAACGTAGCTCAGTTTAATGAGTCTTCTACTTATCTCATGGGCTGGCTACGCGACTACCTCTGGCTGAACTCTGCTCAGCTGATCAACGGGTACAACCCCTATGGCATGAACAACCTGGCGGTCTGGGGCTGGATGTTCCTCTTCGGACACCTGGTTTGGGCAACTGGTTTCATGTTCTTGATCTCCTGGAGAGGTTACTGGCAAGAATTGATCGAAACCTTGGTTTGGGCGCACGAGCGTACTCCTCTAGCTAACCTGGTTCGCTGGAAGGACAAGCCTGTTGCTCTGTCTATTGTTCAAGGCTGGTTGACTGGTCTAGTCCACTTCACGGTTGGCTACGTTCTCACCTACGCCGCTTTCCTCATCGCCTCTACGGCCAGCAAGTTCGGTTAATCTTCACCGATTGACTCGCGTTAGCTGTATAGGTTAATAGGAACTCCCCTGCTGCAAAGTGGGGGAGTTTTGTTTTTCTAAACCTGTTGCTTTACTGGGAATACTTCTATTAATCAGAAGCGATTTACTAAGTATTTAGAACTGAAGCATGGTAGCTCTGGCATCAGAATGGAACAATGAAGCTTATGTATCTTTACACCTTGTCCAAGAAATATTACGACTAGCGGGGCTTCCTAGTAAGAGCGGGTATTCTCATTGGGTACCAGAATTCAAAGTTAAGGTACCTCGATTTAACGTAAATAACCAAATAGAGGAAACTACTCAAGAAGTAGACTTCCTTATAGAAGATATTGGCAGATGCCTTAACTTTTTGGTTGAGGTTAAGACCGCCAATACCCGTATTGATGATGATGCCCGAATCCAACTAGAGAAATACTTAAAATACTCATCTACAAGGTTTGGAGTTTTAATTGATCCCTATCTTGTAGAAGTACATGAATACAATAACTGGCAGGTTAAGCTAATATGCCAATGTAATATCGAAAGTCCGTTAAATCCACAACCTGTTGCAAACTTTCTTAGAAATTTTTTGGACACTATTCGGATGAGAACAATTTCAGTTCACACCTCTAAGGGGGGAGTTGGTAAAACTACTCTAGTCACCAACATTGCATATGAATTAGCAAAGCAGGGCAACAGAGTTTTAGTAATTGATTTAGATGATCAAGCAAACGCCAGTTTATCTTTGGGAGTCAACAAGGCTAATGAGCTTGATAAAGCATCTAGCTTAGATGAGTTTGAGAGAATATTGGATTCCTTTAAAGAAAGGAAAGAAGTTGTAGAGTTCCTAAAAGATTATGATTTACCTGGCTTTAACTATAAAGAATATATCCATTGCTCATACTTGAATCAACTGCTAGACAATATTGGTTGTCACGGCAGGGTTGATGTTTTACCAAGTAGCTATAAGACTAATGATGCTGCTCTTGCAAACTTAATTGGCATACGCGAAAAGCGGCTTGATAAAGCGCTCCGTCAATCTGGTCTTGCAGGAGATTATGATTATGCAATTATTGATACACCACCAAGTGCTACTACTATTGCTAGTAATGGCTTATACGCATCTCAATATGTTCTAATCCCGTCTCAAATGGAGTATCTTTCAGTTTACGGAATCAGAACTCCCCTTAAACGGGCTAGAGAAGTTCTAGATGAAATGAGTGGTAAACGAGGAATTATTCTCGGAATTGTTCCAATGATGACTGAGAATGTAAAGCTGCATAATACGATTAAGCAGTTAGTTAGTAAGACATTTCAAGGAATTCCTATATTGCCAGAAGTTAAAAGAACAATCTCTGTAGGGCAAGCTTCTGACGTTCGACAACCTCTTTCCCTGTTTGCTGAGCAAAATAAAGGTGCAGGTAGTGTAGCGAAGCAATTTACAGCTTTAACGCAAGAGATAGTCTCAAGAATTAATCAGATTGAAAGTACTATGGGGTTATAAGTATGGTCAAGCTTTACAGCGGAATTGAAAGCAAACCAAGTTTAGTTGCTCTAAATCAGATAGAAGTTCCTCAAGATATTTTCTCCACTTCTAGTGTAGCTATTGAAAAAGTTGCAAATACACTGAAGCGCCAGGGTTTTAACTGGATTCTTCCGATTGTTTGTCTTACGGAAAATGAGGATCAATATCGTCTAATGACTGGTTCGTCAATTTATAGAGCTGCTGTACAGTCAGAAGTTGAGAGGATTTGGGTTTTTCTTATCGCAGCTCAAAGATTAGAAGTAGAGGCGTTCTTAGAAGATATACTTGCACAGTTACAATTAAATACAGAGATTATTGAGCTACAAGACATAGATAGTTTCTTGGAATTTATTAATCATAGAGAATCTAAACTTACCTTGATTCCAGGAATCAAGGATAAATACGCAAAACTTATAGTAGAAAACCGTCCTTACTCCTCCAAGGAGGATATGCAGAAGAAATTAGGCATCAAAAGATCTTTGAACTGGGTAAAGTCGTATAAAAAAATCAAAGCCCGTTAATTTGTTATGTATTTATCCAAAGATAGCAATCAAGAGGATATAACAATGAAGCTATTTCTAACATTTCTAGAAGGTTAAGACTATTACTCTTTGATACCAACTTGCTGACACATCTCCAAAACTGGGCAAGTGGAACAACGGGGGCGATCGCCTGTACAAATATGTTTGCCAAAAGGCACCAGCAACCGATTAATTTCAATCCAATAGTTAAGCGGTAATTGCTTCTCTAGGGCTACCAAAGTTTTTTCGGGGGTGCGAGTGTGGACGTAGCCCCAGCGATTGGTGACGCGATGGACGTGAATATCCACACTGATGTAAGGCTGATTGCAAGCAATGCCCAAAACCAGATGAGCGCATTTAGGGCCAACACCACTGAAGGAAAGTAGGGTGTTGAGGTCGCAGGGTAGAACTCCGTTGTGTTCTGCTACCGCTTGTTGGGCGATCGCGTGAATCTGAGGGGCTTTGCCTTCGTGAAAAGTGGAGTCGCTAATCAGTTGGTCAATTTCGGCGATCGTGAGTTGGCTAACTTCTACGGGAGTTCGAGCTTGCTGAAAGAGGCGACGTGATACGGGTAAGGTGGTTTCGTCGCGAGTGCGAATCGAGATCATGCAAGCCACCAAAAGCTCGAAGACAGAGTTATAGCCTTCCTCAGCGAGTTCAAACAATGCAGCTTTAGGTAAAGGTTCTACAGCCTGCCGAATCTGGGCGATCGCGATGTCAATATCAAATGATTGCTTCTCTGCCACGGTATTCTCCCTCACACCCTCTATGCTTTTCAGGGTAGATCAGCGATCGCTTTTGTGGAGCTTGCTAAGGCTAAACTGTAAAGTGAAACCACCCTCGCGAGTTGTATGGTTCTGGAACTTCGCTTATTAACGGTGCAAGAGTATCACCGGATGACAGAAACCGGAATTCTGGGTGCTGAGGAACGGGTTGAATTAATTGCAGGACAAATAGTTCGGATGGCAGCCAAAGGAACCGCCCACAGTGCCGCAGTGACTCGCATGGAATTATTGTTGCGAAGTTGCTTAGGTAACCAGGTATTATTGCGGCTGCAAGACCCGATCCAGTTAGACAACCATTCTGAACCAGAGCCAGATATCGCCGTCGTTAAGCTTGATTCGCGCTATTACGAAGATCATCACCCCAAACCGTCGGACCTGTATTTAGTGATTGAGGTGGCGGATACAACGCTTCAGCGTGACCTCAAGACTAAGGCGCTCCTCTATGCTCAATCGGACATTGCCGATTACTGGGTGCTGGATATTAACGATCGCCAATTGCATGTGTTTCGCTCACCCAGTTCTAGCGGTTATCAGCAAGAGTTAATCTTGGCAGATGCAATGAACGTGGCTCCGTTAGCCTTCCCCAATTGTGCGATTGCGGTACGAGAGATGTTGTCGTCGGTTCAGTGATGATTCTTGCTATAGCTAAACGCGATCGCTTAACTCTCTGTTTGCCGCTGTTTTGCAATCTCTTGCAGCAGTTGATCATCAGAGTAAGAGCTTTCCCAATCGCCCTGTAACTCTAGCCGTACCGATTGTGCTCCACCACTCGGAGTACAGACTACTCGATAGGTGTCCTTGTCTTCGTTGACTTTCGCGGCTTCCTGATTCTCGGCGGTTTGGGAAAGACCCGCATAAGCTTGAATACAGCTCCAGGTAATTCCCTCAGCATCAGTAACTTCTTTTGTCATAAACGCTCTCGTGCTCAATTTTACAGTTTGTAGAGAGAATTATGGCTGAGCGATCGCGTTAAGGGCTTCTATCACAAGCATTAAGCTGGTGAGGAACTTGTGGGTCGTAGTAGGTAAGAATCGCTCAAAAAGTGAAGAATTGCGTCACTAATAGCATCTGGGCAGCATACAGCCGCATCGTGTCCACAATTAATAATGACTTGAAATTGAGCATGAGGTAGGCGAGCATGCAGTTCCTCCCCGTTACTCAGGGGAAACCAGCGATCGTCTTTGCCCCAAAGAATCAAAGTTGGACAAGCGATCGCGCCTAGATTATCTTGAATCGGTGTAATTTGGTTCGGCTGTCCTGCCAGCAAAGCTTGAATTTCGCGGGCAGATTGGCGCATATCTACGGCAAATTGCGTCATGGCTCCCGGAATCTCAGTGTAGGGGTAGGTCAACCAATAAATTTCCTCTGGAGATGTAGAAGTGGGGTCTACCATTACTTCGAGGCGAGCAATTTTTACTAGTAAATGCACCAGTGGCGTGACTGGACGCGCTAGCTGCAATTCATCTACCCATTGCACCAACGTCAGCGGGATGTCGGCCATCCACTGCATACCCCAAGTCGGCAAGCGCTTTGGAAAGATGGGGACATTGATCACCACTAACTGAGCGACTAATTCTGGGTAGGTTTCCGCTAAAGCGATCGCGGTTAAAGCTCCTAATGACTGGCCCACGACGATCGCAGGTTCAGGACACAACGCTTGAATAATTCGCGCCAGCTCCACGAGCTGATGCCCTGGAACTTCAGAGTGGCGAATTTGCTCAGAAAAGCCATAACCTTTGGCATCAAAACAAATGACCCGAAAGTGCTGCGATAACGGATCAATCAAATCTCGCCAAGCATAACTCCAGCTGGCAGCGCCATGAACCAAAATCAGGGGTGGGCCACTGCCTTTTTCTCCATAGGCGATCGCTACTGGATAACCACTCGCATCTAAAATCTGGATTTGCTGTCGGCCCTGTGGAAAGGTTGCCTGCCACCAATCCTGTACCATTTCTGCCTCTTTGCCTGGATAACTTTGCCAAAACATGAGTCTGGATTAACTAGGCCATCCATTACTAGCCCAGTCATCCTTAGCTCCTGTCCTTAAATCCTAGCAATCCCAAAACCACCTAGGATTCATAGCTGTTTTGGCAAAGTCTTGTCGCAAAGTTTTAGCGATCGCAAAACTTAGAAAACTCCTTTCAGCGCAAATTTTTGAAAATCCCTCAAAAAGCCAGTTGCAACACTTCTGCTGCGTCTCATAGCCATGAGTTTTTCGTACTGCTAGCTGGATGCAGGGATTGTATCACTCTAGAATTTTGCCGCTTCTTTATGCAAGTAAATGCGATGAGCTTGTACGATGGCAGCACAGTGATTGGCAGGAGTGAAGATGCAGCGCTACGTCTGTACAGTTTGTAACTACGTTTATGATCCAGCCGTAGGTGATCCAGACTCAGGAATTGCTCCCGGTACCGCCTTTGCCGATTTACCAGAGGATTGGATTTGCCCGCTATGTGGAGCTACTAAAGACGATTTTGAGCCACAGGAATCTTAAACCTCAACAATTTAGGGCATTCAGGGCACTGTGGCAAATTAATGAGGAAAAGCCAGCGATCGCTAGAACTCGATCACATCAAATATTAGTGGACTTGATGTCTTGGGAACTGGCTCAACCCGGCGTTCTAACTCTGCTTGTGCTTAAGCCATGCGAAGGTACCAATCGCAACCAATCCAAGCGCTGCAGTTGCGGAAGGCTCAGGGACACTGGTGGGTTCTTCTGGGGTCTTGACCACAGCTCGATAAATTGTGGCGTGCGATAGGTCTTGAGCGATGCCTTTGCGATTTGTAGACACTCCAGCTGTGGACCACTTGCCACTCAGCACGGAAAAAGGATCGCTGGAGCCATCGAAGAAATAAGCGCTCCAGGAATTGGAAGCTTTCAAGCTGAGCACAAACGGACCTGTTAAAGCGGTATCAACGCTCCAAGTGCCAGAGTTGCCAGAGGTAACATCAAAGGCCCCCGCATCTGATTTGCCGACAAAGGCCCAATCCGTAATTCCTGCAAAAACTCCGGTTGATAACTTACCAAAGAGTGCTCCTGAGCCATCTCCTTGAGCATCATTACCATCGAATGAGCCGATACAAGAGGTGGAAGTACCAAGGCCAAAGGCAGTGACTGTGCCAGCGGAGCAATTTGCGGCTTGGGCAGGAATCGCCGAAAGTGCCAGTAGGCTAACTGCCAGTAGAGGAAGCTTCGTGAAGGAAGTGAATCGCATGGTTATTCTCTGATATCCCAAGGATGATAGACGCTAGTGATTGGGCCGTCTCAGTTGTATAAGTATTTACAGAGAGATGACGGCTTTACTAAGCTAGCAAGCACAAGGATGAAGAGCTTTCGGACAAAAAAATCTTTAACAGCCCTTGAAAATAGGAAGTCCGAGCTGTATTTCTACGTAGCAGAAGTGGAGTTCAACAATTAGGAATGCTAGTGTGCTGACGTAGTAAAGACAACCTCAAATGGTCAGATGAGTGGGATTACGGCAGCTTGATTTCAGCTAGTCGGCTTCGCTGGAGTTTATCGCTGCAATTTCACTAGGTTAGTCGAAGAACATTCAGTAATTATGAGGCTAGTGTTTAGAGTCAGCGATCGCAGGTTAGGCTGATTGAGGTCGCAGGTTTGTGGTTCTAAACGCGGTATGAGCACTCTAGTTGGTAGTCACCTCCAAAACGGCAAGTATACAGTTGAGCAAGAGCTGGGGCGCGGCGGATTTGGCGTTACCTATAAAGCCATCCTGCACTCGCTGGCGCAACCTGTGGTGATCAAAACGCTTGATGCGTCTCTCCGCCGAGATCCCAACTTTGCTCAATCGCAACAGCAGTTTCAGGATGAGGCGAAAAGGCTAGCGTTGTGTATCCATCCCAATATTGTTCGGGTCATGGACTTCTTCACAGAAAACGGTCTGCCCTTCATTGTGATGGAGTATATTCCCGGAGCTACCTTGGATGCTGTCGTTCTGCCGAATACGCCCCTGGGCGAGGCTACTGCGATTCACTATATTCGTCAGATTGGGCTAGCACTAAAAGTTGTCCATCAGAATGGTCTACTGCACCGAGATGTGAAGCCTCAGAACTTGATTTTGCGCCAAGGAACCGATCAAGTGATTTTGATCGACTTTGGCATTGCGCGGGAGTTTTCGCCGGGAGCGGTGCAGACTCATACCAGCTTCGTATCACCTGGTTACGCTCCCATTGAGCAATATCTGCCCCAGGAGAAGCGCACCCCTGCCACTGATGTTTATGGCTTAGCAGCCACTCTCTACATGCTGCTGACAGCTCAAGTCCCTGCCCCCTCAATTCTTCGCGATCGCCAACCCCTCCGAGAACCCAGAGAATGGCGATCGGACTTGAGTGCTAGGGTCAACCAAGCGGTCGTCAGGGGCATGGCGGTCGAACCTCAATTACGCCCAGCCAGTGTTGATGAGTGGCTCCAGTTGCTACCTGACTCTCAATTTGCCAGTCAGCCAACTCCCTCCGCTACCACCCAAGCGGCAACGGTGGCCGTAATTCCGCAACATCGGCCAGTTTCTCGGCCAGCTCCTCGGTCAGTTCCTACGGTCGTTGCTGCATCTCCTCGCTCCCAACTCTGGCGGTACGTGCTGATTGGTGGACTGGCAGCGATCGTAGCTGCAACGGTAGGAGCCTTAGTTGCCAGACAACCCTCCACTTCAAACCCTTCCGTAGCCCAACCGAGTCCTGTCGCTCCGCCTTCCAGCCCAACTTCAACTCAAGAAGCTGCAACTCCCGCTCCAGAAGCAATCTCTGCCCCTACACCCCTGGTGCTACCAGAGGCTCCTGAGCCATCACCCCCCGACGAGCCTGAACCGCCCGCTCCAACTTCTCCTGAACCAGAAGGCGACTTAGAACCTGCACCTCCGTCAACTAGTCCCTCTCTACCTCCAGAATCTGAGAACATTCCTCCTGAACCACCAGACGAAAAAGCCGCAGAGCAACAGCAGGAGGCAGAAGAACAAGCCGCAGAAGCAGCACGAGAAGCAGAAAAACAAGAAAAGCAGCGAGCTAAAGAGCAGGAGAAGGGAGACGGCAAAAAGAGAGATTAGCGCTGGCTTCAGCTTTTTGTGAAACCGAAGCGTTAGCCTAGAATCAAGGATTTGCAATCAGGGTTAGAATTCCTTTGTCTTCACGACCGTTAAAAGTTTTAGTGATTGGGGGCGGAGCGGCAGGCTTTTTTGGTGCGATCGCCTGTGCTGAGGCGCACCCCCACGCGCAAGTCATGCTGCTAGAAGCAGGCCGTCAACTTTTGCCCAAAGTTAGCATTTCAGGGGGCGGGCGCTGCAACGTGACCCATGCCTGTTTTGACCCAGCCGTTTTAACGCAGTACTACCCCAGGGGCGGCAAAGCGTTGCGGGGAGCTTTCACCCGTTTCCAGCCACGAGACATGATTGCTTGGCTAGATCAGCATGGTGTGGAACTGAAAACCGAACCCGATGGGCGAATGTTTCCCACCACCGATGATTCAGAAACCATTGTGGATTGCTTCATTCATGCGGCTAAGGCGGCAGGAGTTGAAATTCGCACCGGGGTTCCGGTGGCGGGAATTACTCGCTTAGATCCTGGCTTTGAGGTGGCGTTAAAGTCTGGACAGACCCTCAGTTGCGATCGCCTCTTGCTCACCACAGGCAGCAGTCCCCAAGGGTATCAACTCGCTAAACAGTTGGGCCACCAAGTAGCGCCTCCTGTACCTTCTTTGTTTACCTTTAATGTTTCCGATCCGCGTCTGCACGACTTAGCAGGTGTTTCTGCCGCTTCGGTGCGAGTGCGCTTGCGGACAGGCAATGGTGAGCAATTCGAGCAAAGCGGGCCATTACTAATTACGCACTGGGGTTTGAGTGGGCCAGCGGTACTGAAACTATCGGCTTGGGGAGCCAGGGCGTTGCATGACAGTCGCTATCAAGGCACTCTGCAAATCAACTGGTTGCCGCAATACAAACCAGAAGCCCTACGGGAGCAATTGCTTGCAGTGAAATCCCAGCTACCCAGAAAAGCGATCGCCCCCAATTGCCCAGTTCTCTTACCTCGCCGTCTGTGGGAACGGTTGATTGCTAGTGCTGGCATTACAGAAACAACTCGTTGGGCAGAACTCTCTAACAAAGCCCTAAACCAACTGCTGCAAGAACTGACTCAAGGTTCCTATACCGTGAAAGGTAAAGGTGCTTTTAAGGAGGAGTTTGTCACTTGTGGCGGAGTCAGCTTAAAAGAAGTAGATTTCAAAACGATGGAAAGCCGCTGCTGTCCAGGGCTTTACCTAGCCGGGGAGATTCTGGATATTGATGGGGTTACAGGCGGCTTCAACTTTCAAAGCGCTTGGACAACTGCTTGGTTGGCAGGTCAGGCGATCGGTTGATGAGCATTCTGGTTCTGCCGGAGTGCGATCGCTACTAGCAGCGTTGTGAAATTGTCTTGTGAGATCGCCATAGTCACCAACCGTTGCAGCTCACCGTTATATCAAGCGATCGCGCTCGATTTCTTCAATCACCTGCAAGCCACGCGGATCACCCACTTTTAGCAAAGCGGTTTTGGCATCTTCTTGGACACCCAGTTCTTCATCCTCGGCAAAGGCTTCGATCAAGGCATCGATCGCCGTGGCATACACAACGTTAGAAGGCAGTTCGCGGCATAGTTGCCCCACCGACCACGCACAATTGCTTCGTACTGCCGCCACCGGATCGCGTCTTAAGCCTTCGATCAGCGGTGGAATTGCAGCAATCACAGATTCGTAGTTCACATCCGACATCTGAGATAAGGCGCTCGCAGCCCAAAGTCGTACGGCGGAGATATCAGTTTTGAGCGCATCAATCAGTGGCAAGAGAGAGCGGCGATCGCGGCAGTTGCCCAAGGCCCAAACCACACCTTTGCGCACATAGCCATTCCAATCGCGATTCAGTTGGTCAATCAACGGCTCCACCGCATCATGACTCGGATTCCGCCCCAAACCATAGGCTGCACTGACTCGCACCAACGGACAAGCATCCTGCAACAAGCTAATCAATTGCGGAATTGCGCGATCATCCTGCAACTCACAAAAAGCTCTCGCTGCCAGCATCCGCTGGTTGGTCTCCGGTGCGTCTAAGAGCGCCAGCATTGCCTCTGGATTTGGCTTCGGTGTCTCAGACTCAGCATCAATTGGCCCCATGCGGTCGAGGGGGCTCTCCAGTTCAGCCTCAAGATCGAGTACTGTTAGGTCGTCATCATCATACATACTGTCACTTTACAGCACTTAGCGGGGTGCAGGAGCAGGTCAACAGGTAGAGTTTTTGCGGTAGTGGAACTGCAAAATTGGGGGATGATTTCGCAGTTTTGAATCTATCCCAACTTAACTTGCGAGGTAGTAGTGCCGGAAGGAGTAAGCTATAACTTCTTCGCAAAAATATAACAATCTTGGCTAGAATGCAGTATCTAAGCCAACCGTAGTAGTAGCGAGCTACAACACTCCTGAAAATATTAGCGATCGCATTAGCAATCTCGCAGAGCCAAAGCCTAGGACGATCGCGCTAGTACCACTTAAACCCAGTTTTCTGCCAAAGTCCTGGTTACCGATACTTACCCTTCGGTGGACGGTGATTCCAACGGCTTAACCATCCATAAAGCCTGCGTTTGAAACCCTAGCTTTTGGTATAAGTTCAGCGCAGGTTGGTTGGCTTGAAATACTTGCAGCCCCAGTTGGCGATCGCCCCTTGCCTGGGACCAAGCGATCGCATGTTGAATTAGAGCCGCAGCAATCCCTCGCCGCCGATGTTCTGGCAAGACATACAGCAAAAAGATACAAGCATGGCGATCGCCTGTCACTTGGTCAACCGAGTTACCTAGCCATAGACAGGCCACGGGTGACAGAGCCGCACGAGACAACAGAGTCGTAGAAGTAGCAGGGCTTGGCTCCTCTAGCTCCACCCACCAGACAGGACTGTCATGAGTCAGGTAGCGCTCCACAGTCTGCGCTAAGTGAGAAAAATCTTGGTCTGGATATAGTTCCTGGTAAGTTCGCTGCATAAACTTGACCAGCAACGCTCGCTCCAAGCCAGAGCCAGAACGCAGCCAATAACCTGGCAACAATAGCTTCGGTGAGGACACCGCTACTTAATCACCCTACAAAACCAGGAGTTACAGTTGCTCGGACAAAGCTGGATCATCTGGTAATCCTTTAATCAGGGCTGACAGCGCTGGTGGTAAATCAGCCACTTGGTCTGGGCGAGCCGGAATAGTTTGCAAACCCACTTCTTCAATGGGAGCAGGTGCTGCCATATCTGTTGGCAAAAAGATACGAGCGCTGACTGCAACCAGAGCGACCAGAAAGACCAAGACCACAATCAGAGGGGCAATGTACTGACGGAAGAAAGCCATAGTGCCAGGGAATCGTAGGTAAGAAAATTTATCTGAGAAGAAATCTAAGATTTGTGAAGCGACTCTCTCTTCATCCTACAACCGATACAGCTAATCGTCTCCGTCTTCTCCATTAGCATTTACCGTCTCAACTTTGGCATTCCAAGGCGCAAAAACAGGTAAAAGTAATAAACCTGGTAACGCTGCCACCAGCGATAGTGTAAAGAATAGAGGCCAACCTGTTGCTTCCACAATCCCACCTGCGGGGGCCACCAAAATGTCACGACTAACCGCCATGAGGCTAGAAAGTAGGGCAAATTGCGTCGCCGAAAACCGTTGGTTACAAAGGCTCATCAAGAAAGCGACGAAAGCGGCTGTCCCTAATCCTGCACAGAAGTTCTCGATATTAATTGCGACCACCATAAACGAGTAGTCTTTACCAACTTGGGATAGCCCTAAGTAGGCCAAGTTACTAACCGCTTGTAGCCCACCAAATATCCAGAGGGAGCGGTTAATGCCCAATTTACTGAGGACCGCACCTCCTGCTAACACCCCAACAATGGTTGCCAGCAGCCCCATTCCTCCCTGAATCGCGCCAATATCGGTCTGGGTAAAACCTGTTTTCAGCAAAAATGGGGTAGACATATTGTTGACGAGGGCGTCTCCGAGCTTGTAGAGCACGATAAACACCAAAATCAAAGCGCCCCGCACTGCACCGAGCCGTTGAAAAAACTCGATGAAGGGCAACCTCACAGCATCTGCCAAAGAATCAGGAGGGCGATCGCGCAACACGGGTTCTGGAGCCCAAAGCGCTGTTACCATTCCGATTGCCATTAGCACTGCCAGCAACAAGTAAACGGTGGGCCAAGGAATCCGATCTGCCAAAATCAGGGCTAGGGAACCAGTGATTAAAAGAGCGATGCGATATCCTAACACCGCTACCGCTGCCCCTGCTCCCATTTCATGGGTTTCCAGCACATCTGTGCGGTAGGCATCAAACGCAATATCTTGGGTGGCACTGAAGAAAGCAATGATCAGAGCATTCAGCGCCAACAGTTGCAAGGCTTGGGAAGGGTTTTGCAATGCCATCGCGCCAATGGCCAGCAGCAATGCACCTTGGGTCAAAATTAACCAACCTCGTCGTCGTCCTAGAAATGGTGGGATAAACCGATCGAGAATAGGGGACCACAGAAACTTCAGAGAGTACGGTAAGCCTACCAAGCTAAACAGGCCAATCGATTTCAGATCGACTCCTTCCACCGTCATCCAAGCTTGCAGGGTTTTACTAGTCAAAAATAATGGCAAGCCAGAAGCAAAGCCCAGCAGCAATAATGCAGCCATCTTGCGGCTTTGAAATACTTGCAGCAAAGATTGATTCGCTTTCACAGTTAGTTAGAATTCCTCCCACAACAGAGCCTTCCTGTTGCAGTCTGACAATCATGCCACAGGAAGATTCAAGCACTCATTGATTGTAGGGAGCTGTTACAAAATTAAGCGAGAGCCGTCTCAAGACCGCGCCAAACACCAACCAGTGAGCCTTGCACCTGTACGTGACTAGCAGACACTTCAATTGGTGGATACTTCACATTCGCAGGCTTCAAAGTCACTTTGTTGCCCTTGCGATGGAAGTGCTTCAGAGTCGTACCATGTCCCTCCACCATCGCAGCGACAATGGTGCCGTTCTTGAGAGACTTAGGATCGGCGACAGGTTTCATGATCACAACATCGCCAGGAGCGATCAGCGCTTCAATCATGCTGTCGCCAGTGACTCGCAACGCGAAATATTGAGGTTGCAGCAGAAGATTAGACAGATCTAGGCGATCCACCGTATCCGTAAACGGCTCGACCAAGCCACCAGCGGCGATCGCACCTAGAATAGGTACACCCTGGGTATCTGCTTGCAAAATCCGGATTGTCCGAGCTTTGCCCTCGGTCCAGCTAATATATCCCTTAGCGCGCAAGTGCTCCAAGCGGCTTTGGATGGGAGCTGGCGACTTCAACTCCATCGCCTGCATCATCTGCCGAATGGACGGTGAATGATGATGGTGACGGATATACTCTAATAACCAGTCAAAAAGTTGCTGTTGGGCTTCAGTGAGGCGTTCCATAAAAATTCTAGGTGGTTGATTATTCTCACCCCATAGAACATTTGTATCATCACAATTCTCGTCTGTCTAGCCCTGAGCCAAATAAACCTGCGATCGCCTACGCACCTGCTCCTAGCAAGCTAGCCAGCAATGCCTTCTGAGCATGGAGACGATTTTCCGCTTGGTCCCAAATCTTGGACTGCTCGCCTTCCATCACGCCATCGGTAATTTCTTCTCCCCGGTGTGCTGGGAGGCAATGTAAAACGATCGCCTTGGGGTCCGCTAAGCTCAGCAGGGGTTCATTCACTTGATACGGCTGAAAGATAGGAATGCGAGAGGCAGCATCTGCTTCTTGGCCCATGCTGGCCCACACATCCGTGTAGAGTACTTGAGCAGCTTTGACGGCTGTTTCTGGATCATGAGTGACAGTCACTTCTGAGCGACCTGCGGCGATCGCTTTGGCCTGCTCCACGATCGCGGGCAAAGGCTTGTATTCAGGCGGTGTGGCTACTCGCACATTCATTCCAACTAAGGCACAACCTAATAGGAGAGAATGAGCCACGTTGTTGCCATCTCCTAAGTAGGTTAACGTCAGACCTGCTAACGTACCAAACGTCTCCTGAACGGTCAGTAAATCCGCCAAAATTTGGCAAGGATGCTCCAAATCACTCAGGGCATTGATCACGGGAATCTGAGCATGATGGGCAAATGTTTCAAGGTCTTGCTGCTCAAATGTCCGGATCGCCATGATGTCGAGATAGCGATCTAGAACGCGCGCTGTATCCTCAAGCGGTTCTCCTCGCCCGACTTGAGTCACGTTTGGGTTCAGGTCTAGGACTTGTCCCCCTAGTTGGTACATGGCAACCGAAAAGCTCACCCGCGTCCGCGTTGAGGCTTTATAGAACAGCAACCCTAAAACTTTGGGACAGTGCGGTGCGACTTTGCCCGCCTTCATCTGTCCTGCCAAATCCAGTAGCCCTTGCACCTCGTCTGGGGTGAGATCCGCCAAACTTAGGAGATCCCGTCCTTTCATTGCCTCCATGCTGCCCCTCTTTAACTGAAGCAAAATGCTTTGATGCTTACAAACAAGCGTAGGCAACCGACAAGGCTACCCTGAGCGGCCCACCAGAGAGGCCGTCTTAAAACCCTACCAGATCCTCAAGAGATAACCTAGCCAGCAAACCTTGATATAGCAATCCAAGTGCAGAGCCCAATTTCCAGGTTGAGGGGCGATCGCGATATCAACATCTCCTCAGCTTAGGTACGCTGTCTACCTCGCTCAAGTGAGTAGATGATTTTACGAGCGATTAGCCGCTAAAAATTGCTTAATTTGCGCCAGGATTGCTTCTAAACCCATATCTTTGACTAGAAATCCATCGGCTTGCGGGCAAAGGGCTTTACCAGCCTCCAAATCATGTTGGCTCAAAAATCCAGTGGCCAGGATTAGCACAGGCGGATCGAGTAAATCGTTTTTTAGCTGGCAAATCAACTCACAACCATTGATGTTTTTTTCAAATCTGGCAGGTGGAATGGAGAAATCAACGATCGCCAGATCATACTCATGGGCTTTGGGCAAGAAGCTATAAACATCTACATAGTTAGATACATCAAACTCATTTCTGAAAAATCGTTTAATTGCGAATCCCCATTGTTGATCATCATCCAACACCGCAATCTTAGACATCGGAAACTTCTATTTTATAGTGGCTAGTTTTAATCACTATTTTAAGACAACTATTTCAGCGATTCTAATGAGAATTTTCAAGCAAAACTTTCTCTTCCTAAATATGAATCAGCATTAATTCACCTAGGTTAGATGAATTAACAGCTCAATTAGTTAGTGCCGCAGAGCTGGGCGATCGCATTCAGAAAGGCATCATAATCTGTAATAGGTTTTGTATAAAAACCATCCGCTTGAGATGTAACTAAAAGGGCTTCTTGCTCAGTCAGCATGGCATAAGCAGTGACTAAGATAATTGGGATATGAGCCGTAGGGGAATGATTTTTCAGCAAACGAGCTAAATCCGCGCCACTCACCGCTTGCCCTTTCCATTGGGCTCCAGGTAAGTTCACATCCATCAAGATTAAATCCACTGCCCCGATTTGGCATCGATAGAAAATCTCAACCGGATCATCGGCAATGTAGACTTGATGACCACCTAAGCGCTGAATTAATTTAGCAGTTCCTTTAGCTAGTACTTGGTCATCATCAACTAGCAAAACATTCAAGGTTTGTGTTCCTTTGCCTGAATCGTTAAATCTATTAGCAATCAGAGCGGTTAGTTATTAAAGCGATCGCAATCAGCCAAGCCAATTTCTAAGGATTGAGAGCATCAGTATGGGGTAAAGTAAAACTTACTTGAGTCCCTTGATCTTTACCAGCACTATCAATCCAAATTCTGCCCCCCATCAGCTCTACGAGACGCTTACTAATGGTTAAACCCAAGCCCGTCCCCCCATAGCGTCGCTTAATCGAGCCATCGGCTTGCACAAAAGGCTCAAACAATAAATCTCGTTTTTCTAAGTCAATTCCAATGCCTGTGTCAGCTACAGAAACTTCCACAATTTGACCAATCTTGCTCTGAGAGGAATTATCTGTTTTCTTCACCGCGTGAATGCGAATTTCTCCTTGACTAGTAAATTTCAGGGCATTGGAAACCAGATTAGTTAGTATTTGTCGAAGCTTGATCTTATCGGCGTAAACGTTGTTCACTTCACATTCAACGATTAATGCAATTCCTTTACGACGGCTATCTAAATTGAATAAATTCTGCTCTTCTTGCAGCAGTGTTGGTAGATGAACCACTTCCAAATTGATATTCATTCGACCTGCTTCAATTTTGGCAATATCCAAAACATCGTTGATGATATCAACCAAATTTTCGGCAGACTGGTAAGCCACTTGAATATATTCTTTTAATTCCTCTTCATTGTCATAAAATCCTTCTTTAAGCAATTTCAAATAGTTCAGTGTTGAGGCTAAAGGTGTGCGTAGTTCATGGCTGGTAGAGGAGAGGAAATCAGACTTCAAACGGCTGGCTTCCTCTGCGACGGTCCGTGCCGTATGTAACTCCTGATTACGCATTTCTACCAGGAGCCGTTGTTCTCGTTCGTACTGGTACAAGCGGTTCTGCATCACAGCCATTGACAGATGCGTGCCTAAGGCGCGAATTAGCTCAGTTTCTCCTTCCAACCAAGGCTGAGCTTGGGCTTGCTTCAATTCTCGCCAAACTTCAAAGGACTGTCGGGGTCGTTGCTGCCGCTCATCGGAGTCCCAGTGTCCCGCCCACGCTTTCTCTGTATCAACCTCATCGCGGAAAATACTCAAGCAACCTAAAGATTGCTGACCGTAACGCAGGGGCATGATCAAAATGCTACGAATCCGAGTGGTCGCAAAAGCGGCTTGCAATGCAGCTAGCTTTGGTTCCTGATACAAGTCAGCGATCGCACAAATATGGGGGATGGCTGGGTAAACGACGGGTTGCGCTTCTTCCGTGATTTCCATCAGGTTTGGAGCCAAAGAAGCTGCGATCGCAGCTTTGGATAGGGGCGATCGCTGGAGCAGAGATAACAGTAATGCTGGCTGTACAGGTTTGGTTTGGCCCTCCATCAACTCTTGCCAAAAACTGCTTGCCTCCAGATCTAAAGGTTGAGCAGCGTCAGGCAATTGGGGTTGCGTACCATAAGCGTAGAGATGGCCGCCAGCAGTAGCTTCAGTGCCCGCCAAAAACAATCTGCCGCCCGAACCCTGAACCGCCTCAATTACCCGCTGGAGGACAATTTGCAGAATTGCTTGAATACTGAGCGGCGCATGTAGCAAGGTGGAAATTTGGTTCACAATTGCCTCGCGCGCTGCTTGCTCTCTGGCCTGGGTTAGCAGATTAGATTGAGCGATCGCGATCGAAACTTGGTCCGCCACCATCTGCAAAATTTGCAGATCTGTCGCCGAGAAAACTCTGGGTTCAGAGTGGTGGGAAACTAACAAACCCCACAGTTGTTGGTGATGCAAGATGGGCACAACCAGCGAAGACTGAACGCCCATCGCAGTCAAATATTCGACATGACAGGGATCAACAGGACGCTGGAGAAGCCCAATAGCAGCCAAATCCTCTGCGGTATCGGGGCTATTTAACCAACTCACATTAACTTGCTGACTCAGCACGTCAACAATGACTCGCTGCCGAGCTTTGACAAACATTTCGCGGGCTTGAGGGGGAATGTCGTCCGCTGGAAAGTTTAGCCCCAGCAAAGAAGGTAATCGCTGTTGGTAAATAGACTCTGCAATGACTTCACCGCTTTCATCTGGGTGGAACCGATAAACCTTGACCCGATCAGTACCTAGAAACGAGCGCGTTTCTGCCACAGTTGCAGCCAGGATTTCAGGCAATTCCAAAGACTGACGGATGCGGTTGGTCATCCGGTTTAGTAGAGTTCCTTGAGCCAGCAGGGATGGCTCTATTTCCTCTTTAAAACTGCTCTCTGGCTGGTTCATCTTAAAGTTAGGGCGAAGTTAGTCAGTGGCAAAAAAGCTGTGTAGCAAAAAAGCTTCTTACTCTTAATAAATTTAGGGTTCCACCAATCCTGACTTTTGCAACAGCACACTCAACTGTCCCAACCGCTTTATATTTACTTGATATTTAACTGTTTTCGGCTAAGCAACCACAGAAATTAGTGGAAAGGCATCTGCCACTGCTGCCGTGTCAGGCTCCAACTCAGCAAAAGCCGCGATCGCGCCATCCAATAGATCCAACCCCTGCTGTACCGTCTCAATCAGACACAACTGACCGCGCAGGTCAGCCGCCCCAGCAAAGCCTTTGACATACCAAGTCATGTGCTTGCGAGCTTGCCGAATGCCGCGATCGCCCTTGTACTCCCACAGTGCTTGTAAATGCTCACGCGCACATTGCAGCCGTTCTATCTGAGTCGGCACAGCTTTTTCGGTGCCAGTTTTGAGGAAGTAATCAATCTCTCCCACCAAGAAGGGATAGCCCATCGTGGCACGCGAGCACATCACCCCATCTGCCCCAGTCTGCTCCAAGCATTCCACCGCTGCCTCCACCGAGAAAATATCGCCATTGGCAATCACCGGAATCGATAGTTTCTCCTTTACTCGACCAATCCACTCCCACTTAGCAGAGCCGTTGTAGCCCTGCGATCGCGTTCGGGCATGCACCGTTAACATTTGCGCTCCAGCATCCTGTAAGCGTTCGGCAAACTCCAGAATATTAATCTCCTCATCAGTCCAGCCGATGCGGGTTTTTACCGTCACAGGCACATTCACCGCTTGTACCACTGTCCGCACAATCGCCTCTGCGGTTTGAGGGTCACGCAATAGCGAAGAACCACCCCCATTTTTGGTGATTTTGTTCACCGGGCAGCCCATGTTGATGTCGATCGTGTCTGCTCCCTCCGCCACTGCCATCCGGGCTGCTTCCGCTAGGAAGTCCGGGCGACAATCAAACAACTGAATACTAATGGGGCGCTCATTAGGGTCAATCTCCATAATTTTAGGCAGGTGCTTCACATGGCAAAGCCCGCTCGCCTGCACCATCTCGGTATACATCATCGAGTCAGGAGAATAGCGCCGTACCAACCGCCGAAACACCAAATCCGTCACACCTGACAGTGGAGCCTGAAGCACCCGGCTATTAACTGCAAAAGAACCAATTTTCAGCGGGCTGGACAGACGGGACTTCAGACTGGGAGACAGAGAAACCATTACAAGCAGGTAAGTTCTAGGTTTCTATATTGTATAAAACTGAGCTAACCCATTGGGTTTGGCCAGGCGATCGCTCCTTTCTAGATAATTCCTGAAGCAGGCGGCAAACACGACTCTGAGCTTACGGTTCCCCTGAATGCGACCTGAGATATTGCTGCCTACAGTAGAAACATCGGAACCCAAGCAATGCTCCTAAGCCCATGAGAACCTTAATTCGCTGGCAACCTCGACGTGAGTTCGACATTGTCCGTCGTCAACTTGACCAACTTTTTGACGAGATTTCCAATATCAATTTTGACTCAGCCCTGGTCAAACCTAGAGAGCTTGGCCCTAGAGAAAGGGGTGCTGCTTGGATGCCCGCAATCGAACTCAACGATATCGGAGCCGCACTAGTTCTACGCGCCGAAGTTCCTGGCGTAGACGCAGAGCATCTAGACGTGCAAGTCGGCCGAGATGCAGTAGCCATCCAAGGCGAATATCGCTCCGAGCAGAAAACTGATGAGCAAGGCCACTTCCGCTCTGAGGTTCGCTACGGCAACTTCCGTCGCGTAATTTCCCTAGGAGTTCCTGTGCAGAATGACCAAGTTCAAGCAGAACTCAAAGACGGCATTCTCACTCTCACCTTGCCAAAAGTAGCCCCTGAAAAAGCAGTTGTAAAACTCAACTTAAGCACCACCGAATCCGCTACTTCCTTAACAGCAGCCCCTGAGACTACCGAAACCATTTCAACTTCAGCTCCCACTCAAGCCCCGGTAGCTGAAAGCATCCTTGAACTCACCTCAGATGTCTGGTCTGAAAACCCTACTGCCTAAACAGTAACCTTCAGACTACCTTAAAACCCCTTCTGGAGGGGGTCTGGGGGACGCAGCCGTCCCTCAGTGGGGGTTTGGGGGCGAGTGCCCCCAAAGCTCGGATTCTCTTCCTAAAAAGGGGCAGAAACGAAGCCATCTCTTCAGAACCGACCATCCAGGTTCGGTAAATACCCCTTCAAGAGAAAGGCCAAGGACAAGCAGTATAGAGATTAGTGCGGTTAGTCTGGTCTGGCGTCACACAGTAGCTTAGCTGCCGACAAAACTCCAGTTCAGGTCTCACCCTGCCCCACCTCTAACCAAACTTGGCCTCTGAAATCGCTAAGTCTTTTGTATTGAATTGAATAGAGCCGGAGAATTTTATGGCAAAAGTTGTTGGTATTGATTTAGGCACGACAAACTCGTGTGTTGCGGTGATGGAGGGTGGCAAGCCTACTGTGATTGCAAATGCAGAAGGCTTCCGCACCACCCCGTCGGTTGTCGCCTTTGCAAAGAATGGCGATCGCCTCGTGGGTCAAATCGCTAAGCGTCAAGCCGTGATGAACCCCGAAAACACCTTCTACTCAGTGAAGCGGTTTATCGGTCGTCGCTTTGACGAAGTATCAAACGAACTCACCGAAGTTTCCTACAAAGTCCTCAACGGCAACGGCAACGTCAAAATCGACTCCCCCGCTCAGGGCAAGCAATTTGCGCCTGAAGAAATTTCTGCCCAAGTTCTGCGGAAGCTGATCGAGGACGCCAGCAAGTACCTAGGTGACACAGTCACTCAAGCAGTAATCACCGTTCCGGCTTACTTCAACGACTCCCAGCGCCAAGCTACCAAAGATGCTGGCAAAATCGCTGGGGTGGAAGTGCTGCGGATCATCAACGAGCCGACGGCTGCTTCCTTGGCTTACGGTCTCGATCGCAAGAGCAACGAAACCGTTCTCGTCTTTGACTTGGGTGGTGGTACCTTCGACGTTTCCATCCTAGAAGTGGGCGATGGTGTCTTTGAAGTACTAGCGACCTCTGGTGACACTCACCTCGGTGGTGACGACTTCGACAAGAAGATCGTAGATTGGCTCGCTGACCAATTCCGTAGCGCTGAAGGCATCGACCTCCGCAAAGACAAGCAAGCCCTTCAGCGCCTGACTGAAGCTGCTGAGAAAGCCAAAATTGAGCTGTCTAGCGTTACTCAAGCAGAAATCAACCTGCCCTTCATCACCGCGACTCAAGACGGTCCGAAGCACCTTGACACAACCTTAACTCGCGCCAAGTTTGAAGAACTGTGTGCAGACCTGATCGATCGCTGCCGCATCCCTGTGGAAGCGGCTCTACGTGACTCCAAACTCGACAAGAGCGCGATCGACGAAGTGGTACTCGTGGGTGGTTCTACCCGGATTCCTGCGGTACAAGAAATTGTGAAGCGCGTGCTGGGCAAAGACCCCAACCAGACCGTTAACCCTGATGAAGTCGTAGCGGTTGGTGCAGCCATTCAAGCAGGTGTACTTGCAGGTGAAGTCAAGGACATCTTGCTCCTCGACGTAACCCCGCTGTCTCTGGGTGTGGAAACCTTGGGCGGTGTAATGACCAAGATTATTCCTCGCAACACCACCATTCCTACCAAGAAGTCCGAAGTCTTCTCCACTGCGGTAGATGGTCAAACCAACGTGGAAATCCATGTCCTGCAAGGTGAGCGGGAAATGGCCAACGACAACAAAGACTTGGGTGTGTTCCGTCTAGACGGTATCCCTGCGGCTCCTCGTGGCGTGCCTCAAATCGAAGTCACCTTCGACATTGATGCCAACGGTATCCTGAATGTTCGTGCTAAGGACAAGGGTACTGGCAAGGAACAGTCGATCAGCATCACTGGGGCTTCTACTCTACCCAAGGATGATGTCGAGCGCATGGTTCGCGAAGCTGAGCAAAACGCAGCAGCTGACCAAGAGCGGCGTGAGAGGATTGACCTCAAGAACCAAGCTGACTCCTTGGCTTACCAAGCTGAGAAGCAAATGGGTGAGCTAGGCGACAAAGTTCCTGCAGGCGACAAGACCAAGGTTGAAGGTTTGATCAAAGACCTAAAGGAAGCTTCCAGCCAGGAAGACTACGAGCGCATGAAGTCACTCACGACCGAATTGCAACAAGCTCTGTACAGCATTGGTAGCAACATCTACCAGCAAGCGGGTGGCGGTGCAGCTCCTGATGGTGCAACTGGAGCACCTGGTCCTGATGCTGGCCCCACTGGTGGGCCCACTGGCAGTGGTGACGATGACGTGATTGACGCTGAGTTCTCGGAAACCAAATAAGCGATTCATTCGTCAACTGTAACGAATCGCTAGATCTGTACAACCTAGGGTCTGATAGTTCCAGGTAGCATGAGAGGTTTCTCTCGCTCCTGCTCTATCAGACCTTTTTGTTTAGCGCACTATTAAGCTGCGCTTGTGTTGACTGCTACTGGCAAATTTTGCGGAACCAGCGTTAATTAAAGAGGGCGATCGCTCATTGTAGTCATGTTGAAGCATAGGTTGAGCTGGAGACGGTTGAGCCAGCCTACGGTAAGCTGCGATGAGAATCCCATACAGGGTAGCTGGAGGTAGGGATGCAATGAATTGGCTAAATCAACGACTGACAGGCACGATCGGTATGGCAGCGATCGCCTTAGCAATGGCAGCTCCAGCCCAAGCCTTAACTCTGTACGGCACAACCCTGAATTCTGAGCTGATTCAAATTGACCCCGATTCGGGTCAAGGTACTCTGGTTAGCCAATTAGCTTTAGGAGCCTCTCCTTTTGGTTTAGCCACCCACGGCAACAATCTCTACACCTACGATCAAGTGAGCGGTACGATTCTGCAACTCGGTCCTTTGACCGCCAAGACTCTCAACACCTTTGATGCTGGCATTAAAGAAGATGGAGAAGGAGAGTTGGCCTTTCGCAAAGATGGCACTGGTTTCTTAACTAGCAGCTTTGGACCCACCGGAACGTTGTTTAGCTTTAATCTTGCGGGACTTAGCTCTACTCAAATTACACCTCGCGACAGCTTGACTCCCAGCCTGGATGGTTTGGCCTTTGACCCCACTGGCGTGCTCTTTGGTCTTAGCCAAAACCAAGTAGATTTATATACGATTGACCCCGCGACAGGAGCCAGCACCTTCATTGGTGATCCGGGCTTAGACAGTTCTTTTGTAGCAGGCTTAACTTTTGCTCCCAACGGCACCCTCTACGCTGCCGTGAATAACGCCCTGTACACCTTAAATCCGCAAACTGCGGCAGCGACTTTGGTTGGGAATACAGGCTTTACTCGCGTCTCAGGACTCGCATTTTTTGAAACTAGCTCCCCCGATCCAGATTCTGGTCCCGGTACTCCATCCGAACCGCCAGTTCTCACTCCCCCAGGTGGCACTGACCCTAATTCTATTCCTGAGCCGACTTCGGTCATGAGTTTGCTGTTACTAGGAGCGTTGGGTTGCTGGTCATTGCGGCTCAAGTATTGATTTCAAGAAAGGGTTTTCAAGGAAGGATTGGCTGGCGATCGCCACTATTGGCCCTGACCTAATTTCTTAAGACAATCCAGAGAAAAGCGAGTTTCTATTTTGAAGTTAGAGATACTTGGAGGTTTAACCACGACAGGTTGATTCTGAGGGGAAAGCGCTCAGGCTTGTCAGCGATCACAGAGTTGGGTTTCTCTCCATGCCAAATCACCCTCTGTTTTATCCTGTTTCTGAGCATCTACCCGCCACGCCACTCCATGACCAAATCCAGATTGCCTTGGCGATCGCTGATCCACAAGTTCTCAAATCGCTGCTGACGAACTGTTTGCCTGCGATCGCCCAACCCCACGAGATTGGTGAAGTCAGCGCAGAAATTGGGATTCCCTTGCAGGATCAACAAACTGTGGATGCGGTGGTTCATTTTGAGGCGGTGAAATGTGTCTTAGCAGATTCGCCCCCTGCAACACCTTCAAGGGAAGCTGAATCGTGCCATAGTCCCTATCGCCATCAGACTAAAACGAGCCAGGGCAAACACTCCAAATGCGAGTCGGAAACTCTGACGCTCGCTCATAACGTTTCTCTGGCTGAGGCGATCGCGCTCTTAACAAAAGTCGGATTTGGGCCGCAGCAAGCACAGGAAATTTTGCACCTGTCCTACGAAGCCTCGCATAAGTCTTGGTGGTACGCCTTAGATGCAACAGGGCAGTTCTCCATCCCGTTTCTGCGCTATATCCGCACGCTGCGCTACCCAGACGGCACCGTCTCCCTGCAATACAAAGATTATTTCTCTGAAACCAAGCCTGTAGGTTTTCAAAGCTTGCCGCAGAAGGTGTTGGTTATAGTCCGCGAGGACAGCCAAAGTTTTAGCCAAACGCTCCGCCAAATCAATGCGGATAGAACGGCGCTAGGTATTACTCAGGCAATTTTGATTTGCAACACGATCGCTGAGTTGGAAGCGCAAGCTTTTATTACACAAGGGATTAGCCTTTATCCTGCCACTGAGTTAATTTTGCCTACCCAAGCCAACTGTGGCATTTGTGCCACTCATACCTGCCCGATGAACGGCACTGTAGATTCTGCGATCGCCGTTTGTTATCGCTTTTGCTTAGAGGGCAGCTACGTCTGAGCGGTTAATGAGATAATAATCTCCGGTCTGAAAGGGGAACCTATGCGCCTGTCTCAAATGCTCTTTGTCACACTGCGGGAAGATCCAGCGGAAGCGGAAATCCCCAGTCATAAATTGTTGTTGCGGGCAGGATATATCCGGCGGATTGGTAGCGGGATCTATGCCTATTTGCCGTTGATGTGGCGGGTATTGCAAAAAGTCTCCCAAATTGTGCGAGAAGAAATGAATGCCACGGGAGCGCAGGAATGCTTGCTGCCACAATTGCAGCCTGCGGAGTTGTGGCAAGAGTCCGGGCGTTGGGATACCTACACCAAGGCTGAAGGCATTATGTTCTCGTTGGTCGATCGCCAAGAGCGGGAGATGGGACTCGGCCCCACTCACGAAGAAGTGATCACGACGGTGGCTCGCGAGATGATTCGCTCCTATCGGCAACTGCCCACCCACCTCTATCAAATCCAGACCAAATTCCGCGATGAAATTCGGCCTCGCTTTGGCTTGATGCGTGGGCGTGAGTTCATCATGAAGGATGGCTATTCTTTCCACGCCACAGAAGAAAGCCTGAAAGAAACCTATCAAGCCATGCACCAGGCTTATAGCAATATGTTCCGGCGCTGTGGGTTGGCTTTCCGGTCTGTGGAAGCAGACTCTGGCGCGATCGGGGGTTCTGGCTCCAATGAGTTTATGATTCTGGCGGAAGCGGGCGAAGACGAAGTCCTCTATACCGAGGATGGCAAGTACGCTGCCAACGTGGAGAAAGCGGTCTCTCTGCCTGCCGATGCAGAGCCTTCCCCGTTTACCGCCTACGAAAAGCGCGAAACTCCAGGTACCGACACGATCGAAAAGCTCTGTCAGTTTCTTAAGTGCTCTTCCAGCCAAATCGTCAAAAACGTTCTATACCAAGCGATTTATGACAATGGCACCACTGTCTTGGTTCTGATTAACATTCGTGGTGACCAGGAAGTAAACGAAGTCAAACTGCAAAACGAGTTGGTCAGACAAGCAGAGCAGTTTGGTGGCAAGACCGTGATTGCGCTCACTGTTCCAGATGCTGCGGCTCAGGCTAAGTGGGCGACTCAAGCATTGCCTTTGGGTTACATTGCTCCTGATATTGCCGATACCTACATCCAATCTGAGAAGAATTTAGCACCTAAGTTTTTGCGGTTGGTTGATCCGACCGTAGCCGAGCTGAAAAACTTTGTCACCGGAGCCAACGAATCTGGTTATCACGTAGTGGGGGCAAATTGGGGCGATCAGTTCCAGTTGCCCAAACTCGTGGTCGATCTGCGGAAAGCCAAACTCGGCGATCGCGCAGTTCATGACCCTAGCCAAACATTGCAAAGTGCTCGTGGGATTGAGGCGGGGCATATCTTCCAACTCGGCACCAAGTATTCCAAGGCGATGGGAGCTACTTACACCAACGAGCAAGGCGAAGAAGCACCGTTAATCATGGGGTGCTATGGCGTGGGCGTTTCTCGTGTGGCCCAAGCAGCGGTGGAGCAATCCTACGACAAAGATGGCATTATTTGGCCTGTGGCGATCGCGCCTTATCAAGCGATCGTGGTGATTCCTAACGTGAATGATGCCGAGCAAGTGAAAGCGGCTGAAACGCTTTACTCCGAGTTGAACCAGGCAGGCATTGACACCTTATTGGATGACCGGAATGAGCGAGCTGGGGTCAAATTCAAAGATGCTGACTTGATTGGGATTCCTTACCGCATCGTCACAGGCAAATCGCTGAAAGACGGCAAAGTGGAAGTGGTGCAACGGGCAACCAAAATAGTTCAGGAACTCCCACTTACCGAAGTGGTGTCTACGATTCAGCAATGGGTAAACGCCGCCTGCTCCTAGCAAGACCCCTCCCCGACGCGGAGAGGGGCTTTGACTCTGGCTCTCCTTCCTTAGTAGGGAAGGGGCTGGGGGTTAGGTCGGTTGCACCTCCTCAACTCCGGACTTGTTATGGAATTCCTCACCATTTTTCTGTCGAGCCTGATTGCTCTGGTTTCACCCGCAGGCTTAGTGCTCGATCGCGTGGCTGAAAATGCCGTGCGATCGCAATTTGAGTCGGTGGAGCAGTTGCAGGTGCGAGTTGATAACGCCCCCAGTTACCAAATTGTCCAGGGCAAGGCAGAAAAGGTAAGGATTGCCGGTCGAGGCTTGTTTCCCCTGCCAGAATTCCGGATTGCGGCATTAGACGTGGAAACCGATCCGATTGACATCAACCCTCGCGGCGGGGGTAAAGGTCTGAAGCTCGATCGCCCGTTGCAAGCAGGGGTACATCTGGTTTTAACCCAAGCAGATATTAATCGCGCCCTCAGTTCCCCGACAGTGACCAAACGCTTGCGGGATTTGGGGGCTAGCGCCTTAGAGGACTCGGAAGCCCAGCAAGTACAACGCTACGACTTTCTCAACCCGCAGGTGGAGTTGCTGCCCAACAACCGGATTCGGGCAAAGGTGGAGTTACAAGAACAGGGGCAAAGCGATCGCTTGCAAATTACCGTCGAGTCGGGTCTAGCAGTTGTAGCTGGGAAGCGATTGCAGTTGGTGGAGCCACGCATTAGTGTAAATGGGGAAGCAGTGCCTCAAGAAATTTTGGACCCGATCGCCAGGGGAGTCACGGAGCGGTTTGACCTTGACCAATTAGCTGGGCCAGCAGTAACGGCACGAGTCCTACAATTAAAGGTAGTGCCAGAGCAACAGATCGATATTGTCGCTTTTGTCCGCGCTGAAACACCTCCAGCTTCTCCTGCCGCCCCATCAAACTAGAGATTGGGCGAAAAACTTGGGTATGCTTTTGTAGTCACTCGGACTTCACCATATGACTTTGGTGGGTTGTTACCGTCATCGGCTCTGGTAGTGCATTTACCACACTACTAACCTTTCAACAGGAGCTTCCTATGGAAGACCAATCTCGGACCCGTCCAGTTTCTGTCGGTCTAATTGCGGGCTTGTCAGCCTTGATTATGGCGGCAGGGGGAGGAGCCGCTTGGCTGGCTTGGCAATCCTCTCAACCGGACTTCGCCAGTCGGGTTCCCAATGCCACCAACTCTACAGATTTTTCCACTACCAAACCGCCGCAAACCCAAGTCGTTCAGCCTGCTCAGGAAGAGGTAGCCCGCCCCTATTGGCTTCAAGACACAGGCAAAGGACTAGAAACTGTACCCAATCAGACAGCTTTACAGACTGACTTGCAGCCAGAAGCCGCTCTGAAAGCTGCCTTTGCTGAATTATTGGCTGGCCCTAAGGGGAAAGATACCGCGATCGCCACGACCCTGCCTCAAGGCACGAAACTTCGCAGCCTAACGGTGGAGCCAAACGGTATTCATATTGACTTCTCAGAGGAGTTTACTCAAGGGGGCGGCAGTGCCTCCATGACGGGTCGAGTGGCGCAAGTCCTTTACACTGCTACCAGTCTCCAGCCCGATGCTAAGGTTTGGCTTTCCGTGAATGGCGAACTGCTAGAAACATTAGGGGGTGAAGGCTTACTCCTGGATCAACCCTTTACTCGCCAAAGCTTTGCCAGAGACTTTCCACTCTAGTGCTCTGATTTCGTGTTTTGGCCTAATGTTCGGGAGTGCTGACGCTGATGGACTGCTCAGCTAGACCAAAGGTGCGGAAGTAGTGAGCTTGTTGCTCAATTCGGGTGGCGAGGCGATCGCAAACTAAGTTACAAAGCTCAAAAATCAGGTCATCTTCGATGCTGTAGTAGGCCGAAGTTCCCTCAGTCCGTCGGCTCAAGATTCCTGCTTGCAGCATCACCTTTAGGTGCTTAGAAACATTAGCTTGACTAGTTTCCGTAGCCTCGACCAAATCTTGTACGCATTTCTCACCATCGCGCAACAAGTTCAAGATTCGTAGACGCATTGGCTCACTCAAGATACTGAAGTACTCAGCAATTTGCTGCATCACTTCTTGCGGTACGGGCTGCATTAACTTCATGCCAATCTGACCACAAAGGGAACTGATCCCCACATATTAGCAGTCAAAACCAACTTGACAATAGAGGGATCAACAAAGCTGTTTATTCACCGCTACTTTTGTGAGGATTTGTTGAACCTCAAGCTCAGCAATCTTGCAAATTTTTCTACTTCAGTATTAAATTCATCCGGATGACCGCCATAGCCACCAGAATTCTTAGTTTGATCACAAAGTTAGTGCAATCAAGTATAAAAAGACACGATATTGTCGGATTATTCAGTTCATAGTTTTAGTATTCAAAAACACATTTATCTCTTCTCTGCCTGTCATCTCTAAGGTAGGACCAAAAAGCTCACCATTAGGTCACAGAGGTAACAAGTAGTAAGTTTTTACCATTGGTTTAATCACCTTTTCGGTGGAATTAGGGTGCTCAAACTGTTTAGCCTAGGCCCATCGTTTCACAGAGGTAATTGAGTGCAGAAAGGTCATGAATAATGCATCTGTGAATCGTGATGTTTCTCACAAGTTACTTCATTTGGAGTTATTGTCTGTGTTCAGTTTTGGCAACAGTTTCGATTTAGAGCAGCTTAATACCAGCCGAGAGATTAATGCGGCAGTGGTGAATGTAAGCGGTCGCCAGCGGATGCTCTCTCAACGGACAGCTTTGTTCGCTTTGCAACTAGTTTGCAGTCGTGATGACGCTGAGCGGACCCGGTTGCAGTCTGTCTTACTATCGGCGATCGCGTTAATGGAGCAGTCTCATCAAGGATTGCTAAAAGGAGATGTCAGTCTGAAGCTACTGGGTCATTTATCTCCGGCTCTGCAAACAATGTATTTTGAGCCGCCGTTGAATCTAGACCAACAAGTACGCGACTACATTTATCAGGTACGAGCGATCGCGACGGCTCCAGCCACAGAACTAACTCTAGAGAATCCTCATCTGCAAGCGATTCTGAGCGCTGCTTCTACCAGGCTCCTAGACACCTTAGATGCAGTCGTGAGCCAATATCAATCAGAGAGCGAAGCCGAACAGCTAGCTATTGATTTAAGTCACGCAGAACTGTTTCAGCAGCGCGAGGCAGCTACAGCAGCGGCACAACAACAAGCGCAGCAATTGGAAACGATGTTAGTTGAGCTGAAACAAACCCAGGCGCAACTGATTCAAACTGAGAAAATGTCTAGCTTGGGTCAATTAGTGACAGGCATTGCTCAAGAAATTAACAATCCTGTCAACTTCATCTATGGCAATTTGGGGCATGTGAGGGAGTACAGCCACAATTTACTCAATCTATTAGCGCTCTACCAAAAGTACCACCCGCAACCTGAGCTAGAGATTCAACAACAAATCAAACTGGCTGACCTCGAATTCTTAGTTCAGGATCTTCCCAAGGTTTTAACTTCACTGGCGGTTGGGGTTAAGCGAATCCAAGCTATTGTTTTGTCTTTACGCAGCTTTTCTCGACCCGATGATGCCTGCATGCGACGAGTTAATATTCATCAGAGCCTCGACAACACATTGTTACTCTTGCAGCATCGACTGAAGCCAGCAGGTGGCTTTCCAGGAATTCAAATCATCAAAGAGTACAGCGATTTACCTTTGATTGAATGTCATCTAGGTCAAATTAATCAAGTTTTTATGCATCTTTTGAGCAATGCTATTGATGCTTTGAGAAGTAGCGATCGCACTACTCAGAATTGCACCGACAATTCTTGCCTACTTCCCAGAATTACCATTCGCACCAAAGCAGAAGATACAAGCACAATCACTGTTTCGATTGCTGATAACGGTCCTGGGATCAGCGATGAAGTAAAAGCCCGACTCTTTGAACCTTTTGTTACCACTAAACCGATGGGAAAAGGAACTGGAATCGGGCTTTCTCTCAGCCAGCAGATTGTGACAGAAACTCATCAAGGGGTGCTTTGGTGTGCCTCACAATCAGGCCGAGGAGCAGAATTTTGCCTCAAGCTACCGCTCCAACCAGCCATCGCTACCTAATCACCACAATAAACAATTAAATCAATTTCTACATCACCTAACCCTGCTAATCCAATTACTCCGACTGTGGTTCGGCTCGGTAAGCGATTAGCTGGAAAGTAGGCAGAATAAATTTCATTGACAGTTTCGTATTCACGAAAATCAGTAATAAAAATCCGACTCATTACCACTTTGTCCAGACCCGTACCAGCATGCTGCAAAACTAATTTTAGATTCTCCATGACTTGCTTAGTTTGCTCCGCGATCGGACCCCGCACAATCTCTCCAGTTTCAGGGTCTTCAGATAATTGACCTGTGACAAACAGAAAGTCACCCGCTCGAACTGCATGAGAGTAAGGAGCAACAGGAGGTAGTGTATTGGGCAAAGTGATGTATTCGAGCACAGGGAAACTCCAATTTCGACAAATTTTTTGCGTTTTTTCGACGTTTTACCGCCTTCTTCGCCTCTCAGCGTTCCCCAAAGTGTGTTCTAAAAAACAATTTAGAAAATGCTTCGAGTTTCTATGCAGCGCGAGCCTGTAACTTAAACTTCCGGGAGATAAGGTGTTGGTAAAAATAGCTGTTTGGGGAGTGCAGCGTGACAGCCTCGTCGCTGATTCACGACTTGAGTAATCCCGAAGTCTACTGCAACTGACATGAGGGCATAAGCTTCGTCAGCACTCATCTTACGCTTGGTTTGTAAGAAGTCCAGCATTTGATCGGCGCACTGAAGCACCGCTTGGTTGAGATCATCGTGAAAGCCGTGGGTAATCCAGTGGGATTGAGTTTCCAGGAGAGGGCTGCCGATGGGAAAGTCTTTCAAGAGCGAGATTTGCAGCCAAGCATTCATCGATGCTTCGATCGCGGTGCCTGAAATTTCGCCATCTCCTTGACCCATGTGAGGGTCCCCAACAAAGAAGTTGGCTCCGGGCGTAAACACGGGATAGTAAACCGTAGCTCCTGCTCCCATGCGCCAGTTATCGATGTTGCCACCAAAAGGTCCAGGAGGGACGCTATTGACGCGACCCTTTTGCGGAGGAGCCACCCCCATAATGCCAAAGTGAGGTCGTAGAGGAATAGCAACATGGGTTTTGATCGGCTCGCGGTGGGTGGCTTCGGGCGGCACTATCAATCCCGGCTGGTTATACAATGGGCGCTCTTGGAAGTCGTAGGCAAAGGCAGGTTGGGCCAATCCCGATTCAGTATCTAATTTGTAAACAGTAATGCGCTCTTTGCGGAAGCTGTTGTAGAGGTAGCCCCAATGAGCAGCAATGTTAGCTCCATAAGGCAGACGCGGCGTGGTCTTCAAAATTCTGACGACTAGTGTGTCTCCTGGCTCAGCATCCTTCACCGCGATCGGACCTGTCATGATGTGTAAGCCTGGACCGCGATCGCTGACTTGTTCGTAGACATCCCGCACACCTTGGTCCATCATCAAATCGGGTGCTCCTCCCGCTTGATGAGTCAAGGCTTCCACATAAACAATGTCCCCAGAGTTAATCGTGAGTACTGGGGGCAAAGACTGATCAAAAAAGCCCCAAAAACAGTTGTCAGGTGTGGCTTTAAGGACATGCAGGTTTCCCGCATCTCGCACAGTCTCAGCGATCGCCAAGATATCCAGTTTGGCTACTTCCGGATCTCGACAGAATTCCATTGCATATGCAGATGAGTCTTGATCAGAGTCGTGCTGATGTTCTGTCATTGATCCACCCCATAGGGACAAGCACTGAATCAGTTAAACCATAGCTTAGATAAACTTAGAGCAAACCAGCCAGCCACAACTGCTTAAGGATCACACAGTCCGGAAGCAGGATGATGCTTAACTGAGTTCAGGTACTTACCAGGAATTAAGTATGTTCAGAAGTATGCTTAATCGCTATCGAACAGGCTTTCTATTCTTTTTATTTTCATTGGCCTTGTGCTTGCCAATTGCTTGTAGCTCCCAACCTCAAACCAATTCTGTTGCTAATCAGCCTTTGATTGTTGGGGTTCCCCCTTGGCCAGGATTTGCTGCCCAATATGTCGCGACAGATTTGAATCTGTTTAAAGCAGAGGGCATTGAAGTTAAGGAGGTTTTCTTCCCCACCCAAAGCGACCCTAATACTGCTTTATTAGCCAACAAAGTTGATCTAGCTTTGACGGGAGTTCCTGACTTAGTGCCATTGGCTCAGCGCGACACTTCCATCAAACTATTAATGCTCTTTGACTATTCAGATGGCTCTGACGGCATTATTGGTCGTGACATTAGTCAACCCTCTGATTTAAAGGGTAAAACCATAGCTCGGGAAAACCTTTTGTTTGAAGTGTTACTACTACGACGCTATTTAGAAAAAGGCGGGTTAACAGAGAAGGACATCAAGATTGTTGATACTTCAGCCGCTAATGCTGCTGCTTCATTTGCCGCCAAAAAAGTTGATGTTGCCGTAACTTATGATCCTTGGATGGCCAAGGCAGCAAAGCAAGGCGGCGGCAAGATTCTGTTTACTAGCAAAGACAGCAATATTGTTCCTGATGGTTTGATCGCCAAGGAGAAGGTGATTCAAACCAAGAGAGCTGAAATTTTAGCCTACATGAAAGCGATCGATAAAGCAGTAAAGCTAGTCCAGCAGAAAGATGAAAAAGCGATCGCTATTGTAGCCAAGCGGCTCAACGTTACTCCGGAAGAAGCCGCGCAACAAGTGGGGGGAGTCAAGTTATTTGGCATTGAAGATAACAAGAACATTGTCTTTAACCCTCAACATCCTAGAAACGTCTTTGACAGCCTGAAGTTCGCAGCCAAAACTGCCAAGGATATGAACCTAACTCCCGTTGTAGTGGATGTTAATAAAATCTATGATAATTCTCTAGTGAAGTCACTTTGAGCTAACTCAATCAGCAAGTTTGGTGGGTACTTGATGCGATCGCACTCATCCAACCAATGACTTTTAATGATTTTTATCAGTCGCCCAAGGTACGACTAAGTCAAAGAGTAGCTTGAAGCTAAAATCTATTAGTAATCCTACCAAACCAATTACAATAATCCCTACAAAAATGGCATCGGTTTGGTAAGCTCTTTGAGCCATTAAAATCCGATAACCTAGACCTGAGCTGGCTGCAATCAACTCAGCAATCACGACAAAATTCCAGGCCGTCGCGATATTAATTCTGAGAGCATCAATAATATGAGGTAGCGTAGCTGGAAAAATCACATCAAAGAAGATGTCTTTTTCTTTGGCTCCCAAGGTATAGCTAACTTTAATTAAATCACTCGGAATAAACTTGACGGCATCAGCAATCATCAAGACGTTATAGAAGAAGGTACCCAGAAAGATAATGGCGATTTTGGCTGGCTCATCAATGCCAATCCATAAAATAATTAAAGGAATAAAAGCAGCAGTCGGCATATACCGAAGCAAACCCAAAATTGGTTCCAGAAGCCCTTGCATACTCTTGAAGGCACCAATTATTAACCCCAAAGGAATGCTAAGAATGGCTGAAGCCAAGAAGCCCCAAACTACTCTTGACAAACTAGCCATTAAATCTGTAATTAATTCTCCGCTTTGTAGTGAAGTATAGCCACGAGCTAACACAGTAGTTGGGCTTGGCAAAAACTGACTATCTACCCAGCCGCTGTAAGTGATGCAAGCCCAACCTAACAGAGGTATTGAAATAGATAGAAGCACCATCAAAAAATATAGACGCTTAGAAATCTCACCCCGAATTTTCCAGAGACTACACCAAGCTTGAAATAGCTTTCTAGTCATAACTTTGGTTGAACTTTGGTAAAAATTCCTTGGATGTTGCCCAAGTTAGCACGCCCAAATTAGTCATCTGAAGGCAGCGATCGCTTACCTACCCGCCCTAGCTAAAAGTTCAGGGCTAAAAGTTCAGGTCAACAGCCCTTCGGTTACATCCGTTACGCCTAGATTGCCCAAGGGCATGCTGAAGATAGAGGGTCTGAGGCATTACCATCGGTCGGACTCATGCTCACCCTGAGGCAATTCGCAATGGCACCGTCTACTAGACCTCCTAATTCCAGTCTTGAAACCGCTTTCAGGGTTGATGACATAGTCACCTCAATGGGTCAACCCAAACTAGCGGTTCACCACCTCAGCAAAACCTTTCAGAGTCAGAGACAGCCGCTGGTAGTCTTGCAAGACATCAACCTCCACGTTTACCCCAATGAGTTTGTCTGTATTGTGGGCAAGTCTGGTTGTGGTAAATCAACCCTGCTGAATATTGTGGCGGGACTGATTCCACCCACGTCTGGACAAGTGCTGATGGATGGTGTGGCAGTGCAAGGCCCCGGTCGCGATCGCGGTTTGGTCTTTCAAAGCTACACGCTATTTCCTTGGCTCACCGTCGCTCAAAACATTGGTTATGGGCTAAAGTTGCAGCGTCTACCCAAACCGGAACGGAGGCAACGGGTAGCGTATTATTTAGACGTAGTTGGGCTAACTCAATTTGCCAAAGCTTATCCTAAACAGCTATCGGGTGGGATGAAACAACGAGTGGCGATCGCGCGGGCTTTAGCGAATGAACCAGACGTTCTTCTGATGGATGAACCGTTTGGCGCTTTGGACGCCCAAACTAAAGAGCAGATGCAGCAGTTTGTGCTCAATCTTTGGGAGCAAACCCACGTCACAGTTTTGATGATTACCCATGACGTAGAAGAAGCAATTTTTCTATCTCAGAGGATTTATGTAATGAGTGCCCATCCAGGGCAGATCAAGGCAGAAATTGGCATAGATTTGCCAACACAGCGGGATATGGAACTGAAGTTGACCCCGGAATTTCTGCAAATTAAACGACAGGTCGTTCATACCATGCGCGATCGCCCCTGAGCCAGGCTAATTCGGCATGTCAGGTTTATGAGCAGTTTGGTAGCACAGCGCACGATGAATCCTCCCGATGGCACCGTCCGAGTTGGAATCCTACATTCTTTAAGTGGGCCGCTAGCAATCAGCGAATCGTCTCTGAAAGATGCTGCCTTAATGGCGATCGCTGAAATTAACCAAGCTGGGGGAGTGCTCGGTCAAGCGATCGTACCTGTGGTGGAAGATAGCGCTTCTGACCCTTACGTCTTTGAACAAAAAGCTAGAAAGCTCCTAAAAAATGAGCAAGTCGTCACCTTGTTTGGAGGTTGGTCTTCCACAGGCCGCAAGTTGGTCTTACCAGTCTTAGAAGAATTCGATCGCTTGCTCTGGTACCCCGTGCAGTATGAAGGTTTGGAGTGTTCCAAATACATTTTTTACACAGGAGCCTGCCCCAACCAGCAAGTGGAACCAGCCGTTAATTGGTTGTTTCAGCATCAACATCGCCGCTTTTATCTTCTGGGGATGGATTATGTCTTTCCCAGAGTTGCGAACAAAATCATCAAAGCGCGGTTGAAGCAACTGGGAGGCATGACTGTGGGCGAGGCCTATCCCGCTTTAGAAACCACAGATTATCGCTCCGTGATTGAGCAAATCAAACAAGCTAGACCCGATGTCGTTTTTAGCACTTTAAACGGCAACGGCAATGTGGAATTTTACCAGCAGTACCATGCAGCGGGGATTTCCGCGGCAGAAATTCCCATTATGGCGGTGAGCGTGACCGAAGATGAACTGCAACGCATCACCCCAGCAGCGATGGCAGGACACTACGCTACTTGGAGTTATTTCCAAAGCATCGACAGTCTGCCCAACCAGGCTTTCGTACAACGGTTCAAAACGCTGTATGGAGCAGAGCGAGTCACCAGCGATCCCGTCGAAGCTGCTTACAGCCAGGTTTATCTATGGAAACAGGCTGTTGAAACCGCTGAATCCTTTGAAACCCACCCAGTTCGCTGTGCCGCCTATGGCCAAACCTTGATTGCCCCTAGTGGTTTTATTCAGATTGAGCCGAATCACCATGTTTGGAAGAGTTGCCGCATTGGCGAGATTTTGCCCACGGGGCAATTTCAGTCGCTATATGTCTCAGAACGCTCGATCAAGCCCCAACCCTGGTTTGGTATAGATGAATCTGATTTGAGAGACTCAGCTTTAATCCTTGACTTACTAGCAGAAGTGCCCCAGGTCATCCAGTATAGCTGCCAGCTAGAGCGCAAGTCGCGAGAACTAGAAGTGGCGATGGCCGAACTGGTGAATACCAATCAACATCTGCAACGAGCCAAAAATCAGTTGCTAGAGTTGACCAAGCGAGAAGAACTGCTGAAGCGTCGCCTATCCATTCAAATCCGGAGCACGCTAGAGCTAGAAACCATTGTGCGGACTGCTGTCCAGGAAATTCACCATCTCTTCGAGATCGATCGCTGCGAGTTTCTTTGGTACAACCAGAGCGAGGAAGCCGCTCGGTTTAAACTGGCCCATGAAGTTTCTGCCCCTCACCTGACTCATCGCTCCTTGCCACCCCCCACGATCGCCGTGGAAGTGCTAGGGGAAATCTTGCTGAAGCTGAGCCCGCTGTGGATTGACAACATTGCCACGGCTCCTCAATTAGACACTAGGAGCCGAGAAGCTTTAACGGATTTAGGTCTGGTTTCTTTGCTAGCGATCGCTATCTATACCAATTCTGGACAAATCGGAGCCATTGTTTGTGAGCATTACAGCGGCTCTCGGTCTTGGAGTACGGATGAAGTAGAGTTATTGCAAGATGTCGCCGACCAGTTAGCGATCGCGATCGATCAAGCCGAGCTTTACGCTCAGAGTCGAGCCACCGCTGCTGCGGCTCAAGCTCAAGCTCAGCGGCTCACCCAAGCCTTAGCAGAACTGCGAACCACCCAAACCCAGTTAATTCAGACTGAGAAAATGTCGAGTTTGGGGCAGTTGGTGGCAGGGATCGCCCATGAGATCAATAACCCTGTGAATTTTATCTACGGCAACCTGAGTTACGCGAATGAATACACCCAGGATTTGCTAAAACTCATTGATCTATATCAGCAGCATTATCCTGAGCCAGCATTGGAAATTCAGCAACATCGCCAAACCAACGATTTTGAGTTTTTAGTTGCAGATCTGCCGAAGATGCTGAGCTCTATGAGAGTCGGGGCCGATCGCATCCGCCAAATTGTTCTATCGCTCCGCAACTTCTCTCGGCTAGACGAATCAGAGATGAAACCTGTCAACATCCATGAAGGAATTGATAGCACTTTACTCATCCTACAAAACCGCTTCAAAGTTCGACCAGGCTCTCAAGGGATTGAGGTGATTAAGCAATATGGCGACTTACCCCAAGTAGAGTGCTACGCCGGACAGTTGAATCAGGTCTTCATGAACATCTTGAGCAATGCCATTGATGCCTTGGATAGTCAAAGTGAGGCAGCGATCGCATCGGGTCTGAGAGAGCCTGCACCCACTATTACAATCCGCACTGAAGTCTTACATCCAGAGCGAGTCACTGTGCGGATTCAAGACAACGGCCCTGGTATGACTGCTTTTGTGGTTCAACGTTTGTTCGATCCGTTTTTTACAACCAAGCCAGTCGGTCAGGGAACAGGCTTAGGGCTCTCGATTAGCTACCAAATCATCGTGGAGAAACATCGAGGAACCCTTTGGTGCAACTCCCAACCAGGGACAGGAGCAGAATTTTGGATCGAAATCCCCATTAGCCAAAGTGCCCCATTCCTCGTTAGTGAAGCTGAAGCCGCCTCTGTGCCTGAGTAGTCTCCTGAATAGTTGTAGGCAAGCTCGAAGCACGGGATGCCCGTTGAATAAAAATAAACCGTAAAAATCAACCAACTCCCCACCTCATGCCAGCTATATTGTCTTTTCTCACTCGTTTGAGCTGCCGCACTTGGGTTCGCTATAGCCTGGCACTGTTCCTGATGCTGCTCAGTGTGAGTTGCGGGTCTCAATCTGGCGATCGCCCTGCTCCGTCAGCATCCAAGCCACCTGCAACCAGCAATCGGGAAGTCAAAGAGTTCAACGTCATCGATGTGGCGGTAATTCCAGCTCTAAGTCCTAAAGAACAAGAAAAACAACTGGAATCTCTCGCAGAGTATCTAGAAAAGTCGCTGGGATATCCCATTTACTTTCAAGTTACTTCGAGCTATGAGCAAGCAGTTGAGCTGCTAGTGCAGGAAAAGGTAGAAGTTGCCTATTTGGGGCCTTTAACCTATGTGCTGGCCCAACAGCAAAACCCTCAAGTTGAGCCGATCGTCGCTCCGATTGAAAAAAGCACAGGTCGCCCTTCGTATACCAGCGTCATCATTGCTAGGAAAGCTGCCGGAATTGATAGCTTGAGCGATCTTAAAGGCAAGCGGTTTGCCTTCGTCAGCCGATCCTCCACCTCTGGTTACTTGGTGCCAATGGCTCACTTCCAAAAAATAGGTCTGCGTCCAGACCAAGACTTTGCCACCGTCAAATATTCTGGCAACCATGACAAAGCGCAGGCGGATTTGGAAGCAGGCGTGGTAGACGCGATCGCCGACAGCCGACCCTCTTTGCTAAAGCGGCAAAAATCTGGCAAGCTTGACCCCAGCCAGTACCAGATCATTTGGGAATCCGCTCCCATTCCCATGTCGCCAATCGTTGTTTCCAAGAAGCTTTCCCCAGAACTCGTTTCTAGCCTTAAAAAAGCTCTGATTAATGCTCCTGAGGGCCTTGCAGACGTTACAGGAGCTGAATCTGCAGGATATACATTGGTCGAGGATGCTGATTATGAGCCGATTCGACAATTACAAAAGGCCTTAGAGGCAAATTCTGGTCCAAGACAATGAAGATTTGGCAGAAGTTTATTGGCTCATCGCTGGTGGCGGCTGGGTTGGTGGCTAGCTTCATGAGCGGCAGTACCCTCCTGATTAAACAAGCCGATCAGTCGATCCAGGCGAGCCGGGAGAAAACCATTCAAGCTCGGATCATTTCCTTAGAGCTGCAACTTTCCTTACGCGAACAACTACTAGCGCTCAAGGCTTTCTTGCTGACGGATCAAGCAGCGGCGGATATGGCCGATTACCAAAAGGCGATGTCTAACTTTTTGATCAGCTTGGAAGAGTTGGAGCGCATTATGCCAGAGGCCGCAGAAATCCCTGTCGTGCGACGGCGACATCGTTTCTTAGTGCGCTTGGCAGGAACCCTGACCAACACACCCGCCAAGGGAAATCAAATTCAGCAAGATTTACGAGCCTTAGACTCTTTTGGTAAAGACATCGACTTTTATTTGGCTCTCTTAACCGATACGGCTCAACAGCAAGATGTTCTGGCTCAGCAAGCTGGACAACAGTTTAAGCAAGGAGCCCAAGCTTTTACCTATGCCATTATTGGGCTAATTGTTTTGGTCTTGGTCGGTCAATTTTTATTGATTTTGCTGCCCGTCATTCGTTCTATCCATCAGCTCCAGGTAGGTGCGGCGACAATCGGAGCTGGCAATTTAGACCATCAGGTAAACATCTCCACTGGTGATGAAATTGAGAAATTGGCGCAAGAGTTTAATCAGATGGCGGCGCAGTTGGCTGAGCTTTATCGTTCCTTAGAACAGAAGGTGACTGAGCGGACGGCAGAACTTGTGCGGGTCAACGAAAGTTTAGAAAGTGAGATCAGCGATCGCAAGCAAGCCGAAGCCTCACTACGGCAATCGGAGGAACGGGAACGCGATCGCGCCCAACAGCTAGAGCAAGCCATCGAAGAACTCCAACAAGCCCAATCCCAACTGATCCAGACTGAAAAAATGTCCAGCTTGGGGCAACTAGTGGCGGGAGTAGCGCACGAAATCAACAACCCAGTCAACTTCATTCATGGCAATTTGGAGTACACCCATACCTATGTGCAAGATTTATTAGAACTCATTCATCGCTACCAGCGGCACTCTTCTTCAATTCCGGCGGAAGTCCAGCAATATGCTGACGCAATCGATCTAGACTTTCTGCAAATTGATCTGCCTAAAATGCTGGCTTCGATGAAAGTTGGCACTCAACGGATTCGCCAAATTGTGCTTTCGCTCCGCAACTTTTCTCGCCTCGATGAATCGGACATGAAGCGCGTCAATATTCACGAAGGCATCGATAGTACGCTGTTAATCTTGCAGAATCGGCTAAAAGCTAAGCCAGAACATCCAGGCATTGCAGTGGTCAAAGAGTACGGTGATTTGCCGCTAGTCGAGTGCTATACGGGGCAACTCAACCAAGTCTTTATGAATATTCTCAGCAATGCGATCGATGCCTTAGACAGCTACAACCAGACGCGATCGGCAGCAAATCTTCAAAGTCATCCTAGCCAAATTCGCATTCGCACAGAACTCGTGTCACCGGATCGGGTCGCCATTCGCATCGCTGATAATGGTCCTGGCATGACCCATGAAGTCAAACAGCGCCTATTCGATCCATTCTTTACCACTAAGCCCGTGGGCCAAGGGACAGGATTGGGACTATCAATCAGCTACCAGATTGTGGTGCAGCGACACAAAGGAACCCTACATTGTGAGTCCCAACCCCAGCACGGCACTGAATTCTGGATTGAGATTCCGGTACAACAAAACTATGCCCAAACTTCCCACTCAGCCCTAGCCGCACTCCCCGTACCAGAAGCAAGCTCGCAGGGCAGCTACTAACCTAAAACTACCTTGCGGGCTAAGAATCCATAGATCAGAGGGTGGTTTCGATCACCGCTTCTGCTTCATGGGCGATCGCACGCAATTGATCTAAAGTTTCCGGTTGCACTTGTTGCCACAATCCGCGCTGGTGAGCCTCCAACAAGCGTTCTGCCATATCGCGTAAGGCCCAGGGATTTTTTGCTTGAATAAAAGCTTGGACTTGCTCATCCAAAACATAGGCATTGGCTACTCCCTGATACATGTGGTCCTCGACGCAGTGAGCAGTGGCATCGTAGGCAAACAAGTAGTCAATCGTAGCCGCCATTTCAAAGGCTCCCTTATATCCATGCCGCATCACTCCCTCGATCCACTTGGGATTCACCACTCGCGATCGGTATACACGGGCAATTTCCTCTTGGAGTTTGCGAATTTTAGGGTTTTGGGGCAGTGAATGGTCGCCAAAATAAGTTTGGGGATTCTTGCCAGTGAGCGATCGCACTGCTGCCGTTAAGCCGCCTTGAAATTGGTAATAATCATCCGAATCTAGTAGGTCGTGTTCGCGGTTGTCTTGGTTGTGCAGGACGATCTGCATTTGTTGCAGCCGTTGCTCAAAGGCTTCGGGGGCAGCACGGCCTGTGCCGTTGCGGGTGTAGGCATAACTGCTCCAGTTGATGTAAGCCCGCGCTAGATCCTGATCATCCGTCCAATTCTGCGCTTCAATCAAGCCTTGCAAACCTGCCCCATAGGCACCCGGTTTAGAACCAAAGACCCGATAACGCGATCGCTGTTCTGCCTGTTCTGGCGTCAGCCCCACAGATTGCCAATGTTGAGTTTCCTGCTGGACTTGAGCCGCTAAAGGGTTTTGGTCGGCTGGCTCTGACAAGGCAGCGACAGCGGTCACAGCTTGATCGAAGAGATCGATCAAGTTAGGAAAAGCATCGCGAAAAAATCCAGACACTCGCAACGTCACATCCACGCGCGGTCGCCCCAGAATTGCCAGCGGTAAAATCTCGAAATCCACCATCCGGCGAGAAGGGCCTTCCCAAATCGGCTGGACTCCCAGCAAGGCCAACGCTTCTGCCATGTCATCGCCTCCGGTTCGCATGGTGGAAGTGCCCCAGATCGACAAGCCCAGCGTTTTGGGATACTCACCATTTTCCTGGGTGTAGCGCTCGATCAACGCTTCAGCCGCCTTTCGCCCCACATCCCAAGCGCTCTCGGTGGGAATGGCCCGAATATCAACCGAGTAAAAATTGCGGCCCGTCGGTAGCACTTCCGGACGACCACGGGTGGGGGCTCCTGATGGCCCACTGGGAATGTAACGGCCTGACAGACCTTGCAATAAATGAGTAATTTCTTGCGGGGTTTGTTGCAGCTTGGGCAGCAGAACTGTGCGAATCCAGGTGATTTCTGCTTGGGTTCGGGGTGGGAGAGAGCGATCGCTAGAGGCAAGCGTATCTATAGAGGCATCACTAGAGGCATCCATCACCTGCTCCACTAGCAAAGCAGCTTCTTGCTCCAAGAATTCCACCACATCGCCCAAAGTCCGACAGGCAGACAACTGCGGCTGGAGATGTACAGGCAGCAGGGAATTGGCCACAGGTGGATGGTCTCCGGCTGGAAGTTCCGGTGCTAACTCAAACGGACTAGCTAAATCAGCCATGAGTGGATCAAGATCTAAACCCCAATCTTGGGCTAAGGCGCGAGTTAAACCCATACGACCCGTTCCAGGATGCCGCGCGATCGCCACGATCAAATCTCTGAGTTGCCGCCCTGCTGGACAGCACCCGAAAATGTGCAAACCATCTCTAATCTGAGCTTCCTTCAGTTCACACAGATAACCATCGGCTCGCGTCAAAAATTCTGCCAATTGAGCCTGCGCTGAGGTGGAGCTGAACTCAATGCCTAAATCTTGATGGAGCTTTTCTTGCAACACCAAATTCGTGATGCGATCGCGAATGACAGGTAAGCGAGTGGGGTCCAAGCTTTGGGCTTCGTAATACTCATCAATTAACCGTTCTAGTTGTTGCAGTGGCCCATAAAGTTCAGCCCGAGTCATGGGCGGCGTCAAGTGATCGAGAATCACAGCTTGCGATCGCCGCTTGGCCTGCGCTCCTTCCCCTGGATCATTGACAATAAACGGGTAGAGGTGCGGTAAAGGGCCGAAGGCGACTTCGGGATAGCAGGACGCGGACAAGGCGAGACTCTTACCCGGTAGCCACTCCAAGTTGCCATGTTTGCCGACATGCACGATTGCCTGAGCTTGCAAGTGCTGCCGCAGCCAATAGTAGAACGCCAAATACCCATGAGTCGGCTCTAAATCAGGAGCGTGATAGTTCAAGGCGGGGTCCAAATCGTAGCCCCGTGCAGGTTGAATGCCGACAAAAACGTTGCCGAGCTGCAACCCAAAAATTGGGAAAGCAGCAGGCTTGGCACTTGGGTTTTCTGGATCTGACGCTAAGCCGTCTACTCTCGGTTCTCCCCAGCGATCGCGCATCCCTTGTTGGACCGATGCAGGCAAAGTAGCAAAATACTGTCGGTACTCTGCTAAGTCCAGGCTTTGATGCACAGCGCGTAATTCATAACCCTCAGGGTCATTGGTGACTCCAGCGGTTAAACGCTGAATCAGTTCCTCACTGCTTTGGGGCACATCTGCTAAGTTATAACCTGCTTGCTGCAACGCTTTGAGGATTTCCACACAGCTCGTCGGGGTGTCTAAACCCACGCCATTCGCCAGTCGGCCATTCCGGGTGGGATAGTTAGCCAGAATCAAAGCAATGCGTCGCTGGGCAGGTGGAGTTTGCCGCAGCGTAACCCAATGGGCAGCTAGGTCAGCCACAAACTCAATGCGATCGCGCACAGGCTGATAGCCCACCACATCCGTTTCTAGATCGGGGTTGCGAATCTGGACTGCTTTAAACGAAACAGCACGACTAATAATGCGGCCATCGACTTCTGGCAAAGCCACATTCATTGCCGTGTCTCGGGGCGACAATCCCCGGTACTCGGTTTCCCACTGCTCCACTGTGCCGCCGCTCAAGATCACCTGGATCACGGGCACATCCAACTGCTGCCAAAGCTCTAGATTGGGAGTTTCGGTTTCCAACTTAGCCAGCGAGAAACTGGTGGCATTAAGTAGTACCTGAATAGGAGCCGCATCTGGAGTCTGGAAGTACTTCAACAACTCGGTCTGCAAGTCTGGGTCGCGCAGGGATGGCACAAAGACAGGTACAGGCTCTAGACCCCGCTCAGCTAAAGCTTGGCACAAGGCATCAATCGGAGCTGTGTTGCCTGCAAGGTAATGAGCTCGGTAGAACAATAAGCCTACTTTTGCAGGTGAGGGGTGAGAGGTTAACGCTGCAAGCGTTCCTGTAGGGTGAGAGGCAGGATGAAGGGGAGGGGAGAAGGGATAAGAATAAGGCTGCCAGGGGTAGAAGCCGATTTGAGGAATTGCTTCAGGCGGTGCAGGAGCATAATCTTGATTGAGGCCAATTTTGACCGCAAACTTGAGGGCGTTAACCAGATTGGTGACACCGCCTTCGGTGAAGTACCGCCAGAATTGATTCACTGCTGTGAGAGGCACTGTCGAGTGGCTGATCAAATCTGGATCAGGGCGATCGTCTCCTGGCAACACAATCAGAGTCGCCTTGGTGCGCTGAACCGTATCTTTGACCACCTCAAAGCCGTAGGACCAATAAGAACGACCTCCCAACAGGCGCAAGACGATCACCTGAGCGGACTCCAACACCTCCTCAGCATAGGTATCTATGGTGAGTTGTTGCTGTAGCTGCAACAGGTTCACCACACGAATAGCTGGAAAATCCGGGGGCAATTGCGGCAGAGCTTGCGCCATTGTCTGGATGTCAGTGTCAGCCGCAGTCAAAAAAACAACGGGTGCGGGCGTTTGCTCGATAAAAATCACGCCTTCCACTTGCGGATTCCAACCGCCGGGCGTAGCAGCTAAACGATGCATAGTTTCTGGGTTTCTAAATTTGGTTTCTGAACTTGGATTTCTAAATTTGGGTTTTAAGATATTGCTGACAAATACGGCTGACTCTGGACTCCCGCTCCTCCACGGATCTGGAGAGGAGTTGATTAGGATATGCTGATTAGTAGCTGATCATCATGTCAGACGCGCATTTTCTAACTCAAAAGCCTGACGCTCTATAGCGGTCAAGCATTAATCAAGCAATTTAATTACTGAGTATTCAATTATTTGGGTGCGGTTCCAGCCATGGTGCATCGTACTAGCTTACAGCGTTTCTCTTGACTGAGTCAGGCAGCTAATTTGTGTGAACAACCCCGAAAATGCCTAGTTTCCCAGCCTCAGCAGTATGTCGGACTTTGCCTGGTGCTACCTTTAACCAAATACGCGACCTTCTGCACCAGACGGCTCTGGCGATCGCGCCTCAGGCTACAGCTACAGTTCTGACTGAAGCCGTGCTCTCTGCCACCAACCGTTCTCTAGACCTAGAAGTAGAACAATTTGTGGTGGTGGTATCAGAGCCGTTTAGTGTGCTGCTGTCTGCCAAATCGGTTGGGCTTGAGTCTGGGTTGGAGTCTGGGCTGCCTTCTGGGCCTGAGTTGCACTACAAATCATCAACTGAACCCGCTGCCTGCGAGGTGAATTTAACCTTTGAGCCAGCCGCGATCGCTGAGTTTTTATTTCAACTCCGTCCCCTGTTTAGTCACCAGTCTGATGTTCCTGATACCTTAGGGCAGCTTTGTCAGCAGCTTCGCCCCAACGATGCCAAGCTGCAAAGTGAGTTTACGTTGCAACTGGTGGAACGATTGGCGATCGCTGGGACAGCCAACCTAGGGCTAAATAACGATTACCCATTTGTGTCAGTTTGCCAGCCCGTCGAGGAAGCGCTGCGCCAGCAGGTTGAGCAAGAGCGCTTACTTAATCAGGTGATTACGCAAGTGCGCCAAAGCTTGGAGTTGTCCAGCATTTTAGAAACAGCAGTGCAGCAAGTCCGACACTTTCTGCAAGCCGATCGCTTAGTCATTTATCAATTTGATGCTCATTTAGCAGCGCTTAGGCCCAACCCGCAAACGCCCTTTGACTCTGAGCCTCTGCAACACTTGCAGCCTGGTTATGGGTGCATTACCTATGAAGCGCGTGCTGCGGCAGAAATTTCTTCTGTGCTGCATGTGGCGGAAGAGGAAAACTGCTTTGTAGGGATTCCCAATTGCCAGGAAAAATATTGCCAAGGCTACACCCTAGCGGTGAATGATGTGGAAGCGACCTATATCATTTCGCCCTGCCTGTTGAAATTGTTGCGTCGGCATCAGATTCAAGCAAAGTTGGTCGCCCCCATTGTGGTGCAAGGTGAGCTGTGGGGATTGTTGATCGCGCATCAATGCTTTGCGCCTAGAGAGTGGCAGGAAAGTGAAAAAACATTTTTGCAGCGGATTGCTGAGCACTTAGCGATCGCTATTGACCAAGCCCAGCTCTATGCTCAGGTGCAACAACAGAAGGAAACTTTAGAAGAGCGGGTGATTGAACGGACTCAAGAGCTACATGATGCTTTGGCTGTAGCCCAAGCCGCCAGTCAAGTTAGAAACGAATTTGTGGCCACCATGAGTCATGAGCTGCGGACCCCACTCACCTGTGTCATTGGTATGTCGGCGACTCTGCTACGCTGGTCCTTTGGGCACTTGAGCGATCGCCAACGCCATTATTTACAAACGATCCACGATAGCGGCGAGCATCTGCTGGCTTTAATCAATGACATTCTGGATTTGTCCCAAGTAGAAGCTGGGAAAGCCACCTTAAATCTGAGTGAGTTTTCTCTCACTAATTTAGTCAATCAAAGCTTGCAAACGCTGCAAGAAAAAGCTGAGTCTAACGACATTGCACTGATTAGCGAAGTCAAGATTCCGGCGGCAGGCGATCGCTTTACCGCTGACCAACGGCGACTGAAGCAAGTATTGCTCAACCTGCTCAGCAACGCCATTAAGTTCACACCAGAAGGCGGCCAAGTCACACTGCGAGCTTGGCTCGAAGCCGAAACAGCCGTTCTTCAGGTGGAAGACACAGGTATTGGCATTCCAGAGCACCAACGTCCCTTACTGTTTCAAAAGTTTCAGCAGCTTGATACCTCCTATCAACGCAAGTATGAGGGCACCGGGTTAGGGCTAGCTTTAACCAAGCAGCTCGTGGAACTTCATGGCGGCTGGATCGATGTTGATTCAACAGTCGGCATGGGTTCGGTGTTCACAGTACATCTTCCCGCTCAACAGCCGTCTGCCGCTACAGATGTCCCCACCACGCATTCCAGTCAAGGGAATTTGCAAGGCCGCATTGTCTTGATCGAAAACCATGAGGAGAGCGCCATGCTGATCTGCGACCTGCTCACCGCAGCAGGCTACCAGGTGGTTTGGCTCGTGGATGGATCAACGGCGGTGAAGCAAATTGAAATTTTGCATCCAATCGTGGTGGTCGCTGACATGCAACTGCCGGGGATGGATGGCTATGAAGTGATGCACTATTTACGCACTTCACCCGCCACTCAAGCTCTCAAAATTTTAGTCTTAACTAATCACTGTCCTGACAAAACCGATTCTCACTATTTAGAAGCAGGCGCAGACGATTGTTTAGAGAAACCGATTGAACCAGAGCAATTGCTATACAAGGTAGCAGCCCTGATGGAATCGGTTACGCCAGCAGCCTTGGAAGCAGCGTATTCTCCTTAAAAGTCATTTATCACGCTACATTTATCACGTTACAAAGTCACAGGCTCAGTTGAGGCGATGTCTGCTATTTCTAGCGATGTGATTCCATCTTTGCGTCATGGGTTAATCGTGTCTTGCCAAGCTCCGGTAGACTCGCCCCTGCATGAACCCAACGTCATTGCGACGATCGCTCAAGCAGCTATCAACCAAGGAGCAGTCGGCGTCCGGATTGATACACCCCAGCATGTAGCAGCCGTACGCCAACGCCTTCAGACTCCAATTATTGGCCTTTGGAAACAACAAATTCCCGGTTTTGACATTTACATCACGCCGCAATTTCACCATGCTGCCGCGATCGCTGAGGCAGGTGCTGACATTATCGCAATCGATGCGACTTTGCGCGATCGCCCCGGTGGTGAGACAATCACTGACTTGATCGCTCGGATACACCAAGAACTCGGCAAACTCGTGATGGCCGATGTCGATACCTTGGAGGCCGCGATCGCCGCAGTTGCAGCGGGAGCAGACTTAGTAGGAACCACGCTCTACGGCTACACCACCGCCACCCAGCAGCAATCTCCCCCCGGTTTCGACTTGCTCACTCAAATGGTTCAACAGTTGAAGATTCCAGTTATTTGTGAGGGTGGGATCGCTTCACCTGAAATGGCTCGCCAAGCCTTAAATCTAGGAGCCTATGCAGTCGTGGTAGGTACAGCGATCACAGGCATTGATCTACAAGTTCAAGCCTACCGAGCCGTGTTTCCTTAATAAGTTGCGTTGTTAGACTTTTAGGTTAATTAAGAGGCAGTCGCTAGATTACCCCGTTGCAAAATCACCATCCCTGAACCGACTACAGGTGTACGGGCTAGCAGTTTGCCTTCAGCATTGGTTATTTCTAGCTTGGTGAAATCTAAGGTTTTGGCCTTGGCTAGCACTTCACTGGCTAACTGATCCTGCTGAGAGTTTTGCAGGTTGTACCAGCGATCGCTCAGCCTTACCGTCAGGCGATTGCCAACCAGGTTCGTTTGCACCGACTGCACCAAATTCTCAGCATATTGATTTGTCACTTCTGCCACCTTCGCTTGAATCGAGGCGAGGATTTGCTCTTGTGGGGACAAGACAGGGGCAGGAGGCTCGATCGGCGCTGGGGGTGTCACCTCAACGGGCTCTGGAGGTTCAGGAGCTACAAGATCCAAAGGTACTTCTGGAGCATCAGCAATTACAGGGACTTCTGGCTCAGCCACGATTGGCTCAGGCAGAGGCAGGGCTGTTTCTTCAGGCGGAGCGATTGCCACCGGAATTTCTGCTTCCGGAGCGCTGAGTTCTGGAGGTGCTGTAAGTTCCGCTGGGGGGACTCGCTGCGAGATCGGCACTTTGGCGACTTCTGGTGCCCTAGGCTGGGGGGAAGAGAAGAGTGAATTCGTTGTTAGGACAAGAAACACGACTCCAGCGATCGCCAGGTTGGTTAATGCTCGATCGGACAGTTTTTCGTTCAGAGAAGCTGGTAAGCGGTTGCGAATTTGCGGCAGAGTCTTAGTCCACCAAGCTTGCAGGCGGGCCAGTTGAGGCTGGATTTTTTCCAGGGCTGCCGTCGCCCATGTTTGGAGCTTGGCTAAGAAGGGGCGCGATCGCTCTAGTAGGACCGAAAAACTAAGTTGAGCGGACTGGCCCGTAGGCTGAGTGGGGGTTGGCGAAGTTTCCTGAGCCGAAGCTGGCCTGGACGGAGATTGTGGAGTATCCGTCTCCAGTTTTTCGGCTGCTGTTTCCAAGCTCCGGATAGTGAGGCGTAGCACTTTAGCACTTTGCGCCTTCAACCCAGGCTGAACCTGCTCCCATTTCTGCTGCAACGTCTGGGTGACTTGCTGCAAGCTCGTTCCACCTTGCCCCGTGGAGGCTGGGCGGTTGGGAGTTGGGGGGACAGATGATGATGGTTGCTTCGGCTGCTCCTCTGGCATGGAATCTCCCTCTAGGCTACGCAAACCGCAGGAAACGCGGTAGATTCTTACGGGTGTTACCACAAAGCCTATCATTTCCTCCCTAGCAACCGATATTCTCTCGACGCTCTTGCCCTTCCCTGCCACTGAACTATGAGCCTGAATCGTCGTCAATTTCTGGTTTTAAGCGGTTTAACAGGAGGTTTTGGTGTAGCGGTGCTGATGCAAAGAACCTTTGCAAAGTCAGCCATCCAGCGATCGCCCGCTCCTAGCCAATCACCGCCACCCAAATTAGCAACTCCTACCCAACCTGCCAATGCCAACGTCGGCAAAGCGATCGCACCTCAAGGGATGTTTGCTCCACCTAGAGGCGATGTGCGGATTGCGGTGATTAGCGACTTAAATAGCCAATACGGTTCCACAGACTATGAGGCAGAAGTAGACAAGGCGATCGCTCTAATTCCCGCTTGGCAACCGGATTTGGTGCTATGTGGGGGCGACATGGTGGCAGGCCAATCTCAATCGTTGTCTGATGGGGAAGTGCAAGCGATGTGGGCCGCATTCGATCGCCACATTGGGGCATCGCTCCGCAAAGCCAAACTGCCCTACGGCTTCACTGTTGGCAACCACGACGCTTCTGCCGCCTTGTCCTCCGGTGGCACCTTCTTATTTCAACGCGATCGCAATCTAGCTGCCGCCCATTGGAATAACCCAAAGCACAATCCGGGTTTGCAGTTTGTCGATCGCGGTAAATTTCCCTTCTACTACACGTTCCAGCAAAATGGCATTTTCTATTTAGTTTGGGATGCCTCTAGCGCGACCATTCGAGCGGATCAACTGGCTTGGGTGGAAAAAAGCTTAGCCAGTCCTGCGGCTCAAAAGGCCAAGTTACGCATTGCCATTGGTCACTTGCCCCTCTATGCCGTAGCTGTGAGGCGCGATCGCCTGGGTGAAATTCTCGACCAACCGGATAAGTTGCGATCGCTGCTAGAAAAGTACCGAGTCCATACTTACATCAGCGGCCACCACCACGCCTACTATCCGGGGCATCGCGGCAAGCTAGAACTGCTACATGCAGGGGCGATCGGGGCTGGGCCTAGACGCTTGCTCAATAGCGATCGCCCCCCACAGAAGACCTTAACCATTGTGGATGTCAAGCTAGGTTCAGCTTCGACGACTTACACCACCTACGACATGACCACGCTGCAACTGGTCAAGCACCAAGACCTGCCCAGAATCATTGTAGGTCCCAATGGTTGGGTACTCCGCCGAGATGTGCAGGAAGCAGACATGACGCCAGAGGAGCGATCGCTGATCTAAACCCTGCCCACCCAATAGCCTGCTAGCAATAGGGCGTTACATCCTCACCACATTTATCGGCAAGGTAGGAGAGCGCCCGAAACCGCAGACCTACCAACTGCTCGTAGAGCGGATTTAGCTTACACAGGGGAGGAATATGCACGACCTTACGACCAAATAGTTGAATATCACGCTCGAAGGGACATTGAGCGGGAATCAGCTTACAAAGGAAGCGAGCTACCTGAGGATCTTGAACGTCTAGTTCATCGAGCCATTCCCGCACCGGATGCAGCAAATCGGCCTTTTCCGCTTCTGTCAGGTTGAGCGGAGCGACTGGAGCGGAAGCTAGGTTTTGGCTGGCCGAGGTGGCCTCCGATGGATGATAGAGGGTGTGGCGCAAGGCTTCCAGCACTTCTAAGCTTTGCCCCAGCGCTTGGCAAAACTGCTCTAACTGAGCGTCTTCTGGAGCCGAATAGGTACCATCTGCGATCGCTACCATCACAGCCGTGCGGAGGAAGTGTTGGGCAATTTCATTGCTTTGGCCCAAACTGGCAGCCAGTTCCCTCGGTGTAATTGTTGTTGTGGCTTCTAAGCTGCTCGAAGGAGCCAATTCTTGCTGGGTCAGGCTAGTGATTAGCTCTTGCTCTTCCCGGTCAAAGTTGCCATCAGCCCAAGCGATCGCGAGTAGTCCTCTTAACCAGGCAGAAATTTGGTCGCTAGTTGGAGGGGATTGCGCCAGATCAGACATAAAATTCTACTGAGTTTCAAGTTGCGATTTTGAACCGATTTTAGCTCTAGTCTTGGCTGAGCTACCTGTAAACTAAACTGGCAATTCCCTGTGAGGCAGTTCTGTGACCCTGCAAGAATTTAGTTTGTTGTTAATGTCAATTGTCGCTAGTGTAGCGGGGCAGTTCTTTCTCAAAGCAGGGGCACTCAAACTCGGCAAGGTGAATGTAGACAATATGTTAGGGCACATCCTTAGCATTCTGTTCACTCCTGAGTTGCTGGCGGGCCTGACCTGTTATGCCTTTGGCGCGATCGCCTATATTTTGCTCTTGACTCGCGTCAAGCTGAGTATTGCCGCACCTTCGGTGGCCTTGAGTTACGTCTTTGCGGTGATGCTAGGCTACTTTTTATTTCGCGAAACCATCCCTGTCAGTCGAGTCATCGGACTGGGTTTGATTGTCAGCGGTGTAGTTTTGGTCGCTTGGCAAAAATAAACTGGCTGGCGCTTGCCCAGTCTACTTGGCGGAGAGCTTAGAGATATGGCTGCAAAATCTCTGCGGTAGCCTGTCCAGTTTTCGCCCAGCTAAACTGTGTGGCTCTCGCTAATCCTCGCTCGCGCAACTGCGATCGCAAACTCGTATCCGTCGCGATCGCTTGCATGGCCTGGGTTAATTCGGCCACCCGATAGGGATTCACCAAAACAGCCGCATCACCCGCCACTTCTGGCAAAGAAGCCAAATCTGACGTGATCACCGGAGTCCCACAGGCCATTGCCTCCAACACAGGTAAGCCAAATCCTTCCCAGAGGCTCGGAAACACTAAGGCGGTCGCCTGATTCAGCAATCTGGGCAATTCGGCATAGGGCACGTAATCGAGAAACTTCACTTGCTGTTGGAGATTTAACTCGGCAATTTGGGTTTGTAGGGCGGGAGTGTATCGCAAGTCGGTGGGTCCTGCTAGCCACAGTTCATAATCGGAACAGTTCGGCAAAGCCGCAAAAGCTGCTATCAAACGCTGTGGGTTCTTGTGTGGATTGTGACGGCCTAAATAAAGGAAATAGTTTTTTCCGGGTAAGTGCAAGTCGTGAAAGTTGCTGGCATCATAAGCCAACGGAATTGCTATTAGTTTTTTAGCTGAGATACCAAAAAAATCAACGACATCTTGAGCAGTTGCCTGTGAGTTACAGATAATTTGTTCTGCCTGTCTTAGAACAGCAGGAATATAGTAGCGACAATACAGCTTTTGAGCCGAAGAAAACCACTGCGGAAAGTGCAGAGGAATCAAGTCATGAATTGTGACAATCGCCCTACAGCTTTTTGAAATAGGTGACTCTGGAACTGGGGAAAATAATAACTTAGAGCCAAGATTTTGATAAATTTTTGGCAAGTAGAATTGAGTCCAAAGTAATCGTTTGAGATGCCCCTTGGCTCCAAACTCTGTTGTTAAGCCGATAGGAGCTGGATACGTCTTTATATTTTCTGTCAAAGGTATTGGACTAACCGCTTTAATGTTTAGCAGAGGCAGCGCCTTCAGTAAATTGAGACTATAGGTTGCCCAACCTGTCGGTCTTTCTGGCAAAAAGGCTAAATTAACTAGGAGTGACATTGAGGCTTAATCTGGGTTTAAAGCTTAAAGGATATTGCTTAAAGTTGAATAATAATAGAATAATCTTGCCAAAAGTGGGATTTAAGGTTTTCAGAAAAAGACTCAGAAATTTAATTAAAAGATAAAGTCTTACTAGAATTTGTTCTGCCAAGGAGCAATGTTTTTGATAGTAATAAAGCTGACTCTTGCGATACTCAATTGCCATCGCATCAGCTCGCTGACTCACAGATTGTCCTTTTAGGTGAATCAGCGCGGTTTGAGGAGTATAGAGAATTTTCCAGCCTTGGTTTCGCGATCGCTGGCACAGATCTGATTCTTCAAAGTACATAAAGAAGTTTTCATCAAATCCACCCAAGCTATCAAACAATTCTCGTCTAATAAAAATTGCTGCTCCAATTACAATCTCGACTTCTTGAATTACCTGAAATTGTTGGCTGACTGCTACCTGATTGTCAACATTTTGATACTTTTTTAACTGTTGTTGCGCTTGGTATTCTCCTCGCAAGCCGATCGCAGGAACTACTGAAAGCTGCAAAGTACCATCTGGGTTCAGGAGTTTTGGCCCAATCAGCCCCACATCCAAGTGAGTTTGCATTAAGGTCAACAAGTGTGGTAGTGGATCACTGAGCAGGACAGTATCAGTATTCAGTAGAAATAAGAAATTTCCCTTGGCCGCTTGAGCACCTAAATTATTTCCTGCCCCGAAGCCTAAATTTTTAGCTGATTGAATGAGCTGTACTTGAGGAAATTTTTGTGCAACTAACTTCGGGCTGCCATCGGTGGAGGCATTATCTACCACAATGAGTTCATAGGTAATCGAATGAATAAATTTTTCAATCGAATCGAGGCAGTCTAGAATAACTCCTACACCGTTGTAATTAACTAAAATAATTGAAACTAAAATATTTTGTTTGTCTGGTTGCATTAGTTAGGAAATATCATCAACGCTAACCAATCTTGAATAATTTTGGCATCAACTTTTGGCGCAATTTCTGCAAGTCGAATAATAGCTTTAAGGCCCAAATTCTCAAAGCGATTCCCTCAGAGCCATATCCCGTTTGATAACTTTGCCAACCTAAGCGAAGAATGCCTAAACCAAAGTCTAATTGGCGATCGCTAAACGGATCTCGCCATTCAGGATTGGTAGATTGCTGAAAGCGTAGATAGAAAGCCTGACTCAAGTTTCGATGAATCAGATAACTTTTACCCGTAATTCGACATTTTTTACTGAGCCAAACAATCAATTCTCGGTAGAGTTTCCCGGCATCTCTAACCACTCCAATAGTATTAGAACCGTGAATTCTATACCTAACTAAAGGCTGCCGCACATGAGCAACTTTCCCTAACTGCGCTGCTACGATCGCCACCCAAACATCGTGATACCAATTCACCTCTACTTGAGGCGGAAACGGCAGCACCGAGGGCAACAACGTCGCACAAAATAGTACCGAACAGCCCGTCACAGTGTTTCGTAGAAGCAGTAGCTCGGCTGTGAGTTTTTCCGGGTGGCGGCTCTCGAACTCCCAAGCCGAAGCATGCAAGGTGCGATCGCTACCATCAATCAGTTCCAAGTCGGAATGCACCAACAGCGCTTGCTCAGCTCGTAGAGTTTCTAGCAACGCGCTCAGCTTATGGTCTTGCCAAATATCGTCTTGGTCGGCAAAAGCGATCGCGGTCACTGTGGAGTCGGTAGCTACAGACTGCAAACCCCGCTCAAAGTTGTGATAGGAATTGAGATTTTGGGGATGGAAGTGACAGATAAAGCGATCGTCGTCGCCTACGGTGTCTCGAATTAGCTGCTGCGACTCAGCTTGCGAGCGATCATCGACAATGTGGCAAACCCAGTTTTGCCAAGTTTGGCTTTGAATCGATTGAATTTGCTGGCGAAAATAGGCTGGGTTCGGGTTGTAAGTAGCGAGAACAACGGCGATTTTTTCTGGGCCTGACATGCTGGTATCCCTAGGCCAGTTCAATTTGGCAGTCATCCCCCACCATGAATCTTAAGGCTTTGGGTCGGCGGGGATGCACTGTCAGGGAGGCATTTCGACCAATCACGCTGTCCACAATCCGCTGATTAATATTAACGACTCTAGCGCCTTGCAAGATCACGCTGTGGTCAATATCAGTGTCAATCAGGGTGACTTTGTCAGCAATGCTGCTATAAGGACCAATAAAGCAATTTTCTAAATGACAGTTTTGCCCGATGATCACAGGGCCGCGCACAGTACAGTTAATCAGTTGTGAGCCTTCGCCAATCGCGACCCTGCCGCTAACCTGTGACTGGGCATCAATTTCGCCCGCGATTTGGGGATTTACATAACTGTCGAGAATGATTTGATTGGCAGCGAGCAAATCATCTTTCTTGCCGGTGTCCAACCACCAACCTAGTAGTTGAGTCGCCTGAACTTGGCGTTGTTGATCGATTAAGTATTGAATCGCGTCGGTAATTTCTAATTCGCCACGTGTAGATGGTTGAATATTGGCGATCGCGTGGTGAATCACGGGGGAGAAGAAATAGACCCCCACCAAAGCCAAATCTGAGGGAGGTTGCTGTGGCTTTTCAATTAAGCGCACAATCCGTCCATCCTCCGCCACCTCTGCCACCCCAAAGGCGCTGGGGTTTTTCACCGAGCGCAGCAGAATCAAGGCGTCGAGGTCTTGCTGAGTAAATTTATCTAAGAACTGCTCCAGCCCATCTTGGATCAAGTTGTCGCCCAAATACATAATGAAGGGCGAATCTCCCAAAAAAGGCTGAGCCACTTTCACAGCATGAGCTAAACCCGCGGGTTGTTCTTGCAGAATATAAGTAATTTTGGCCCCAAAGCGATCGCCTTCTCCCGTCTTGGCTTTTACCTCTGCACCCGTTTCGGGGCTAATAATGATGCCAATATCAGTGATGCCAGCCGCTACAATCCCTTCAATGCCATACCAAAGAATTGGTTTATTGGCGACGGGCACTAGTTGCTTCGCTCCTGTATAGGTCAGCGGTCGCAGACGTGTCCCTTTACCGCCGGAGAGAATTAGCGCTTTCATGGGTTTGAGCATAAAGTTCGGCTAGCATGTGCCTGAGTCCTTGTCGCCAGTGGGGGGGATAAGTTCCCAGGACTCCCGCTATTTTTGCACAAGAGAGGACTGAGTAGGCTGGACGCTGAGCGGGCGTAGGATATTCAGCCGTTGTAATCGGGACCACTTGTTGCACTTTGAGCGGCAAGCCTAATAGTTTGGCTTCTTCAAAAATGGCAACGGCAAAGTCGTACCAACTGGCTACGCCGCTATTGGTGTAGTGGTAGATGCCTGCGTGTTTGGAATTTGCGTGGGGAATGAACTGAGCGATCGCCTGGGCTAAATCCTTAGCCCAAGTGGGACTACCAATTTGATCGGCTACGACGCGAATTTCTTCACGCTCAGCTCCTAGACGCAACATAGTTTTGACAAAATTACCTTTGCCATAGCTGCCATAAACCCAAGCGGTTCTGAGAATGGCGTAGTTGGAAGTGCTGAGCGCGATCGCGGTTTCTCCCATCAATTTTGATTTGCCATAGGCGCCCAAGGGATGGGTAGCATCTGTTTCTAAGTAAGGGTGGCTTTGCGTGCCGTCAAACACATAATCGGTTGAGATATGGATCAAAAAAGATCCCCCACGTTGGGCAGCGGCGGCTAAAACTTGAGTCGCTGTGGCATTAATCGCGATCGCTTGCTCTAATTCCGCTTCCGCTTTGTCTACCGCTGTGTAAGCCGCAGCATTCACCACAATTTCTGGTTGAATCTGATCCATCACCTGACGAATTTGCTCAGGCTGGGCTAGATCTAGTGCGGCTCGCCCTAAGCTGGTGACTCCTCCGAGAGAGGTGAGACAAGTTCTTAGCTCTTGCCCCACTTGGCCGTCTGCCCCAGTGACTAAAATCCGTTTCATGGAAACATCTCTGCCGCTTTGAAAAGGTGTCCTGCTTGATCTTTTGCTGACAGAATCGGGATCTCTCCGGCCAATGGCCAGGCGATCGCTAATTCTGGGTCATTCCACAAAATGCAGCGCTCTCCACCGGGAGCGTAGTAATCCGTCGTTTTGTACAGAACTTCGGCAACCTCTGAAATCACAAAAAATCCGTGAGCAAAACCCGCAGGTATCCACAACTGCTGCTGATTTTCGGCACTGAGCAAGCGCCCTACCCATTGCCCAAAAGTGGTGGAACTGCGGCGAATATCAACGGCCACATCAAACACCGCCCCTACCACCACTCGGACTAATTTCCCTTGCGGCTGCTGGATTTGGTAATGCAACCCTCGAAGCACATTCTTTTGGGAGCGAGAATGGTTGTCTTGGACAAAAGGGACAGGAGTTCCAGTCTTATCGTCAAATAATTTTTGGTTAAAGCTTTCAAAAAAGAAGCCGCGATCGTCTCGAAAAACCCGAGGTTCAATCAGTAAGACATCTGGAATCTCAGTTGGCACAATATTCATGGTCACTTCTCACACAGATTGCTCAGCGCTTAGCGGCTGTTAGGGCGACATTTGGCCAGTTGCGTTCCCAGAATATCATTGTTGGGGCTGGCTCAAAGTACTGGTTCAAAGCCCTGTCTCAGAGCAATAGCTGCCAAAAATTTTCTGTAATCTCTATTCACAATCCTGAGAGTGAGGTGAGCGATCGCATGAACTTTATGAAATTTATCTAAAATTTACAAAGCAACAATTTTTGTTTTCAGTACGTTCACGCATGTAACGTTAGAATTAAGCGAAAGCATGCAACCTAGTTTTAACTAAATTAATTTTTTCAGTGAGGATCAGTTAGTCAGCTTTAAGCTAAGACAGAACTGTAAGTAAGACAAAACTGCCAACCTCAACTTTAGATAATGACAGATTTTGTGGAGTCAATCTTAGCCTGAAGTGTTTGCGTAAACTTGCGCAAAGCGAAGGTGCTCTAAGGTCTGCGTTTTTAGGATAGCGACTGAGTTATGACAGCTTAAAACTACTGAGCTGATGACTAGCTCCATCAAAGCAGTAGTAGTGTGTTCCCTGTTTTCTGCGGCTGGTCAAATATCCGAGCTATTGAATTAAAAGAGACCGAAATTTAGTGGACAGGCTAAATACACATCAACATTTAAGTTGGCAGGCTGAGGAGTCGTCAGAGACATCTCTGCCAGAGTTGCAGACGCACGGAGCACCGCAGCGAGCAGCTTCGTCTCGAATTCAGCAATTGGAAGCTGAGCTTTGGGTCGAGCGCTTTTGCAACCAACTCAGCGATCGCCTAGCCAACCAACTCCTGAACCACAAACATCAACCGGAACTCGCCACTGCGCTACAGCCAGAAGCAGAAATTTTTCAAATCATTGTCAATGAGCTGAGAAGCGCTCTGGGCAGCGGGATCGTTGCGATCGCCCTACCTTACCAGTCACCCACTCCTCCCTTAGCGACAGTTCCAGCCGCTTCAGAAGCAATACTGGCTTTTCGCATCGGTCATGTAGCGCCTCAGCAATTGCAGCGCTCCAGCAATTCCGTGACACCCATCGCGATCGCCACTAGCAAGCTGTTCAAATTTAGTTTGGGTGAATTGTTGCCCCTGACTGATTTACAAACGCTGCATGACCAAAGCGATCCGATTGCTTGGCCAATTCTGAATTTGGATGGCAAAGCTTTGGGTTGGCTGATTGTTTCTGATGTTGTTTGTGATGCGGTTGGCGAAACCAAACTGTCCACCTTGCAAGCTTGGCAGGGACCCTTAAGAACCCATTTAATTGAACGGCTGATCCATCAATGTGCGATCGCAGTTCAGCAAGCTCGACAACTGAATGCCACTTGTCCGCAGTGCCAAAACCTAGAAGCTCGCAACCGGGAGCTAGAGCGCTCCAATCAACTCAAAAGTGAGTTTTTAGCCAATACGAGTCACGAAATTCGGACTCCCCTCAGCTCTATTCTGGGTTTTACTCATTTGTTACGGGAGCAAGGCTTTAACCCCAGTAGCCTCCGCCATCGAGAATATCTCAACATTATTTTGACGAGTGGTCAGCATTTATTAGCCTTAATTAATGACATTTTGGATTTGTCCAAAATTGAAGCGAATCAACTCGATTTGCAATGCGAAACGACTAAAGTTGAAGAGATTTGTCGCAGCGTTCTGAAATTAGTCAAAGAAAAAGCCAGCGACAAAGGCTTAGAGTTGCGCCTTGACCTCGATCCAAATGTGACAACGTTTGTTTCTGACCCGTTGCGGTTGAAGCAAATGTTATTCAACCTACTATCCAACGCTTTGAAGTTCACCACCAAAGGCACTGTAGGTTTGCAAGTCCGGTTGGCTGGGATTTTTCTGGACTTCACTGTTTGGGATACCGGAACCGGGATTTCTCACGAACAGCAACAACAGTTGTTTCGGCCTTATTCACAGATTGCCAATGCCGTGGTGAGCCGAGACGAAGGCACAGGTTTAGGCTTAGCTCTAACCCAGAAGCTAGCTGAACTACATGGCGGTTGGGTAGAAGTTGAGTCAGAACTTAATCGGGGTTCGCGCTTTACTGTCAAGTTGCCATTAACGCCGCAGCTCAACACTCAGCCTATGCGGGAATGTGCAGAAGCTTTGCCCGCAACCACTACAGCAGCCAGCCCCGCAGTTAGCTCTGCTTCTACCGTCGCGGAGAGTGCTGCCAAGTATCAAGTTGAGACTGAAATTACTGTCCCTCACTCAAGCCCTCGATCTAACCCTCGGTCTAACCAGAGTCCAGGCAAGCCGAGAACCACCCCGGACATTTCCAGCCCGACTAGCTCAGCTACTCCTACGGCTCAGCGATCGCGCTTGAAGCGCACTGCCATGCAAGCAGCGAGTCCCTCGGCTCAAGCTGCTCTACGCCACAGTACAGAATCAGTGATGGCGGCAACTCCGGAAGAGACTGTGACAGCCATGCGAGTTTCAAGCCGCCCCAGAGCGCTGAGTACGCACACTCGGCCCTACCATATCCTGCTGATCGAAGACCACGTCCCCAATGCCAAGCTGTTGATTGCTTACCTGAGCAAGCTGGGCTATGAAGTCACCTGGGTCAAAAATGCGACCGAAATGTGGCAAGCGTTAGCCATTTCATTACCTGCTCTGATGCTGATGGACATTCATCTGCCTGAGATTGATGGCCTGTGTCTAACCCGCGAGTTGCGGTCTTACCAGACGTACCAACAACTGCCAATCATTGCTCAAACTGCAATGGCGATGACAGGCGATCGCGAAGTTTGTTTAGAAGCAGGCTTTACCGACTACCTCACCAAACCAATCGATTTGAGTGCACTGGCGCAAATGGTAGCGAGATACAGCGGTGGGGTTGAACCCAATCACAGGTTGCCGCAGCAAGCTTGAGCCAGATTAAAAATCTGGCCGAAATTCGCTACCCTAGGTGAGGCGCTTGATGCCGAAAGTTGCCAAAGTTGCCAAAAATTGAGTAACTATCATTGCTTGGGGATTGCCAGACCATGCTGCTACAAAAACTTGAGCAATTGAGAACCTTATTGGCCGAAATGGAGCAGGCTTTGATCGCCTACTCAGGCGGCATTGATAGTACCCTGGTCGCTAAAGTCGCTTACGATGTTTTGGGCGATCGCGCCCTCGCAGTCACGGCAGATTCCCCCTCCTTAATGCCAGAAGACCTAGAGGATGCTCGGATTCAAGCCGCTGAGATTGGCATCGCCCATGAGGTGGTTAACACTCATGAGATGGACAACCCCAACTACGCTTCAAATCCCGTCAACCGCTGCTACTTCTGCAAGAGTGAACTGCACGACACCTTAAAACCACTGGCGCTAGAGCGGGGCTACCCTTACGTCGTCGATGGCGTGAATGCCGACGATTTACGAGATTACCGTCCGGGCATCCAAGCGGCCAAAGAACGGGGAGCGCGATCGCCCTTGGCCGAGGTGGGCATTTCCAAGCTGGAAGTACGAGAGCTGGCTAAATCTTTGGGTTTACCGTGGTGGAACAAACCCGCCCAACCTTGCCTCAGTTCACGTTTTCCCTACGGTGAGGAAATTACGGTAGCCAAACTACAAAGAGTCGGGCGAGCAGAGCGTTATCTGCGCGATTTAGGACTCCAAAATCTCCGCGTGCGATCTGAAGGCGACACGGCGCGAATTGAGTTACCCCCAGAGCAAATCAAAGAATTTGTTTTAACGACCGATCTTTCCACTGTTGTAACAGCCTTGCAAAGTTACGGCTTTCTCTACGTCACCCTTGATTTAGAAGGTTTCCGCAGCGGTAAGCTCAATCAGGTGCTTCAGATCGCTAACAGCAAATAGGCAGGCCCAGAAGTTTTGCCTACAGGGCATCTGAGAAATATTGAGTTTACCGTGCGGCTTCAAGTTGCAGATCTCCCAAGACTTGCTTCATATCCAGCGCTAAAAAGCGATCGATTGCTTGATACATCCAGTAAGCCGAGAGGGAAGCCTCTTGCCCCGTTTTTTGAAAACCCAAGGTAGTGGCCAAGGATGAAAGATGAATCGGATGTACCACCACGATGTAGAGATCGCACAGGTTAGGGAAATCCTGTTTCATCTGCGTCAGAGTGGCTTGCGCATCTTCTAAAAACTGGCAAAGATAATCGCGGCGCAGATATTCACTATCAACAATCCAAAACCGCTCAAACACAGCCGTACAATTCATATCTCCTAAGGATGCGATCTGGAACGGGTCGCTTTTGGCCTTGGAGGTTAAGTAGAAACTCTTGGCGGGTGGCCTGAAGAAATTAGCTTCTGACTCACTGGCGACCGGAAATAAAATTGACATGCCAACGGGCTGAAGGTTATCACAGCGCCGCAAGACCCGCATCCCGGTGGGATATTGTTGTGCCCAGGCTCGCAGGGTTTTGATGATTTTGGGTTGAGCGATCGCGGCATCTTTGACCAGCCAACCATAGGTGTGAGTTAGCAAACTTGCAATTGGAATGGCATCGGTGCGGGGATTGAATGCGTCTGGTTGCACGCTGGGAAAGGGAGACAACCGAGGCGATTCAGTCAGCTCTGGCACCGCCCGAATGCGAATAGAGATACGGTTGCCGTCAAATTTTTTGTCAATCAACCCTAGGGTAACGAGTTGGTCCAGCATCATTCCCGCTGCGCGATCGCTTCCTTGGTCTTTACCTGTGTAGAAGAGTTGTGCCGCTTCTCGATGGCTACAAGCGACTGGCTCTGCTAATGGCTGTAATCGCGAGATGGGGAGAGGAGGTAATTGCGTCACAGCTTGTTGCTGCTTCAGAGACAAATAGGCCCACAAGCGGACGAAACATTCAGCCCGACGCCGAGTTAAGCCAATGCGTCCAGATAGCAGCGTAATGTAATGCTGCTGGCATTCTGGAGTAAACCAGAGGTCTAGCTCATGGGGCTGCATGGAGCACTCCTGTCGCCGCATTGCTGTGACAACTCAAGGTGCTAAGCGCTCAATCAACCATTGGCTACCTTCGCCTTGGCGATAACGCAAGCGATCGTGGAGACGACTGGGACGACCTTGCCAAAATTCGATCGCAGATGGCACCACGCGGTAGCCTCCCCAGTGAGAGGGTCGGGGAATTTCTTGGTCTTGATATTGTGCGGTTAATGCTTGTAACCGTTGTTCTAACACTTCGCGATCGCTGATTACCTCGCTTTGATTAGAAGTCCAAGCACCTAAACGGCTACCACGGGGACGACTTTGGAAATAAGCATCGGCTTCTGAGTCTGCGACTTTTTCTACACGACCTTCGATACGGACTTGCCGCTCTAGCTCGGCCCACCAAAACACCAACACAGCTTGAGGATTAGCATCTAGCTCTTGGCCCTTGCGGCTGTTGTAGTTGGTATAGAGCACAAAACCTCGTGGGTCAAAGCCTTTGAGCAAGACAATACGGGCTGAGGGCATGCCTGATGGAGTTGCGGTTGCCAAGGTCATCGCATTGGGTTCGTGGAGTTGGGTCGCGATCGCTTGATCAAACCAAATTTGAAATTGTTGAAACGGGTCGGGATGGGCTTCTGCTTCGGTCAGTGCTTGTAGGGCGTAGTCTTTACGCAGATCAGCGATCGAACTGTTCATGAACGGTTATATATCGAGCAATGGTTAGGGATCAAATTATTAGCTAGGTGAATGGAATCTATGACCATTCATGGAGTTGTAAATGGGAACCACGCCTTACACTTACCATTGGAGTTGCATCCTAGGCAGCTTCTTGCCTGAGTTAGCGTTGAGAGGGAGTACATAAAAGCTATGACGTTACTATTAGCGGGAGATATTGGCGGTACTAAAACTATCCTGCGGTTAGTAGAAGCCCAAACGACATCACCTCAAGCCAAAATTAATCTTAAAACACTCTACGAAGCTCGCTACTCTAGTCAGCACTTTCCTGACTTGGTGCCGATGGTGCAGCAGTTCTATAAGGAAGCCGCAGAAAAAGTAGGCTATGCTCTCGCGCCCCAAGAAGCTTGCTTTGCGATCGCTGGGCCTGTGGTCAACAACACCTCCATTTTGACAAATTTGGGTTGGTCTCTCGATGGTAAGCGGCTGGAAGCAGAGCTAGCCCTGAAGCATGTACGGCTAATCAATGATTTTGTGGCGGTAGGGTATGGAGTTGTAGGCTTGAATCCCGAAGACTTGCTCACCTTGCAAGCAGGCAAACCAGATCCGAGCGCTCCCATTGGGGTGATTGGGGCGGGAACTGGCTTAGGAGAAGGATTTCTGATTCCTTGCAACAACGGCTATGAAGTGTTTGGTTCCGAAGGCGGTCATGCCGATTTTTCGCCTCGCTCCGAGCTAGAGTTCCAACTGCTGAAGTATTTGCTGGATCGCAACAACATTCAACGGATTTCTGTAGAGCGTGTAGTTTCTGGGCAAGGTATTACCGCTATTTATCAGTTTTTGCGCGATCGCCAACTCACAGGCAGCGCTCAACCGATTGCTGAGTCTCCAGTGGGGCAGATCGTGAGAACTTGGGAGCATGAAGCGGGGCGGAGCGAAAAAACCGTAGACCCAGCCGCTGCGATCGCTACTGCTGCTTTAGAAGAGACAGATCGGCTCTGTGAGCAAGCGATGCAAATCTTTGTGGAAGCTTATGGGGTTGAAGCAGGCAACCTAGCACTGAAACTCCTACCCTACGGTGGCCTTTATGTGGCGGGTGGCATTGCCAGCAAAATTTTGCCATTAATGCAGACTGGTCTGTTTATCCGAGCATTCGGCCAAAAGGGCAGAATTAGCCCGTTGCTAGAGAGAGTCCCAGTACATATTGTCCTAAATCCTCAGGTTGGCTTAATTGGAGCTGCCCTCTGTGCTGCCCGATTAGAGGGTTAACTCTCTGATTGCGATTACTGGCAGTAGCAGTATTAGTCAGGAAAGCGACTGGGAGGAAAAAGATAGCTAATTGCAACCACACCTAAAGTCAGGGCGAGGCTCACCAGAAGGATCGCTAATGAGAGGGGAGACATAGGGATTACCATTGTGCCAACCGCCTGACTTTAGCGATTCTGTTTGGCATCTTCGTGACCACAACATCACAAAGTTTTGTCATTGGATGTGGTTCACCTCAAGGAGTGGGTTATTCAAGCCAAGGGTAAGGAAAATCTAAAGGTGCTACCCTTTCCCATTTGGCTCTCCACTTCAATTTCGCCCCCTTGCAACTCTACCAAGCGGCGGGAAATGGATAACCCAATTCCGGTGCCGCCAGAACTGCGATCGCGCGACGGATCAGACCGCCAAAACCGCTCAAACACATGGGGTAGATCTACAGGTGCAATGCCTATCCCCGTATCTACTACTGCAACCCATACTTTTCCTGCTTCACTCCAAGCCCGCACCGTAATTGAACCCTGCTCGGTGTATTGCAGCGCATTCCCTAATAGATTGATCAAAATTTGTTCGACTCGTTCTGGATCAGCCAATGCCAGTGGGAGAACGGCTGGACAGTCTAGACGTAACTTTGGCCCTTCTTCTAAGAGTTGGTCAGAAAACTTCTGAATCAGTGCCGTCAACAAAGGCAGCAGTTCCAACTTTTGGGTATGAATGGGTAGATAACCTGCTTCAGCTTGGGAGAGTTCTTGCAGGTCATTCACCAAACGTCGTAAGCGTTTGGTTTCCTTGGCTAAGCGTTGGTAAATATCAACAGAAGGTTCGATCGTGCCATCTGCCAAGCCTTCTAAATACCCTTCAACTACGGTTAGAGGAGTGCGCAACTCATGAGTTAGATCGCTCACTAACTCCCGCCGCCGTTGTTCCACTCCTTGCAGATCGGCTGCCATGCGATTAAAACTTGCCGCCAGTCGATGCAACTCACGAATGTCGTTGGCAGGCATGCGCTCACTGAGGTTGCCAGAAGCGAATTTCTGGGTGATGGCTTCCATTTGAGTTAGGGGTTTGACAATGCGCCGCGCCACTAAATAGCTCAGTCCTCCCGCAGTCGATCCGCCGACCACGACTGACCAAAGTGCCCCACGTCCCCAGGCATACTCGAAGCCTTTAATTAGTTGGTAGCGCACATAACCTAACTTAAATCCGCTTCCTTCTAACTTGGCTAAATGCAGCACAAACAAGCGAGGTGAGTAAAACTTGCCCACTGTGATCAGGGTACTCAGCCCCACTACCATGACAATCACATGGGATAAAAATAGTCGTCCTTGCAGCCCAATTTTAGCCACGAATGCTCGATGTCCTGAATCTAATCGTTCACGATCGCCAGTGCTATTTAACCAGTGCTATCTCTTAACCTATTGCCTCAGCCCTAGCTCGCTACGTTAGTTCTAGGCTAACTTCAAACCCAGTTGCTTTGCTTAGTATCTTTTTGGATAGTATTCCACTTTCAAGTATGTACTTTCCATATTGATGCTAGCTAGTTTAGAGTAAGAAGACATCCAAGAAATAACCAATTTCATTTGGATGAAAGCAAGATTTCAGATGAGAAACACCTCCCTGACGCAACACACCAGGAGTGTTTTCAGCGATCGCCTTTATTACGAGGTTTAAGCTATGACCCAAGGGACAGTGAGTAACTTAATTCATGATCGCAATGCCCGTGGTCGCACTAAAATCGGCTGGCTCGACAGCTACCACACCTTTTCCTTCGGCAACTTTTACGATCCCGGTCGGATGGGGTTCCGGGCGTTACGAGTAATCAATGACGATCGCGTAGCACCGGGCGCAGGGTTTCCCATGCATAGCCATCGGGATATGGAAATCCTGACCTATGTGATTGAAGGAGCCTTGGAGCACAAGGATAGCTTAGGCAACGGTGCCATCATTAAGCCCGGAGAAGCTCAGGTGATGAGTGCAGGCACAGGCATTACTCACAGCGAGTTCAATTCTTCCGGCACTGATCCTGTTCACTTTTTACAAATCTGGATTCTGCCCGATGAGCAAGGGTTGAAGCCCCGATACGAGCAGCGCGACTTTCCTCTAGAGGAAAAGCAAGGTCAATGGCGCTTGATTGGTGCTAAAGATGGCCGTAGTGGAGCCGTCACGATTCACCAAAATGTTGACCTGTACGTGTCCATCTTGGCTGCTGGCGATCGCCTCTTCTACACCCTCCAACCAGAACGCTACGGCTGGCTGCAAGTGGCAAAAGGTATGGTGGTTTGGGGCGATCAAACTCTCCGCGAAGGGGATGGCGTGGCGATCGCGGCTGGCGAGCAGCTTGACCTCAGCAGCGATACAGGTGCAGAACTCTTGCTGTTTGATCTGGCATAAGTTCAAGCTTGTGCTTGATCCTCAAATTTGTAGCCCACCCCGATCACCGTTTTTATGAACGTGGGATTTGCGGGGTCGGGCTCAATCTTTTTGCGGAGTCGCGCTACATGGGTATCCACTACCCGTTCATCGCCAAAAAAGTTACTACCCCAGAGTTTGTCGATGAGTTGCGTGCGGTTCCAGGCTCGTCCTGGATAACTCATAAACGTGGCTAATAGCTCAAACTCTAGGGTGGTTAGATCCAATGCTTCTGCGCGATCGCTCCCTATAGCCCCGCCTATAGCGCCTTCTGTAACGCCATCCATAAAGCGGGAAGCGGTACGCTGTTCAATATCAATCAGAAAATGCTGGGTGCGGTAAGTTTGGGTTTGGCCACCTTGTCGGAGTGTTCGTCTCAACAGCGCCCGCACCCGCGCTACCAACTCTCGTAGGCTAAAGGGCTTCACCAGGTAGTCATCCGCCCCAGTAGATAAGCCAATGATGCGATCGATTTCTTCGCCTTTGGCGGTCAGCATCAAGATGTAGGGATCTTTCGCCCCAGGACGTTGACGAATGCGGGCGCAAACCTCTAAACCATCTAAGCCAGGAATCATCAGGTCTAGGATGACCAAATCTGGCTTTTGCTCTGGAAACACTTGCAGCGCCGTGATGCCATCCCGACAAATGCGGCAAGAAAAGCCTTCCTTCTCTAAATACAGTTGAATGAGCTGGGCAATTTCAGCTTCATCCTCGACGATTAAGATTTCCATTGGCTTTGCCGCTTTCCCCATTTTCTACAAATGACGATTAAATTCGACCGAAATCACCCACAAGCAGGATGTAGATTGTATTGATACGGTCGCGATCGCAACTTCTGTATTGGGCAATCTGGAAGTTGTATTTATCTTTCTAAACTAATCAGGTGGAGTGGGACTGCCCTATGGAAACCGCAGTGCATCAGGATAGTTTGCAGGTGCTGGCACGGCAGTTACAGCAACATTTGCAATCCGAGTTGGCCCAGCCAGTTCCGATCCAGATTCAGTGTGCGCTAAAGCAAGGCGTACTCATGATTTTAGGCCAACACTCTCCCGGTATTAACCCACCCACTCCTCAGTCAGTTTTCACGCTTTTAGAGCAAGCCTTAGAGTCTCTACAACCCGATTTTTCTGATTCCGAGTTTAACCACACTGTCCGGTTGTATTTGCGAGTCGCTGGACAGAAACAACCTTACGCTAGCCATTCCCTGACGCTGGAGCCTACCACACCTGCCGATCTTCTAGAGGGCGATGTTGCTACACCACCAAACAACTCAGCTAATACCAGCCACAACTTTGAGTCTACCAATGCGCTGCTGGATGCCGAGATTGCCGACCCACCAGACTTAAGCGATGCCGAGGATAACCCTTTTGGCTCTGCCATTCAACCTCTGACTGAGCCTAGTGATGAGTTAGTTCCCACCCGCAAGCCCAGCAAGCCAGACCAACGCACTAAGTTACCTTTGCTGGTAGCTGGAGCAGGGGTAGGGCTGTTTGCCTTGGCAGGAGTCATTTATGCCCTGACGCGGCCCTGCGTGATTGGCGGTTGTCCCGCGATCGCCACCGCGCAGCAACTCAGTCAGGAGTCAGCGAAAATTCTCCAAGCTACCAAGTCTGGGCAAGAAGTTTTAACGGCTCAACAAAAATTAGAGACAGCAACCCAAGCTCTAGCACCCATTCCTGCTTGGTCAGGTCATCATGGGGAAGCCCAAACTCTGCTAAACACTTATCAAGCACAGGAGCAAGGGATCGCTCAAGTAGTAGCTGCGCAAAACCAAGCGATCGCCGCCGCGCAAAAGAGCCAGAACCCGCCGCATCCCTTAGCAGACTGGACTGAGATTCAAAAGCTTTGGCGAGGGGCAATCACACAATTAGAGGCAGTCCCCCAAACCAGTACTGCATACCCCGTGGCGCAGAAGAAGGTGACGGAATACCGCGCCAACCTCGTTATGACCAATAAGCGAGCCAAACTGGAGCAACAAGCTAACGCAACCTTGGCGAAGGCTAAGTCTACCGCTCAGGTGGCGGAGGCTCGCCAGGGAATCGCTCAATCCTTAGCGAGTTGGCAGCTAGCAGATGCGACTTGGCGCATGTCTACCAACACCTTGCGGCAAGTTCCACGCGGCACGATGGCCTATCAAGAAGCTCAGCAATTGCTCGGTGAGTATCAGCCAAAGATTCTAGCAGCCCGCGATCGCAAAACGAAGGAGCAGTTGTCTGTCAATGCTTATCGCCAAGCCGTGAACTTAGCCCGTCAAGCCCAAAGTTTTGAGCAGCAAAATCAATGGTCCCAAGCAGTCGCTAACTGGCGAGATGCCCTAGCTGCGGCTAAGCAGGTTCCTACAGACAGCCTGTTTTACAACCAAGCTCAGCCATTAATAAGTTCCTATGGGAACTCGCTGACCGAAGCCGAGAATAAGCTGAGTTTGGCAAATATTTTAGAAGGCGCTCGCGCTGACCTTCGCCGTACTTGTGCTGGCTCTCCCAGGGTATGCGACTTCGCGGTGAGTCTCGCCCTAATCAAAGTTCAGTTAAATCCTGACCATGTCAGAAAGCTAGTCCGAACCGCAATCACCGCTGAAGCGAATGGTGACATTGGCACCCAAGTAGACGTTCGCGATCACATTCAAACTTTGGAAGCCGCTCTAGAAGCCATCAGCGAAAACGCCAACATCGCCATCGAACTCTACGACGAAAACGGATCGCTGTTAGGACGCTATGTGCCTTCTTTAGCCCAATAGGGTAAGGCGATCAGCTCAGGAGGGTAAGAGCGATCGCCTCTACTGTCTGACTGAACCTGTTATAGACGCTGCCAAATTTTAATACTTCTGTCATGACTGGCACTAGCCAGAAAATTTCCGTTTGGGCTGAAGGCAACTGACATGACATAAGATTCATGACCAGCCAGGTTGCACATCTCTCTCTTGGTCTTCAAATCCCAAATTCTAATTTCTTTATCATCTCCTCCACTCGCTAACATCGTATTACTCGAATCAATAGCTATAGATACGACAGCCTTAGTATGACCTTGCAGAATGTCTTCTTGCTCAGAAGATGCATCAAAAAGCTTAATAGTTTTGTCATTGCTGGCACTGGCTAGAAGCTGTCCATTAGGACTAAAAGCGATAGAACGAATTTGTTGTGAATGTGCAGAAAATTTACGGGCTAACTGCCCCGTTTCTACATCCCATAGTTTTGGAGTGTTATCAAAGCCGCCACTTGCAAGAACTCTCCCATCAGGGCTAAAGGCAACTGCCTCAACTATCCGAGGATCTGAAGTAGACAAAGTTTTGATTTCTTCCTTTGTTGTCAAATCCCACAACTTAATATCTCCATCATTGCTACCAGTAGCCATCACGTTATTGGATGAGTCAATGGAGATGGAAGAAACCTCATCATAGTGCCCAAACAAGGTCTTAATTTTTTGATTGTTTTTGAGGTTCCATAAATTAATTGTTCGGTCAAGGGAAGCGCTAGCGAGAATATTGCTGTTAGTGTGAAATGCAAGTTGACGAACAGCGGCTCTATGTCCCGTAAGTGTGGTAATTTCACACATCGTTTGCAAGTCCCATAGCTTGACGCTCTGATCGTCACTGCCACTAGCTAGTAAACATCCATCAGGGCTAAAAGCGACTGAGTTGACACCAGCATGTCGTCCCTGGTGGCCTGTAAAAGTTTGTATGCATTTCCACTGCGCTGTTGTAAGCCATGACACCATGATTACTAGTTCCTACTTTTCTGAATTTAGAGAATGAGCTTCTCTTGTGAAATGACCGTTTAACTATGCCTGTAAACGATATTGCGAGTTAGCAAGCTCCTTCAGAAGATTCCCATCAAAACTAGAGGTTCAACACATGCACTCTAGGCACTTGTCTCTTATAAGTGAGGGTAAGAGCTTCAGGGCTGAATATGGGGATATTCAGAGCAGTAGGTAGGAGCGGTCGCTTTCACCAGCGTTTGGAAAATTTCTGGAAAAATCAGTGCTACTGAAGAGTCGGCCTAGATGTAGAGCGGATAAATTTTATCGTTTTTGCTCGGAAGCGGCGATCGCCTCTACTATTTTTGTTAGCTAAATTGCAACTCAATACAAAGTTAATTGAGCGGCTTGATTAAAAAACACACGACAGAGACCTCTGGTGACCAAAATTGTTGTCACCAATGTCGTAAATGCCAACATAAACATAATTAGCATTTGGTAACTGGCGGCATCTAAAGGACTGACACCGCTGAGCAACTGCCCCGTAATCATGCCTGGTAGGGTAACTAACCCAACTGCCATCATCGAGTTAATCGTGGGAATCATGCCTGCTTTGATCGCATCTCGACGGTACTGAGCCACTGCTTGCTCTGGAGTTGCTCCTAAACTTAAATACGTTTCAATTTCTAGGCGACTGTTACTGATGGTGCTGGCTAAACGTTCTCCTGCGATCGCCGCTCCATTCATGGCGTTTCCCAAGACAATCCCTGCTAGGGGCACCAAATATTGGGGCGAGTACCAAGTGTCAGGGCGAATCACCAGCAGATTGGTATAGCTCAAGGTCAAAGTGGCGGCAACAAAGATTGAACCCCAGAGCAGTGGCAGCAATTGTGGAATCTTCTTGCTGATGCGGTTACGAGCCACAATGGTAGCAATGGTCAGCATGCCCGCAATAATGCCTAACACCACCCAAGGATTGTCTACAGCAAAAACTAGCTCTAGCAGATACCCAACCATGACCAATTGAATCACCGTTCGGCCTGTCGCCACGGTCAGATTCCACTCCAAACCAACCCGTTGCCAAGCCGATAAGCCGATCGCGATCGCCATCATTCCCAAGGCCCAAGCTAGATCCAGGGTGTCTAACTTTATCAACGTATCCACAAGCTCTGACCTGCCTACGTGTTTTCCTGATTTTGCCAGAGCTGAAACAATCTGAGGGCAGCTTTATTCTAGAAACTGGTAAAGCCGAGGAATGGCGGATTCCATTTTTTAACAAAGTTTGATTTTATTAACCTAGCAAGACTTGTGGTGTAAACGAGTGAATAAAGTCCCTCTGCTCAACCTGACGCGGCAATTTGAAACCATCAGCGAAGAAGTAAATGCAGCCGTTCTCCAGGTTTTGGGTTCTGGTGGTTACATTGGTGGTCCCGCCGTCTCAAACTTTGAGCAGCAGTTTGCCGCCTACACAGGCACCTCGGAATGTATTGGGTGCAACTCTGGGACTGACGCCCTCTTCTTAGCCCTGCGGGCCTTAGAGATTGGCCCTGGAGACGAAGTAATTGCGCCTCCCTTTACCTTTTTCGCGACCGCAGAAGTGATCAGTGCGGTGGGAGCTACCCCGGTTTTTGTCGATATTGATGCGAATACTTTCAATCTCGACCTAAATTTGATTGAAGCGGCGATTACTGAGAAAACCCGCGCCATTATTCCAGTGCATCTGTTTGGTCAGCCTGTGGATATGACTCGACTGATGGCGATCGCGGAAGCCCACAACTTAGCCGTAATTGAGGACTGTGCCCAAGCCACCGGAGCCGAATGGGCTGGCAAAAAAGTTGGCAGTATCGGCCACATCGGTTGCTTTAGCTTCTACCCCACCAAGAACTTAGGCGCAGCTGGAGATGGGGGCGCAATCACTACTAATGATCCAGCGATCGCAGCCAATATTCGAATGTTGAAAGAGCATGGTAGTCGAGCGCGCTACTATCACGAGGCGATCGGGATGAATAGTCGCCTGGATGCGGTACAAGCCGTAGTGCTGCAAATTAAGCTGCGGTTTTTGGATACCTGGAACCAACAACGGCAGCAGATTGCTGAGCGCTACCAACAATTACTTAGCCGTATTCCGCACATCGTTCCGCCGCAAGAAATAGGTGGGGGGCGATCGGTGTGGAATCAATACACAATCCGCCTGGTGAATTCGCCAGATGCACCCAGCCACCTGAGCCGTGAACCTGGAGCCTTGCGGGATTGGGTGCGAAATGAGCTGCAAAGCCGTGGCGTTGGCTCGATTGTTTACTATCCTTTACCGTTGCATTTGCAGTCGGTTTATCGAGATTTAGGCTATCAGCCAGGGCAACTGCCTGTGTCCGAGCAAATGTGCCACGAAGTTTTGTCTCTGCCCATGTTTCCTGAGCTTTCGGCTGAAGAGCAAGACCAAGTGATTTACAGCTTGAAAGATTGCTTGGCCACTGCTGTTGAGAGTCAAAGTTAATCGGGAAGACTACAAGCGAAAGCCTTAAGTCTGCTTGTGCTGCTACCGATCGCTTCGCCGTTTACTAAGCTCCCTGCTATCAGCGATTCAATACAAAACTACAGTAATATTCACAATCTTTAGGCTTTGGCTAGTCATAGTTTGGGTTGTCTACTGCTTGTAATGTCGAGGTTGCTAAACTTTTATTACTCAGAGGTTCACGCTAATTGCAGTGATCTGCGACACAAAACTTAACTCTGCCTACAGTTGTATCCCAGTTGTTTGTAGTTTCCTATACTATAGTTAATAAAAAGATAAGAAGATTTAGGGGTCTGACCTAATCGCAAGCTTGGGAAGTTACCCGTAAATTCCAGTCGAGGATCAGTAGGTACTGGGCAGGCCGAGTGACAGCTCAAGATGTAGATGTTAAGGCGACTGTCAGGCTTTTGAGACGTTAATCCCGCACAAAAGAGGCGTAAAGAGGCGTGAGTCAGCATCAACTGGTTTCTACAGCAGAAACACAACCGCGTTCCACCGACCTTAGCTGGCGGGCTCACCGCGAAAAACCGCTCTCCACTCGCAAGTATGACGCTCAGGCGATCGCCCGTCACTACCGCTATCGCCCTCTCCAAGCTATCTGGCGTGCTCTTAATATTCTTTGGTCTTTTGCCTGGTTTGTGCTCGGTTTGAAGTGGGATGAATGGCAGCACCGCACCGAAGCCAACAAGTTCAAGCGAGCGACTCAGTTGCGAATTCTGCTAACTCGCTTGGGTCCCACCTTCATCAAAGTAGGGCAAGCGCTTTCTACTAGACCCGACCTAGTACGGAAAGACTTTTTAGAAGAATTGGTGAAGCTACAAGACCAGTTACCACCCTTCCCAACCGCGATCGCCTTTGGCATTATCCAGGAAGAACTAGGTTACGCAGTTGACGAGATTTACGCTCAGATTTCACCAGAACCGATTGCGGCTGCCAGCTTAGGCCAGGTCTACCAGGCACGGCTCTACAGCGGAGAAGAAGTTGCAGTCAAAGTGCAGCGGCCCAATTTGCTGCCTACGCTGACGCTAGATCTGTACTTGATGCGCTGGGGTGCAACTTGGCTCGGCCCTTGGCTCCCTCTCAATTTAGGCCATGATCTCACCTTAATTGTGGATGAGTTCGGCACCAAGCTATTTGAGGAAATTGACTATTTACACGAGGGTTACAACGCTGAGAAGTTTGCTGATAACTTCCGTGACGACCCCACGGTAAAAGTTCCCAGTATCTATTGGAGCTACAGCAATACCCATGTCTTGACCCTGGAGTGGATTCACGGCTTTAAGCTTACTGACACGGAAAGCATTAAAGCCGCAGGTTTAGATACAGATACCTTAATCCGTATTGGCGTGACCTCTGGTTTACGTCAGCTTCTAGAGTTTGGCTTCTTCCACGCCGACCCGCACCCTGGCAACTTGTTTGCCATGCCCGATGGTCGCATGGCCTACATTGACTTCGGCATGATGGACCAATTAAGCGAAACCAACAAAGAAACCTTGGTGGACGCGGTGGTGCATCTGATCAATAAAGATTACGTGGAGCTAGCCGCAGACTTTGTTAAACTCGGTTTTCTCGCTCCCAACACCAATATCTGGCCGATTGTCCCAGCGCTAGAAAGTGTGTTGGGCGATATCATGGGCGAAAGCGTAGCCGACTTCAACTTCAAAACCATCACGGACAAATTCTCGGAACTGATGTACGACTATCCGTTCCGGGTGCCTGCCAAGTTTGCTCTGATTATTCGTTCGTTGGTGACACAAGAAGGATTGGCGCTGAGCCTCAATGCTGGCTTCAAAATTGTGGATGTAGCTTATCCCTATGTGGCTCAGCGGTTGTTGAAGGGAGAATCACCTGAGCTGCGGCGTAGGCTAATTGATGTGCTGTTCAAGGATGGTAGATTTCAGTGGCAGCGACTGGAAGATCTAATCGCGATCGCCCGCTCTGATACCAACTTTGATTTACTACCGACGGCTCAACTCGGTCTGCAATATTTGCTGTCGCCAGAAGCCAACTTCCTACGCCAACAGCTAATTCTCGCTCTGATTGAGGACGATCGCTTGCACACCGAGGAAGTTCAGCGGCTCTGGAACTTAATTAAAGACGAACTCAAACCTGCCCGCCTTTTTAGTGCGGCTTGGGGAGCATTAGCTGGAGCCTCCATGCAAGGAGCGGCGGCGCTGCTACCCACGATTCCCTTTGCTAGTTGGCAGACTCCTCAAAATCACTAAAAATTGAGGAATATCCATAGATTGATACAATTGAGCGTCAGCAACTGCATATTAGGAGTTTTCTGTGTTTACTTTCCCTGACCCTCCCTACTTCTTACTGGTTGCTGGCCTCCTGATCAGCATTACTTCTGGGGTCGCGTTTGAAGCAACTCTAAAGCAAGCGGTGCAAGATTGGGCCAAGAATCGCTCCACTCGCACCCTAGCCGCTTTGCAAGGCATGCAGCTGTTTGTGCCTTTCTTGGGAATTACCGCAGGTGCCTGTCTCTTTCTAGGCTCTGGGATGGAAATTTTTGGTTTTAGCACCAAATTGTCCTACGCCCTCTCTCTTCCCTTATCAATTTTCACGAGTTGGCTAGTTTGGTCGCAGTTGGGCAAGATTTTGATCCAGCTAGAGCAGGGTGGCTCACAAGCGCTGGATCTAGATTCATTCAACTAACTCCGCCTCAGCCTTAATCTCTATTTCAAGGTGCTGATGCACTACCTGCCTGAGCCTGTTGCAGTTGCTTTTCAGCATTTGCAGCCCAGGCAGTATTGTTTTGAGCGGTGTAGAGGTCCTTAGCATACTGCAAGACCTGTTGGGCATCTTTGTACTGCCCTTGCCGCAGAAATACTAAGCCAGCGCCATAGTAGGCATTAGCGTAGTTGGAATTGGCTTCTGCCGCTTGGCGAAAAGCCACTAAAGCTTCTGATAGCTGCCCTTGCTTCAGCAAAACAGACCCTAAGTTGTAATGCGCTTCTGGATACTTAGGGCTAATTTTAATCGCCTCACGCAGAGCTGCGATCGCCTCAAACATCTTGCCCTGCTGCATGTACACCACGCCGAGATGATAGGCAGGTTCGGGAGCGGTGGGGCTGAGCTGTTGTGCCCGCTTGAATGTCGCGATCGCTTGATCTAAAGCGCCTTGTTGTTCTAGCACCAAGCCTAAGTTGTAATGAGCCAAGCCGAGTTTGGGATCGATTTCTAGCGATCGCTGCAAATATTCTTTAGCTTGCTGTAAGTTGTTACCTTCCAACAACGCTGCGCCTAAATTGGCATAAGCCAGAGCAAATTTGGGGTCTACTTGAGCCGCTTGATAAAACGCATTAGCAGCAGGTTGCAACTCACCTTTTTGTCGGAGTGCCAACCCCAAGTTGTAGTGAGCTGCTGCCAAGCTAGGGTTGAGCTGAGCCGCTTGCTGAAAGGCTGCGATCGCGGGTTCTACCCGACCTTGCTGAATCGCTCGCAACCCTTGCTGCATTACATCCTCGGCTGTTTGGGTAGATTGAGCTTGAGCGACTAATGATGGCCTCATCTGCCCATCCCAATTGCTGTGCAGTAATCCTAGCTGGATCAGCACAGCCACACCCAGCCAACCCAACTTATAGACAAATTGATCGTGGTTTTTCATCCGGGCTGAACTCCCATCAAACATGCTGCTGTTAGCACTGTAAACTGCTTGGTTTGAAGAACGGAACATTGATCCATGAATTGAGCTAAGGCAGGCGTTTGTCCTTGTTGTAAACGAGCGATCGCCTCTGATGCAACAGGTTGGTATTGATGCAGCCAACGCTGCCACCTTGGTCCTGGCGTTAAGTATGCTGGTGTAAAAGCATCCTGCTCAATTAAGAAAAAATCAACCCCATACTTCGCAATGAAGCGCTGCACGTCCTGAAGCTCAGGGCTGTAATGGGCTTGCACCAAATCGATTGCTCGTTGGCGAATTTGGCTGTAGTAACCCAAGTGGTAAGGAAAAGCAAATTCTCGGGCCACTAAAATAGAGCGTTTGGCGAAAGCAGGCAGATTACTAGCTTCTTCTGACAAAGAGGCAATCAGCGTATTTTTGGGCTGTTGAGCCAAGAACTCGTATATCTCAGGCACCCAACCTTTAACTTGCAAGTGAGTGCTCAAAAAAATACTGGGTACGGCTGGAACCACAAGGGAAGCGATCGCCAAGATTGCCACCAACCCTAAACAACCTCGCTGCCACAGGTTCAAAGCTGTTCGGCTTCGTCGCATCTGAACCAGCCAGCGTAGACCTATTTCTGCAAGTAGCACTAAGGTAATCCCTGCGGCTAAAGCCATGACTATCCGGAGGCTGTACTCCATATAGCGACCGGGAAAGTGCAACTTCAAGAAAACCACGTGTGCCAAGCCAAACAGTCCTACTGAGGCGATGAGCACTTGAACCAGTAGCTTAATTTGGCTGGAAACTTGACGCACTAACGCCGACGGATAGCGCAGTAAGAATGGCAGGAACGTTCCAGCCCAAATGACAGGTGGATGCAACGGCAACCGGATGCCGCTATCCCCCACAAACCAAAAGGCGAGCAAATTTGGGATGAAGAACTGGGCACGACCATCTACACCGTACTCAGGCATGAGTTTAGCCTGAGCCGCTGTGACAATGGGGCCAAATTCGGCAGCTTGCTGGGCAAAAGGCCACAAGGCGAAAAGGGTGATGACTAAGCTCAAGCTCCACAAGATCCAAGCTTGGCGATCGCCTACCCAACGCCATTGACCTTTGTGCCAGTGCCACAGTCGTACCGTAAGAATGGCAATTTGGAGCAAGGCCATTTGGGGATAAAACAGGGCTTGTAGCGCGATCGCGATCAGGCAGGGAACGAGCGATCGTTTTAGCAAGTAATACAAGAATGCCAAGAAAATTGGATACAAAAAGGCGCGAGAAGTGGCAGAAATCAAATCGTCATTAAGCCACCAGGACTGATTAAGAATGAGCGTGGATAAAAAAGCACTAATAGGAACTGGAAATAATTGCAGAGCTGTACCAAAGCCATAGGCACTAGCAACTAGCGCCAAAAATAAAGGTAGAAACTTAGCTATAACTAAAGGCTCGGCTCCTAGTTGGTTCATCGCCCAATAGAAACTTTTGTAGCCCATAGGAGCAATAGATTCTAGATAATTAGCAATTAAATCATTAGGAAATAAATTTGGATCAGAAAATCTTTCCAGCCAAACTACATGCAAACGAGCATCATCTTGAATAAGATAGGGTTGACTCAGTGAATAGGTTAATGAAATCAAACTGAAATAAACTGTTACCGCCAAGCTTAAAATCAACCAAAAATTTTTACTATTTAGAAGTTCCCAGTTAAGTTTGGTAGTTGCAATTAGGGTTCTAGCTTGAAGTAGGGGAAGGGGCATGCAGTTTCGGCAGGGCTATGCAACAATTTGAAGAAAGTTAAAGCAATCTTCAAATTTATAGCTGTTATTGCACATAGTCAAATTAAAGGCTCAACTCTGCCTTAATTCAAGCATCTGCACAGTCAAAACACCTGCCTGCAATGAGTTTTCTTTAGCCCATTGAGCCGCGATCGCCAGATGAGAAGATACGGCAGCTAACTCATCTTTTTAGCGAAATTCGAGTTTTTTATAGACAAGCTATTAAAATTCACCCGATTCTATTCCTGCCGAATTGCTAGCAACATACAGATTAAACCAAGTCATAGAGTTGTGAATTAATAGCTTGAGAACTGTAAAGACTCATCAAGATAACTGTTACATAAAATTTTACTAACAAACCTCTATTTGCAATCCCAAGCGCGTTAATCTAATCTTTGAAGCAGTTAAGATTTCTGTGTTGAAAGCTGAGCAGTCATCTCAATTGCCGCTTTACTTTTTCACATAATTAAATAAGGAGAGCGACCTATGAACAACAAAGTAGAGGTGGGTTCGCGCAATGTAGCTATTGTTGGTCCTTATCTGAGTGGAAAAACCACGCTTCTCGAAAGTCTTTTGTCGGTTACAGGAGCAATTAATCGTAAAGGTCGAGTGCAAGACCGTAACACCGTGGGGGACAGTGCCGCTGAAGCCCGCGATCGCCAAATGAGTGTGGAAATAAACGCCGCCAGTACTGAATATGGCGGCGTTCGTTTTACGTTTGTAGATTGTCCCGGTTCCGTTGAATTTGCTCAAGAAACCTACAACGCCTTGATTGGTGTTGATGCTGCGATCGTGGTTTGTGAAGCAGTGAGCGATCGCGTCCTCACCCTCGCACCCTTATTTAAGTTTTTGGATGACTGGGAAATTCCTCACTTAGTCTTTATCAACAAAATGGACCGCGCCACCTCTCACTACATGGACGTGCTCCAGGCGCTGAAATCTGTTTCCAGTCGGCCCCTAGTGCCGCACCAGTATCCGATTGCCCAGGGCGAAGAGATTGTGGGCTTTATCGACTTGGTAACTGAGCAAGCTTATCACTATCATCCGGGTGCACCTGCTGACCCCGTGCCACTCCCAGAAGCACTTCGGAGCGAAGAGCAGGCTGCCCGAGCGGAAATGCTAGAAGTTCTAGCTGACTTTGATGATCATTTGTTGGAAGAACTGCTGGAAGAAATTAATCCCTCCGAAGAAGAAATTCTGCAAGATCTGAAAATGGATCTGGGTGCCGATTTGATTGTGCCTGTCTTCGTTGGCGTGGCTGAGCAAGATTATGGCGTCAGGCCACTGTTAGAAGCGCTGTTGCGAGAAGCCCCCGATGCCGAGACCACGGCAGAACACAGAGGCACGGTTCTCAGCGCTAAGGCTCCGTTGGCTCAAGTGCTGAAAACCTACTACACTCCCCAAGGCGGCAAGCTCTCTCTCGTGCGGGTTTGGCAAGGCACAATTACCGATGGTATGGCGCTAAACGGCGTGCGCGTGGGCGGTCTGTATCGCCTGATGGGACAACAAACCCACAGCACGACCACGGTTCAGGCAGGCGAAATTATTGCCATTAGCCGCTTGGAAGGTGTGAAGACCGGGGATACGCTGACCACAGTTGATTCTCAGCCCACTGCCGAACTGCCGAAAGCCGAACACATGGCTCCTGTGTTTGCGCTTGCGATTACTCCTGAGAAGCGCAACGACGAGGTGAAGCTCAGTGGTGCCCTAACCAAGCTCTTAGAAGAAGACCCCTCTCTGGCTTGGGAGCAACACGGAGATACCCACGAAGTTATTCTGTGGGGGCAAGGCGACATTCACTTGCAGGTGGCGCTCGATCGCCTGCGGCGGAAGTATAACTTGCCCATGAGCACGCATCTGCCCCAAGTACCCTACAAGGAAACGATTCGCAAACCCACCTCTTCTCATGGGCGCTACAAGCACCAAACCGGAGGGCATGGGCAATTTGGAGATGTTCACCTAGACATCAAACCGCTGCCACGGGGAGAAGGTTTCAACTTTAAGGAAACGATCGTGGGTGGTGTGGTGCCACGGCAATACATTCCGGGTGTGGAAACAGGCGTGCGGGAGTTCTTGGTACATGGACCGCTGGGTTTCCCGGTAGTAGATGTGGCAGTAACGCTCACCAATGGTTCCTACCACAACGTCGATAGCTCGGAGCAAGCCTTTAAGCAAGCGGCGCGGATTGCCATGCAGGAAGGTATGACTCAGTGTGAACCTACCTTGCTAGAGCCGATTCTGGCGATCGCTATCTCTGTGCCGACTGACTTCACCTCCAAAGTGCTGAAGCTGGTGAGCGGGCGACGGGGCCAGATCTTGGGTTATGCCGCCAAAGATGGTTGGCATGGCTGGGATGAGGTTGCTGCCCATTTACCCCAGGCGGAAATGCACGACCTAATTGTGGAGCTGCGATCGCTGACGATGGGCGTGGGTTACTTCCACTGGGAAGCACATAACTTACAAGAAGTTCCAGAAAAGCTGGCGGAAAAGGTGCTCGCCTCGAACAACGGCAGCAGCAATGTTAACAATCGGCATTAAGTTTCTGCCCTACCAAGCGCTATAGACTGGCCTTCTGGTAGACGCTAAAGCTAAGCAGAGAGTGGCATATCAGACAATACGGCTATCTGGTATGTCACTATGTTTAGCTTATTAGAAACCACTATTCGGCCACTACAACTGAATTCTAAAGTGCTAGAGGTGGCCTATGAACTGTATTTAGAAGCACCCCAAGCAAGTCATCCAGGCATTAACCTACAGGAACTTTCCCGACGCACTGGAGCCAGTTTGATGGAGTGCCGCAATGCGATCGTTGAAGCGAACCAATTAGGCAGGTTCCCCAATTGCTCTTTGTACACAGCATGAATGGGAATCATACGGCCTACAACGATGCCAGCGACTCTCCCTACGATTCGTGCCCCAATTCTACGGAGCAGCATTGTTCACCTGCGCTTAAGTCGCCTTCTACTTATCGTTTTATTTGGTTTGACTGGTTTTGCCTCTGGTATCCACCGGGCTGGCTGATTTTGTTTAATCGCCACTGGCAGCATTACCATGACGATCCTGAAGGCTGGAATTGGCTGGATTACATGCTGTTTCTGATTCCGGGAGGCTTTTACCTAGCCTCTCTTATCCGCTGGTTGCGACTCGGTGGTCGGGCACCCCAATCTGAAGGAGGCAAGGTTGACCCTACTTATCAACAAGCATTTCAAGATGAAATTCTGGGTCCAATTGTGCAACACTACTTCCGGGCAGAGTTGCACCAGCTAGAGCATTTGCCTGCCACAGGCCCACTGGTCGTGGTGATGAATCACGCAGGTATGGCTTTTCCCTGGGATTTTATCAGTTTAGGTTGGTTACTCAAGCAAAAACGGAATTGGGTGATCCAGCCACTAGCTCACACCATTTTCTTTGATCATCCTTGGTTGAAGTGGTGGCTCCCACCCAAATGGCCTCAAGTTCTAGGGGGAGTGCGGGCGGAGCGTCAAAGTTTTGAAGCAGCCGTAGCGAACGCAGAGACAGAAACAGCGGTACTCTATGCCCCGGAGGGCTGGCGCGGCTTAATTAAGGGGTGGCGACATCGCTATCAGTTGACTACGTTTGACCCGAGTTTCATTCAAATTAGCGATCGCCACCAAGTGCCGATTTTGCCCGTGACCTGCGTCGGCAATGAGTCGTTGCACCCTTGGGCTTGGAACTTCAAAACCTTAGCTCGTTGGATCAAACTACCGCTGTTTCCCATTTCGTTGCTGATGGTAGCGTTTGTGCTCTTTCCCTCAATGGGCGTGTGGGCGATGCGATCGCGGCTCAAGTACACGCTGCAACCGCTCTACCAACCTTGGCAGGAAGCAGGAGTTACAGCACCAGATCAGCCGAAGCGATCGCATGCTTACCAACAAGCCCAAGCCTTGCGATCGCAGCTTCAAGACCAACTCAACCAGATTCGTGGCAGTGCGAAAAGCAAGTAGCTACTTTAGGCTCACCGCTTTGGGTTTGAGGGCTAAGAGCATCTCGACCTGAGCGGTGGTTTTGTCTGGTTGCGTCACAGTGATACCAAGGCCACGAATAGAGTTCAGCATGGCAGTTGTTTCGGGTGTGATGCTGCTGGTTTGAGTTTTTAACAGGCTGGTATTCATCACGGCCATGATTTTGTCCATGTCGAGATAAAAGTAGCCTGCATTCGGCTTAGCCAAAGAACTTGTCACTGTTTTGAAGGCAGCGCTTTGGTCTAGAGGCTGCTTGGCTGGTGCGGTCATGCCATCGATCAGAGGACTACCCACAGCGATAAAGAGAGAATTTTGGTTTAGCCAGCCGTGACCCAAAACGCTTTCCTGTTGTGGCAATTTCCATTCAGTAATAGTTTTGCCATCCACATTGCGTTGCGCCACCTGCATAAAGTTCTTTTGGGCGATCGCATCTAGTTTGGTCAAAGTGGCCTCGGCAGTCGCGCGATCGCTGGTTTCTAGTACTAGTACACCGCCAAACCCAACCGAAGACAGTACGCCTTGATTGAGTGCGATCGCTCCTAGGCCAAATTCCCCATCCATCCAGCCAAACACTTCTTTATCAGCATCCAGATTGACAGCCTGTAGCTGTTGCCTCACGGTGTCAACCACTATCTGACTCTGGGGCACGTTTTGCGCCTGCTCTACCATCGTCGTCCAGGCAGCTTTCAAGCCTTGCCCAGTCACTAAGGCGATCGTGTCTGTCGGAAAGGCAGCGACTACTTTGCCTGGAACGGGTTTGTACTGCATGGCAGTGGCTTGGGGTTTCGCTTTCGCCTTGGCTTTCACCCGCAGCCCAGAATCATCTACGCCCACACCCACGACCAAGGATTCCACCTGGTCTAGCTGCTGCATGCTTTGCGGCGGAATTTGGGACGCTTGCGGGCTGTTGGCGATCAGTTGTTTGACTGAAGTGCCGTAGTTCGGTAAATAAATCTGCGCGATCGGATTTTCTACATCTACGCCCGTTGCCATCAGTCGAGCCGCCCCGGATTTATCGGCAAAGGAAGGCGCACCCTTGAACGTATCCACCGCCTGTTCTACCGTGGCTTTTTTGTTAGCAAGCACGAGGCGATCGCTGAGAACGGCGCTGTAAATCGTACTGTTGGGCTGATCTTTTTGCGTAGTGGCTGAGATTTTGATGCCTTTGTAATCACTCTCTTGGGTTTGAACTCCGGGCTGGGACTTGGCTTGATTGGCAAAGGCTAAAGCTCGAACTTTGTCCTTAATGCCTACGACCAGCAGAGTGTCTGACTGCTGGGTGCCTTCAGACGCACTCGGTAGCACTGCCACCATGACATTGCCGACCCAAGGCTTGAGGTCTTTGTCATAGTTGAGTTGGCTGCCTTTGAGTAATGAAGCTTGGAAGCTTTGCACCCCTTGACCCACAAACTTCTGAGCCTCTGGGGTGCCAAACTGTTGCAGTTGGTCCCAACCTTTGGCATCACTCGCAATGAAAGTAGCCATCAGCGCTTCATCAGGCACCACTTCCGCACTCGCAGCGGGACTGGATGAATCAATCGGGCCGCCTTTCATGAACCAGTAAGCAGCACCCCCAACGACAACCGCGATCGCAGCAACAGGCAATAGTACTTTTTTGAAAGCAGACATGGGAACCAAGTTCTCCTAGTAGCGTGGGATTTTAAGCTCTAATGTGAAATGGGGCGAAAGCTAAGACCAAATGAGCGCTGGGCTTGATAGAGGAAACACAATTCTTCGGCTTGATTCCAGTGTTCCCTGCCACAATGGATCAAAGATTGAATCCTTCTTTAAGAATTTCTTGTGGCTAACAACAGAGTTGACGCGATTTTGCACCGCGCTTTAGCGGGTGACGACATTTCTCCAGAGGCAGGGGTGACGCTGCTGCAACAAACAGAACCCGCTGCGATCGCTGCCATTCGAGAAGCGGCAAACCAATTGCGCCAGCAGCAAGCAGGCAACACTGTTACTTACGTCATCAACCGCAATATCAACTTCACGAATATCTGCGAGCAGCACTGTAGCTTTTGCGCCTTTCGCCGGGATGCAGGAGATGAGGGTGCTTATTGGCTGGATAATGCCAAGGTTCTCGAAAAAGCTACAGATGCAGTGCAACGGGGTGCCACCGAAATTTGTATGCAAGGCGGGCTGAATCTGGAAGCCAAACTTAATGGCAGTTCCCTAGCCTACTATTGCCAAGTTGTAGAAACGATTATTCGCCAATTTCCCCACCTGCATCTTCACGCTTTTTCACCTCAAGAAGTGCAGTTCATCGCGCGGGAAGATAATTTAAGTTATGCCGAAGTCATCGAGGCTTTACAGACAGCGGGCGTTGGCTCCATGCCTGGAACCGCCGCAGAAGTGCTAGATGATGAAGTGCGTCGCGTTCTCTGCCCAGAAAAGACTGATAGTGCAACCTGGTTGGAAATTGTTGCCACGGCTCACCGTCTGGGAATGCCGACGACTAGCACCATGCTCTCCGGGCATATCGAAACCCCAGAGCAACAGATCAAGCATCTGAATTTGCTGCGATCGCTCCAGCAATCTGCTCAAGACCGAGGCGATCGCGGCATCACTGAGTTCATTTTGTTGCCATTTGTCGGTCAGGAAGCCCCGAAACCATTACGTCGTCGGGTGGGACGCGATCAACCGATTCTGGCGGATGCTCTGTTGCTAATGGCGGTGGCTCGCATCTACTTAGGTCGTTGGATTCCCAATCACCAACCCAGTTGGGTCAAGCTCGGATTAGCAGGGGCAACAGAAGCTCTGACTTGGGGCTGCAACGACATCGGCGGCACTTTGATGGAAGAACACATCACATCAATGGCGGGAGCACAAGGTGGCACCTGTATGGAAGTTGATACGTTACAAGCCGCGATTAGTTCTCTAGGCCGACCACATCAGCAACGAGATACCTTGTACAACGCGATCGCAACTCCAACTCTAGTAACTTCTTAAACCAATTCTTAACTGATTGTTTGCTGCAAGAAGCAGGTGGGAGGGAAGCGATCGCTCGAAGCAAGATCCTTCCACTGTATTCTGCTACTTGGTCAAACTGCATCCTGACTAATCTACGTAGAAGCTTTCAAAACTGCCCTAACCAATACCTGAAAAAGTCTAATGGTAGTCGTCAGCGGTTACAAACAGATTTATGACTTGTCAGTAAATAACTAACATCCTCTGCACCACAGTTGTTAGACAGGATCATTTGCTCGATCTCGTATCTCGTCAATCTTGACAACAGAGAAGCCGTTTATGCGAGTCCGATGAAAAAATCTTTGAATTGGTAAAAGAGTTTTAGAAAAGTAGTAATCATTTGAAAGCTGCTGTAACTCTTCTCGATCAGCCAGCATTGTCTCGACTCTATTCACTATTAAGTTCAGAGCCTTATGCGGCAGATCTCTATTAACAGGGAAACATAAGCCTTTAGGGTATTGAACAAAAAATAGGTTCTTCTTTTTGAGCCAATCATCAGGCATATAACTTACTCTCACAGCAATTTGCTGATCCTCCCTTGTCCAATCTATCCAGTAACAGGAAACAGATTGAACCTGGCAGTCATCTCTTAGCAAACCCTCTGGACCACATAAACCATCTAACAAAGGTTTGATTATGTTATCAACATCAGGTGCTTGATCAGATTCATAGCGCAATTGTTCATGAACTAGCCACTCAATTTCTATTTTGACATCGCCAGTCAGAATATATTCCAATAATCGAGTAATGGAGCGAATTTCATTTGTTACTGCACTTTTTGCAGCGGCGTTTGCTTGCTGTGACACAGGAGCAATTGGTAATTCAAAACGTATTTCACCAAAAATTGGTGGCTTGCTATTGTCAAAAGACATAAGCTAAGACCTTCGAGAATCAAAGTTGGTGTGTCTGACTATATAACTATTATTAGACGGAAGATTTTTAGATAACATGCTTATTAAGAGTGATTAGATAGAAACTTTTTGTATAACACCCTAAATTGAATAGATAGCTGGAATTTTTCCGCAATACACGCTGATTTAGGTAAATTAAATAGACTGAATCTTTCTGATTTCGGTAGGGAGTTGGGCAAAGCTGACCAATAACTACTCGATTTCCCTTAGATAGCTGTCCGGATCTAGCAAGCCACAGGCCGATAATACTTTGCTAGAGTGTCAACGGCGTTGCGTATTCTGTCTGGCTAAGAGAGCTTGGGGTCATGATCGAGAAGAAAAATAAGGTTGCTCTACCGCTTACGCTAGGAGCAGCAGGCTTACTGATTGCAGGGGGAGCAGCAACCTACTGGTTTATCACTCAGAGAAACACTGGGTCAGGCGAGCTACCTGTGGGAGCCAACATCATTCCGCAAACAGCGCTCATGGCAGTTTCGGTCTCGACTGATCCAGGGCAATGGCAAACCCTCAGACAATTTGGCACGCCAGAAACCCAAGCCTTGGTAGACCAAAACTTGGCTCAGTGGCGCGATCGCTTGCTAACCGCCAACGGCTATAACTACCAAAAAGATATCCAACCCTGGGTTGGCAGACAAGCAACTTTCGCCTTCCTACCTTCCCAAACAGCCACACCCGCCAGCCCCTCCCCTACCCTGCCTGCTCCCACTCCGGGAGGCCAACAATCGGTAGTATTGGTTCTACCCATCACCAATCCAGGGCAAGCGCAGCAAGCACTCTCTCAGCCCAAAACTGGAGGGGGGACTCAGTGGACGCAGCGGGACTACAAAGGCTTTCAGATCCGAGAAACCCAGGGAGCACCGACCCAGAATTACTCCGCTACTGTTCTAGATGGACGCTTCTTGGTGGTTACGACCGATCCCAAGATCACCGATCAAGCGATCGACACTTATAAAGGTGGTGCTTCTCTCCTCAACGCTCCTGGATATACCGCCGCCTTCAACAAGATTGGTACGAATCAAGCCTTTGCCAACCTATATGTCAATGTGCCAGCAGCAGCAGCGGTAGCCTCCACCAGTTCAGCCGTTCCGGTTGCACCAGAAAGCCTCAGCCAGCAAATTCAAGGCTTGACTGCTGCCTTTAGTTTGCAGCCACAGGGCATTCAGGTTCAGAGTGTTGCTTGGTTGAAGCCAGACAGCAAGAAAAAGTACACGGTTGCGAATGCGGCCAAGAATATGACTAGCCGCTTGCCTGCGGAAACTTTGGTTATGGCTTCGGGCGGCAATCTCAAGCAGCTTTGGGAGCAGTACATTCAGGGAGCCAACACCGCGACTTCTCCTAACCTGACCAATCCCCAAGTTCTACGAGAGGGGCTGCAAACTCAGACGGGTTTGGACCTAGACAAAGATTTGCTGAAGTGGATGGATGGCGAGTTTTCCCTGGCTTTAATTTCCAATCTACAGAAAGCGCCGACAGATTTACCCGCTGGCTTAATGTTTATGGTGCAAGCAAGCGATCGCCGAGCCGCCGAAAAAGCTTTTAAGCAACTCGATGAGGTGATGGCCAAGCGCTACAACTTCAAAGTCAATGAAGTCAAAGTTGGCAATCAATCCACGATTACGTGGTCACCTGCTTTAGGAGGCGCGATCGCCAGTCATGGCTGGTTAGATAGTAATGTTGCCTTTTTGACAGTGGGTGCGCCTGTTGCTACCAGCATTATCCCCAAGCCTGCAACTCCTTTAGCCACCAGTGAATTATTCCAGTCCACTGTACCCGCAGAGCTAAAACCAAATAACGGACACTTCTTTATTGATGTCGATCGCACGCTTAGCAGCAACCTAGCTTTGATTCGGCTGGCCCCCAGCAGTCAGGTTTGGGCAAAAGCAATTCAGGCGATCGGAGTCACAGGAGCCATCAGCGACGAACGCACGACTCGCTACGATGTGTTTGTGCGTTTGCGTCAAGGTAATAAGCCAGGGTCACTACCAAGTCCTGATGCCAGCCCTGATGCAACTTCTAGCCCCACAGCATCACCGACCCCTGCTCCAGACGCGGCTCCTAGTCCATCTCCTTAGGAGCCGCTTGATAGGTAGGCTACCGACAAGACCCAGGAGTCGATAGGATAGGATCAGCCTTATTAGCATCCAGTCTGCAAAACTGTTGGGAGAGCGTCGATGGATTTGGTTGAACTTCAAGGCAAGTTAGACAATGTCTCGTTTGCCGTTTTATTTGTCACCATGCTGATCTACTGGATCGGGGCAGCGTTTCCCAAGATTCCGCTCTTGCCAGCATTAGGTACTACTGGGATGGCGATCGCTAACCTCTGCACAGCAGCCCTTCTAGCAGCTCGGTGGCTAGAAGCAGGTTATTTTCCCATCAGTAATCTCTATGAATCTTTGTTTTTCCTAGTTTGGGGTTTGACAACCATCCACCTGATCGCGGAGAACATGAGCCGTAGCCGCTGGGTGGGGACTATCACCGCTCCGGTGACGATGGGGATTACTGCTTTTGCCGCCTTGACCCTACCAGACGAAATGCAGGCTTCCGCGCCGTTGGTACCCGCCCTCAAGTCTAACTGGCTGATGATGCATGTTAGTGTCATGATGCTCAGCTACGCCACTTTGATGGTGGGAGCACTGTTGGCGATCGCCTTTTTGATTGCCACAAGAGGCCAAAAAATTGAGTTACACGGCAGTTCGGTCGGCACAGGTGGCTTCCGCGAAGGAGCCTATCGCTTACGTCGGGCGGGAGAAGCGGTGAACTCAGAAGTGAGCACTGAACCCGCGTTAGCTTATGCTGCTGACAGCAACGGTAGTGGCGGCACCGCAGTCCTGAATGCGGTTGGTGCTGAAACAGCTACTAGCGAACTCCTTTCGCCTCAGCGCCTGAGCTTGGCCTCAACCTTAGACAACATCAGCTATCGGATTATTGGTTTGGGCTTCCCTCTGCTCACCATCGGCATTATCGCGGGTGCAGTTTGGGCCAATGAAGCTTGGGGTTCCTACTGGAGCTGGGACCCGAAAGAAACTTGGGCCTTAATTACCTGGCTAGTTTTCGCAGCTTATCTCCATGCGCGGATCACTAAAGGTTGGCAAGGTCGGCGTCCAGCAATTTTAGCAGCTAGCGGTTTTGTGGTCGTCTGGATCTGCTATCTAGGAGTTAACCTGCTGGGTAAAGGACTCCACAGCTACGGCTGGTTCTTCTAAACCGCAAGTTATTTTGCAGTTGCAGTCAGTTCTCAGTTGAAGAGCTGGCTGCTTATTTTTTGACATGATTTAGCCGTACTAGGGTCTATGAGTGCTCCTTCTACTTGGACACCTCTACATGCCAAAGTTCATCAAACTCTGCGATCGCGGCAGTTACTACCCCGACAACGGCGGTTATTAATTGCCGTCTCTGGCGGGCAAGATTCGCTCTGCCTAGCAAAATTACTTTTAGACTTGCAGCCCAAGTGGAATTGGCAGGTCGCGATCGCGCACTGTGACCACCGCTGGCGAGCCGACTCAGAGGCGAATGCTGCTCATGTGCAACAGTTAGCGCAAAGTTGGCAAGTTGAGTTTTATCAACGTACTGCCACTCAAGCTTTACCCAGCGAAGCAGCTGCAAGAGCCTGGCGCTATCAAGCACTCACCGAAATTGCTCAGGCTCATGCCTACCAGTGCTTAGTGACAGGTCACACTGCTAGCGATCGCGCTGAAACGTTGCTCTACAACTTGATGCGGGGCAGTGGAGCCGATGGGTTGCAAGCTCTAACCTGGCAACGAGCCTCAAGCCCAGAAATTATGCTGGTGCGGCCTCTACTAAATTTGACGAGGCCAGAAACTGCTCAATTCTGCCAAGTGTTTAACTTACCCGTTTGGGAAGACTCGACCAATCAAGACTTGAAGTATGCCCGCAATCGGATTCGGCAAGAATTACTGCCTTACTTACAGCAGCACTTTAATCCGCAAGTAGAAAAAGCTTTGGCACAAGCGACCGAGTTGCTCCAGGCAGATGTGGAATATTTGGAGCAAGCTGCGATCGCGCTACGCCAGCAAGCCCAACACCCCTCTCAAAGAGGTTTGAATCGATTGGTGCTAGGGTCTGCTCCTCTCGCGCTGCAAAGACGAGTAGTTCGGCAGTTTCTCCAAGCAGCCCTGACCAAGGCGCTTAATTTTGAACAAATTGAAAAGGTAACCAACCTGATTACAGCCCCCAACCGATCGCAAACTGATCCGTTTCCGGGAGGGGCGATCGCGGTAGTAGAAGGTGAATGGATTTGGTTAAAACAGCTTTAGGTCTGTGCTAATCCATCCACCTACACTCATCTAAACGGTACAAGTTAAGGGGCCGCTAACTCTGGCGTATTCATCAAGCTGACTAGCAGTTGTCGCATTTCAGCGATCGCTTGCAGTTGGTAACCACTGGCTTCTTGCACTTGGTTCAAGACACCCGCGATCGCTTCTAGCTTTTGCCGTACTCCATCTACATGGTCTTGCACAGGTTGCATCATCTCTTGGTAGAGGCTGACCTTACCCGACAGTTCCGCCAAATTAGCTCGCTGGGTTTGCAGATTTTGCTCTAGCTGCTTCAACTCGTTCTGTTTCTGGGTTTGCTCATTAGATTGATGATCAACCATGCTTTGGGCTTGTTGAATCGCCCCCCGCATTTGTTCAATCTGGCTTTCTAACTTTTGCAGTTCTTCCGCTTGCTGCTGCTTAATGTTTTCGATCTGAATTAAGGCAGGTGCTAGGTCAATTTCACTCTCCTGTTTCACCGCTTCTGATTTGCCTTCTCGTCGCAGTAAAACAGCTTGGTGTTGCGCTAGAATCTCTTCCCGTTCCTTGAGGTTGCGTCGTTGTCCCACCAAGGTTTCGTTCAGCATTTGATAGCGGTCTTGCTCATCCGCTAGCTCGGTCTCTAGCCGGAGACGGTCATACTCGCTGGCTTGCTGAATCTGCGCTTGCACCTCTTCAATCGTCTGCTGCTGAAAACCTAACTCTTCTTCTTGGTCATTAACGAAACGGAGGATTTTTTCCCAGTCACGCTGGAGATCTTGAAGGACTCCTTGAAGCTCGCCCAGCGGCATCGTTTCTAGCGCTTCAACGTCAACTTTAGGGCTAATCTTAACTTTGTCAGAAGTTTCCGATAGCCGATACAGTTGCTGATGGAGCTCTTCCTGGTTTTGCAGTTGCAGACCTAGCGTCTGGGCATAGTCTTGCTTGAGGTTTAGAGCGTTTTGCTGTGCTTTCAACTCAGCTTTGGCCTGCTCCAAAGAAGTCTGAGCTTGTTGCCACTCACTCCAGCGAGTTTGTAGATCTTGGGCTTGGCGATCGACTTCTTGTTGTAGCTGTTGAGCGCTGGCCCGTTGTTGCTCTAGTCGCTGCCAATGCTCGGTCAGAATGTTTTGTTGGCCATTGATGATTTCAACCGCTAAATTCAGTTGCTCACGAGCCGATTCAGTCGGAGCCACTGAGCCAGATAAGCGGTTCAATAGATCCTGAATTTTACCGGCCTGTTCATCATCTAGAACCGCCGATTGCTGAATCTCGGATTGGCGTTCCTCTAAGCGTCGCATTTCACCATGTAGGTGAGCCCAAGCTCCCTCCAGTTCCTGGTTGCGGCGCTCTAATTCTTCCCGGAGTCGGTTGGCTTCTTCTCGCGATCGCTCAATTTCTTGGCGCTGCTGCTCTAGCTGCTCAAAATCTTCTTCTATTTGCTGAAGCTGCTCCCGCCGTGCTTCCATTTCCATTTCACGGCGATTAAGCTCTTGGCTTTGATAAGTCAGAGACTGCTTCCACTGCTCAATTTCTTCTTCCTGGGTCTTAAACTTTTCTTGCAGCCGAGAGAAATTTTGCAGAATAGTCACTAGCTGGCGGGAGGCTTCCTGTAGCCGCTGCACCTGCTTATTCGCAGTCAAGTCAGCTAGTACTAAGGCTCCTGCGTTAAAGCTATTCGCCTCATCTGAAGGAATAACTTCTTCCCCAGGGACAGCAGCCCAACTCTGCTCAGAGCGCTGACAAGCCAGCAACTTTAGCTCTGCCTTACCACTACCAATGAATCCGGTCTTTTTTTGTACTTCTGCTAGATACAGCACGCCAATCGTCCTCTTCCGTGTCGATGCCCAGTTCCTTGTGTCAGATAAGCCTTCTGCCAGCAGTTTCATTCGCCCTGCTAAACCCAGTTTAAGAAGAGAACATTGGTTGAGCAATATTCTTTAACACTGGGGTTCTTGCTGGGAACGCTACTGAATCCACCTACATAAATATGAGAGGTTCATGATGAGTCTACTACTCCTACCGTCTCTAGTTTATTGGTTTTTACCTGTTGCTCGCTGCAAGCAGTCTCTGGGGAGGGGCATATCCTCAAACACTTTTGCAACCCGAAAACGCAGCGGTCTTAGCGTCATCGTATCCTTAGACTGTTTTGCCTCTCAACTTGCTGCCACCTGAAGTCAATGTACATTGACTTTACTAAGGACTCTTACAGTGAGTAGCGCTATATAAAGCTCCATTAAAGATGAAGCAGTAGAGCTATTCACTCGAAGTAAAAGCCTAGCGCCATCATACTAACCCCTACAACCCACGTTACGGTGAGAAAAAGCTATTGGATCTGAATAATCAAATTTTTGTCGTAAAAGCAACAAATTTAGAATCCACAGTTCCGATTCTGGCTTCAGGCCAAGAATTGAAGATGCCAGTAGACCTGCTGAAGTCTTAAACTAAACTGAAATATATACTTCAGTGGACTCATCCCATCACCACAATTTAGCATCATTTTTAGTAGTGATGCGGAAGCAGTAACTTCTATGGCATTTCCAAGTACCACCAAAAAACTTTTTTTGGTTTATTGATAAGCAAATCTTTAATGTTACGAACGAGGAAAATCGCTCAATGTTTAGTTCTATCAGTAACGGGCTGCCATAAAAGAAAACTCGTAGGAGGTTGGTAAAAGTTTTAACACAAGTTTAATTTCTTACTGATCGTTATTATTTTGTGTAGGAACACCTGCGGTAAGCCAGAAGTTTGAAGTGATTTGAGCCAGGGTTCCACTTGACAAGCGTCGAAGCTGTTCTTAGGAGAGCATCATAGCTGCATCATGCAAGGCAAGTTAAACGAGATAGACATCCGCAGCATTCTGCAACTGATTGAGCTAGGTCAAAGAACGGGTGAGCTTTGTGTTGAAGCCTATGGTTCTCTGCCAAGCCTGATTAGCAGTGATCGTCTCGGGCGATCGCTATCTACCCAGTCTTGGTTTGTCTTTTTTCTCAATGGCCAAATTGTCTATGCCGCAGAAGGGGATGACAGTTTACTTCGCCTGCGTGACTATCTCCGCCGCTACAAAGTAGAAGCCGCACTCGATAACGTCACCGTCCCCTCGGTCGCTGCGATCAACGCCCCTGAATATGGCTACTTGTGGGCACTGCTAGAAAATCATGTTTTAACACCTGCTCAGGGACGTAGCATCATTCAGAGCATGGTGCATGAAACACTTTTCGACTTGCTGAGTCTTCATCAAGGTTCATTTATTTTCGAAATTGGCTCCGCTTTGTCTCCTCAACTCACCACTCTGGAGATTAATCCGCTGGTGGCCAAGATCATGAAGCAAGTTCAAGAGTGGAAACAGTTTCACCCTCACATTCAATCACCTGATCAATGTCCCATCATTGCTGATGCCAAGCAGCTACAAGAGGCTTTACCGGAAAACGCCTTTAACAGCCTGCACCGGTGGGCAGATGGCAAAACCTCAGTCCGGCAGATGGCCCGTTATCTCAACCGAGATATTCTCACTGTTGCCAGAGCTATTTACCCCTACGTGCAGCAGGGGCTAGTACAACTGCTATATCCCACCTCCAAAGAAACAATTGCTAGCAAACAGCCGTTTTCCCTACAGATGGCTCGAACTCCCAGAGTGGTTTGTATCGACGATGGGGCAAGCATTCGTAAAACTGTGGAGTACATGTTAAGTCAACATGGTTATGAAGTTACATCCATTGGGAATCCTCTTAAAGCACTGAGCTTAGTATTTCAACTCAAGCCAGATCTAATTCTTTGTGATATTGCTATGCCGGAGTTGGATGGTTACGAAATTTGTGCCATGCTACGCAAATCAACGGCTTTCCGGCAAACTCCTATTGTGATGTTGACTGGGAAAGACGGATTTATTGATCGGGTCAAGGCTCGTATGGTCGGGGCGACTGACTACCTGACCAAACCATTCGGTGAAAACGAGTTACTCATGCTAGTGGAAAAGTATGCTGGCTCAGGCGACCCCGATCGCCCCAAGCCAGACAGGCTACTTGCTGATGCGCTAGAAGATGAGTTAGAAATTGACCTTGGCGATCCAGCTTCTGCTTCCTCAGCGCCTTTTAGTTAAGCATTGAGGGTATTTTAGTGATTAATTAGTGATTATTCTAAAAATCAAGGATTAAGGTGACTAACACAAATCTAAAGATTAAGTTTAAGAGTGTACGCGGTCGATCTTTCCCGTTAACCTTTGCAGTTAGCAGGTAGGGTGGTTATGAGTACAGTTCTAGTTGTGGAAGATAGTGTCACGCAACGGGAGATGATCACAGACCTTCTCAAAGGAAGTGGCCTAACTGTTACTGTAGCTAGCGATGGGGTTGAGGCATTAGAGCGCATCCAAGCACATTGCCCTGATTTAGTGGTCTTGGATATTGTGATGCCTCGCATGAACGGGTATGAGGTTTGTCGTCGTTTGAAAGCAGATCCCAAAACCCAAAATGTGCCTGTAGTAATGTGCTCTTCCAAAGGTGAGGAGTTCGATCGCTACTGGGGCATGAAACAAGGTGCAGATGCTTATATTGCGAAGCCCTTTCAACCCACAGAGTTAGTTGGAACAGTCAAACAGCTGCTACGAGGATAGGTAGGCGTGAATGGTTGGGAACCCAGATTTTTTAACAGGTAGAGGCCAAGACCAAGCTCCAGAATTTCAGGAATTAGAAAGTCCTGAAGGTGAGTTGCACCTAAGATTCTATGTATCTTCAGGCAACGAGTTTGCTCTACCTGCTACAGGAATTCGGGAAGTTATTTCACCTTCGCCGGATCGGATCACTCCCATTCCGAACGTTTCCCCTTTGCTTTTGGGTACGCTGAATGTGCGTGGGCGCGTTATTTGGGTGGCTGATTTAGGCCAATTTCTAGGCGATGCTAATCCTCTCAATACAGATAGACCAGAGATTCCTGTCATTGCAGTCGAAGATCAAGACACCATGTTAGGGTTAGCAGTTGATCGAATTGTGGGCATGGATTGGCTAGACATTGACGAGGTACAGATGCCAGCTAATGTTCCGGATAGTATGGCTCCGTTTTTGCGGGGCGAATGGATGACGGACAATAAAGACGACAAATTGCTCCGACTACTCGATCAAATTGCAATTCTTCGATCAGCGCGGTGGGCAGCATGAGTTAGCTCATGAATTAGTTAGATTTAGGGTTGAGCAAGGTGGTTCAATCACCCGCTGTAAACCAATCCACACAAGTAGGGTGAGCTTCGAGCAAATGGGATACGTGCAATGGCAGGAGGAGGCAAATGGCATCCAGCACTGAGTACGCGCAAGACTATCAACAAGCCCAGAAGGCATATTATCAGGGCAGTTATGAAGAGGCGGCGGCGATTGTCGATCGCTTGGCTCAAGACTTTCCTGATGACCCCAGTGTCCATCTTCTAAAGGGTCATATTTACTGCTACGGACTCCAGCAGTATGATGTGGCGCGCGAGCAATATCAACGGGTGCTGGGCTTGACCTCTGATCCTGAATTTATTGACTACGCGAATAGTGGATTGGCCTACACTAACGAATCTGATGCGGATGCAGGAGCCGCTTCAGCAGCTAATTTGGCTGATGGCTCTCATAATGTTCAAGAGCTAGATAGTTTTTCAGGTGGCTCTGACTATGGAGCCGCAGAAAGCTGGCATGCCCCGGAAGAACCCGCCTTTGACTTTAACAATGCTGAGTTAGAAAGCTTCGACGATTTTGACTCTGGCTTGGGTTTGACAGAAATGCCAATGGCTTTTAATGAGCCTGTTGACACGCCTGCGACAGCAACACCTTTCTCCGATCCATTTGCTAATAGTTCTTATGCAAGTTCTGAGCCTTTAGACAATACTGCCGATCCATTTGCCTTTGACGAATATCTAGATGCTCAAGATCCAGGAACTCATCCACAGCCTCAATCTGGGACTTCCCAGGAGTTTTCGCCCTTTGGCCACGACTCTAGTTTGGGGCAGAGTGAGTTTGATGCATCGCTCGATCAGTTTGACGATGTCTTTCAACCTCTAGATTTTCCAGAAGATGATCTGAGTCCAGATGCTCAGTTGTATGCGGCTGAGGAGGAAAGCCTCCCTAGCGATCGCCCATCAGCTTTAGACTCTTTTCCTGGCGGCAACATTTCTGCCAATAGTTCATACAGCTCTAATCCTCCTTTGAGAGAAGACGAAACTCTCTTCATGGCTGATGAGGAACTAGATGACTTTAATGCTGATAATTTTGGCTACACAGACTTAGATTCAACTGGCTACAACTCCAGCAACTACGAGCAAGATGAGCAAACTTTCGTCTCATCTTCTAACTGGAACGGCTTTGACGCCCAAGACAACAACGTTAGCACCTTTGATGACGCCTTCTCAGATCCAGAATCTCCCGTGACCGGAGGCTCCTCTAGTGAAGCAGGTGGACGCCAGAGCAGCATCGATTTTCTAGATGAGTTCGATGAATTTGATGATCTAGGCAACCTACCCGACTTTGATATTTCTGAAAGCTCTGCGGGTTTCACTAGTCCTTCGGTTGGCTCAGCTGCTTTTGGAGGCATGGGTGGTACAGTTTCTGGATTAAATAGCCGTCGCGGCCACGAGAGCGCTGCCCCAGAGGCAGGCGCAGGACTGAGCTTTTCCAATATGGGAGAAGTTGATTTCAGCGATAGCGGCGATCGCTCCATTATTCGGGACGATGAAGTATTTGGGATTGCTGGCAACTCTGAGCAAGTCCCCATCTTCACCCAAAGTGACAGCCTCAACGTAGAGCCTACCGTCACCTCCGAGCAGGGAATGTTGTCGTTCTTAGACAACGCCTCGCTCAAAACCAAGCACCTGATCACAGCAGGTGCAGTGGGAGTGATTTCAGCTTTAGCAGTGGCAACGGTTAGTTGGGTGGCAGCGCGGGGTGCCGTAGAGCAAAAGCGGCCTGAAGTCATCACTAGCTTGCGACAAACGGGTCTAATCATGGCTGTTGTGGCTGGTGTCACTAGCGGTGGTGTGGCTTACTTTATGGGTCGCAAAACCGCCAATCAAATTCAGCGAGCAACTGATAACTTGCAAGCTCAATTTCAAGCGGTCTCTCAAGGGAATTTAGATGCTCGGGCTTCGGTCTATTCAGAAGATGAGTTTGGCCAATTAGCTGCTGGCTTTAACCAAATGGCACGGGTGATCCTCACGACTACAAGTGAGGCGCAACGGAAGGCAGAAGAGCAAGAGCAAGCCAAAGAAGACCTACAACGCCAAGTAATTCGCCTCCTAGATGACGTGGAAGGGGCAGCGCGGGGTGACTTGACAGTTCAGGCAGAAGTCACCGCTGACGTACTGGGAGCAGTTGCCGATTCGTTTAACTTAACGATTCAAAACCTGCGCGAGATTGTACAGCAGGTGAAGTTGGCAGCCCGACAGGTAAACAAAGGCGCTTCCGACAGTGAAATGTTCGCTCGCAGCTTATCGTCTGACGCTTTGCGGCAAGCAGAAGAGCTAGCGGTCACCCTCAATTCTGTCCAGGTCATGACTGATTCCATTCAACGGGTAGCTGAAAGTGCCCGCCAAGCAGAAGAGGTGGCTCGTTCAGCCTCTGCGACAGCGCTCAAAGGAGGTGAGGCAGTAGAAAGCACGGTTTCCGGTATTCTCAAGATCCGCGAAACAGTGGCAGAAACCACCCGAAAGGTGAAGCGGCTGGCCGAGTCGTCACAAGAAATTTCAAAAATTGTGGCGTTGATTTCCCAAATTGCTTCTCGTACCAACCTCCTGGCACTTAACGCTAGTATTGAGGCAGCCAGGGCGGGTGAAGCTGGACGTGGTTTTGCCATTGTGGCTGATGAAGTCCGACAGTTGGCTGACCGGGCCGCGAAAGCTTCGAAGGAAATTGAGCAGATCGTGCTGCAAATTCAGAGCGAGACAGGCTCCGTAATGACAGCAATGGAAGAAGGAACTCAACAGGTAATTGAGGGAACTCGCCTAGCAGAACAAGCGAAGCGATCGCTCGAAGACATCATTCAAGTGTCTAACCGCATTGATGCCCTTGTCCGTTCCATTACTGCCGATACGGTAGAGCAAACGGAAACTTCGAGAGCGGTGGCTCAGGTAATGCAGTCGGTTGAACTAACTGCACAAGAAACCTCTCAGGAAGCTCAAAGAGTTTCGGGTTCTCTACAAAACTTAGTAGGAGTTGCACGCGACCTCTTGACTTCCGTAGAACGGTTCCGTGTAGAGGCTGGGGAGCGGCAGTAAAGGCAACTTTTAACGCTTGGATGTCGCGGAATAACTCGAAGTTAATTTGTTTTGATGTCGATTTTAAAAGGATCGGGTACATTAAAACAATCTTAGGTAGAAGCCCATCTGAGCGCAGGAAACAAGCTAATTGATGCTGATGGCATAGCCCTAGAGCGGCTCCCTGCCTTCAAATTCCGTCAAACACAACCCAAACGCTATAGTTTTGGGTGCTCCTTGGCCTCAGGCTACGCTTCGATAGCAAGCATTTAGAAGAAATAACGTTTTCCAAAGGAACGGGGCACTGCTATGCAGTCAGAACAACAGCAGCGGATCATGGGTTACTTCATTGAGGAGGCCAAAGACCACCTCAACACCATTGAGCAAGGTTTGCTGAATCTGCAAAGCACCATCGAAGACTCGGAAATGGTGAATGAAGTCTTCCGAGCGGCTCACTCTGTCAAAGGCGGGGCAGCCATGCTAGGAATCAATAGCATTCAGCAGGTTTCGCACCGTTTAGAGGATTGCTTCAAACTCTTAAAAGAGTGCCCCATCAAAGTTGATCAAAAATTAGAATCTTTATTTCTCAGGGTGTTCGATACTCTGCACGAACTCCTAGAGCAACTTCAAGGACCTTTTGGTCTGACTGAAGATATTGCTAACGGTATCATGTCAGGCATTGAGCCGATCTTTACCGAGCTCACCAATCACTTGGAAGGACTGATCACTCAAGCGGGCGGTGTAATTCCAGTCGAAGAAGGGTCTAGCTTTATCCCTGTTGTGGTTGAAACAATCCCAACGCCAGTTGCAGCGGCTCCTCTGCATCAAGAAGAAAGTGCGTTGCTATTGCTTTTTCAAAGCGATGTGCCAACCCGCTTACGCGAAATGTTGCAGTTGTTCAAGCAGTCGGAAAGCTCAGAGAATCGAAAACAACTGCAAGACCTTTGCCGTAGCTTGGGGCAACTAGGTGAACCATTCGATTTGCCGAATTGGTGTAACTTGCTTGAGGTGTCTCGTCAAGCGATCGCCTGCCCTGATAATGCCTACCGAACTCTAGCTCCCATTGTCATTAAAGAAATCAAAAAAGCACAGGAGTTGGTTCTAGCTAACCAAGCAGCGACAATTTTAGCTGGGGACGCTCTGACCGTTCTAGTGCCTATTTCCGCCGCCGAAGCTGCAACAGAACCTACATTTGATGACCTTCTGGCTGGAGATCTCTTTGAACTCACTAATCAGCCGGAAGAGTCTCTGACTGAAGCCTTTGATTTATTTGAAACGGCAGAAGAGCCTACTTCTGATGACATTTTTGCTGTAGACCTCACTGAAGATAGTCCGTCAGATGGGCTTGAGGATTGGTTTAGTAGCCCTGCCCTAGAACCAGACGCAGTCACTAGCGACGCAGACCTCGGTTTAGATTTATCCTCCGACCTCAATGCAGACTTGGTTACGGCTGAGCAAGCTACAGGCGATCGCAATGGCCCTGAGGTAGGAATGGCGGAGCTAAACAGCTTGGCCGATCTGTTTGAAGGGGAAGTTCTTGATTTAGGCGTGACTTGGCAGGAAGAAGAAATTATCAGAGAGACTGCTGAGTCAGCAGATGGTTCTCTAGAAAGTGATGTCAACTCAGATGATTTCTCAGATTTACTCTTTGATGCAGAGAGTTCTGGGAATTCCAGTTCTAAGGCCAGGGGAGGAGATGACCTCGCTAGCTTGTTTGGCAGTGATGACTTGCTCAATGATGAATCTTTAGATTTTCAAGGCTTAGAAGATTTTACTGATACCTCACTGGATTCTGCGACAGCGATTGCCTTTGAAGATCAATCTGAAGAGCAACCTGATCTAGACTTTTTCGGAGATCTTGAGTCAGACAAGCCTGCTTTTGATAGTCTCGGCATAGAAGCAGTGGAAGACTCTATAGACGTCTCAGCAGACAACTTAGCCTTTGAACTATCGGAGTCAAGCTTTGAATTATCCGAATTTGAAGTGGTCGCTGATGAGATTGTCATTGAGGTTCCTTCTGACGATTTGGGAGAGTTCCCTGACTTATTTACTGAGTCTGATGAAAACGAGCTACTCTCTCTAGAAACTTCCTCTGAGGAGCTAACTAACGCGGCTGTTTCAGATGATTTCACTGATTTCTTCAATGAGCCTGCCCCAGAAACCTCTCTTGAGGGACTGGGTGATAGCGAACCTGATTTCTTCAGCGCTGAGCCAACCTTTGAGCCTGATGCAGAGCTAGAGGCCGCTTTAGAGGGTTCAGAATCTATTGGACTATTTGGTGAGGAATCTCCTAGCGATTTAGAACCAGGGATTCTAGCTGAAGATGAGGCAGATCTGACTGATTTATTTGGTGTCTCCGAGGAACCTTCCTCTCTAGATGCAGCTGACCTGTTCGTAGCCAGCGATGATCAAGACAATGTGTCAGATGACCTCTGGTCAGAGGAGACAACCGACTCAGCCGAGCCCGGGACTTCTTGGTTAGACGCTCCCATGAGTGAGGTAAATGACACTCCACTCGATCTATCACTGGCAGAGGCAGACTTAGCGGCTGAGCCAGAAAGCCTAGATTTTTCCTTGAAAACGTCAGCAGAGGCTGATTTAGATGATTTGTTTGCCACTTCCTCTAACGAGAGAGATGAACCTGATGTTGATGCGGACGCACCAGTACTAGACCTGGCTTCCGAGGAGCCTGTGGCTGCGATCGCCGACCCTTGGGAGGAACAAGGGCTGGCAGGTGGCGATTCTGAGCCTGAAGCGAGTTGGAACTTAGACGCTTTAGATTTAGATGAGGATCTATTAACGACTCCTGAAACAACGAGAGCTGACGGAGAAGATCCCTTTGCGATCGCTGAGCAGTTAGAAAGTCTTGATTTTGATCTAGAAACTGAGAATTCTGAAGAGGCATTCACTCTCGCTCCAGATGCTGATGAAGAGCTTCTGCTAGAAGAACTGACCGACAGTGCCGCCTCATCTGACTGGTCGCTGACTGAGGTTAGCGATCGCAATACAAGCGACGAGCTAAACCTAGCTCTTGGTGCAGATGAATCCCTAGACCTGTGGAGTTCAGAAGCTTTCGATCAGACAGACCTCCAGGAGGTGGTAGCAGACACTGATCTCAACAGTGAGCTTGACGAATCGTTACTCCTAGAAGAACCTACTGATGATGCCGAGTTTGCAGACTTATTGGCTGAGTCTGAGCTGAGCGATCGCAGTGACGATCTGGGCTTTGACCTGAGCAGTGATGAAACTAACGACCTCTGGGGAGACAATTTGTCATCTGGGGTTGATCTAGAGGAGCTATCACTCGCTACACCAATTGCAGCTACCGAAAGCGTTGATGATCTTGGGTTGGCAGAATCTTTTGCAGATGATGCCGAGCTAGCCGATCTCCTCACCGAATCCAGCGAATTCGGTGTCACCCCTGAAGAATTTGATTTTGAGCTAGCCAACTCTGAAGCTACAGATCTATGGCCTGAAGCCGTAACAGCCGAAACCGATTTGGCAGCGCTAAACGTAGAAGAAACGTCTGACTTAGGTGGCTCCGCTGACGATCCACTAGCCGACTTTTCGGTAGAAGCTAATTTTGCTGATCTCACCACTGATGCAGACGAATTAAACGCCAGCTCAGATGAGCTCGACTTTGATCTCATGGGAGCTGATGAGGCTGATGAATCTTGGATGCTAGAGTCTGTCGAAAGCTTGAATGAAGTTTCTGAAACCACAGTGGCAGAATCCTCGCTTTTTGATGAGGACTTGTCACCGGAAACAGTAGAATCCAATGCTGATTTAGGTGATTTAGAAGACTTCATGAGTGAGTCTCTAGAGGCGAGAGATGCCAACTCAGATTTTGGTGGGCTGAATGATCCATCAGATGAATTGCTACTAGATAGCTTGCCTACTGAGGAAACATCTGCCTTTGAAGACTTTAGTTTTGAGTCAGCGGCTGACACTTCGGATGAGTTGGATTTGGGTGACGAACTCACCCCAGCAGCAGATCTAGGAGACTTGTTCGATGAGCCTTCGGAGCCTGAGGCAAAGGCAGAGGCGATCGCTCTCGACTTGGGTAGCTTTGATGATTTCTCGTTAGATAGCTTGCCTGCTGAAGCACCTGAAGCAACTGAAGACTTTAGTTTTGAGTCAGCGGCTGACACTTCTGATGAGTTGGATTTTGGCGACGAACTCACTCCAGCAGCAGATCTAGGAGGCTTGTTCGATGAGCCTTCGGAGCCTGAGGCAAAGGCAGAGGTAGAGGCGATCGCTCTCGACTTGGGTAGCTTTGATGATTTCTCGTTAGATAGCTTACCGACTGAAGCACCAGAAGCAACTGAAGACTTTAGTTTTGAGTCAGTGGCAGACACTTCTGATGAGTTGAATTTTGGCGACGAATTAGCTCTTAACCTAGATTCCGAAAGCAATCACACTCAACTTAATGCTTTATCCAATGTTGAACTTGATGAGTCTTCAGAGGCTGACTTTGCCTTCGACTTAGACACTCCTGAAACTAGCCTGGACGAAAGCGAGTTAGGATTCGATAGCTTACTGAATGATTCTGAGCTTGATTTAACCGAGTCTCTAGCGCCTGTAGAACCATCTCTAGGTGCTGAGAGCGAACTAGATTTTGGCGACGAATTAGCGTTAGGAGACTTATTTGATGGCGAAGAAACCTCCGATAACCTCAGTGAAGCAAGTTTGTTTGACGAAGAAGAGGCAGATAGCCTCAGTGAAGTGGATCTGTTTGACGAACAAACATCAGATAGCCTCAGCGAAGCCAGCATTTCTGAGAGCATAGATTCCGAAAGTTGGCTTGAAGGCTTTGATGCAGATGAGGCTGATGCAGCTATCACTTCTGAGGTAGCTCCTGACCTAGACTCTGATAACAGCGATGAGTTTGGGGACTTCTTCCAAACGGAAAGCGTCGATACAGCAGAGGAGGAAACGGTCGATCTTTTTGCTGACTCCCCCACTACTGAATCAACTGATGAATTCGGCTTTGATGCGCTAGACCTCTCTGGCTTACCAGTTGCCGAAACGACTGAGCTTGGAGATGCCTTTACAAAGGTTGATGCAGAACTCGGCTTGGAAGACGACGTCACTACTAGCACTGAATCAGCACCAAACCTGACCACAGAATCAAGCTTTGACTTTGATGAGGTTGATCTCGATCTGTTTGATTTAGGAACAGATGCAATTCCAGAAGCTGCGGACGTGACGGATACCAGCTTTGGCCTAGAAGATTCCGAAGCAGCAGATCTCAATGACTTTGATTTATTTGCTCTAGATTCAACGGATGATTTTTCCGATGGGTTAGATTTGGGTCAAGCTCAGACTAGCCCCGATACTGCCGATGTTGGTGGCTCTGACTTAGATGACTTCCTAGCGATCGCTAGTGAGGATGATGGCTTTGACGGTAACTTTGAGCGCAATACAGCGCCCGCTGATTCTCTCGATAACTTTGATGACCTCGAAGCTTTACTGAGTGAGGATGATTTTGCTGCGCCACCCTCCATCTCAGAGGTAGGCAAAGACGACGCGGACTTTTCAGGATTGGAAGCGTTGCTGGACGAAGAATCTTTTGGTTCTGTTAATGGGCTAGGAGCGTCTGCGTTTAGTGCTACTGCCAGTGGTGCTGGAGCTTTTGACGGTGAATTCGATGATTTAGAGAAGCTTCTAGAGGATGCTGACAAAACCTTGGGTGGTCCTCCGACCGTTAAAACGAGCCGCGGTGCTGCTCCTCAGGCTAACCGTCGGCCAGGGCGTCGAGGCGGAGCAGGTTTTGCGGAGCAAACGATGCGGGTTCCGGTCAAGCACTTAGATAACCTCAGCAACTTGGTTGGGGAACTAGTGGTCAATCGGAATAGCTTGGAGCAAGACCAAGAACGGTTGCGGCAGTTCCTAGATAATTTGCTTTATCAAGTGCAGCAACTCAGCGATGTTGGGCAGCGGATGCGTGACCTGTACGAGCGATCGCTGCTGGAAAGCTCACTCTTAGCCAGCCGCCAAAGTCATCATGCCCCGGTACATGGTACCAATGGTGATGCCCAGAACAGCCACTCCACAGGAGCTAGCTTCGATGCCCTAGAGATGGACCGCTTTACTGGGTTCCATACCTTATCTCAAGAGATGATCGAGTTGATTGTCCGAGTTCGAGAGTCTGCTTCTGACATCGAATTCATCGTGGATGAAACCGATCAGGTCACCCGGATGTTCCGGCAGGTGACAACTCAACTGCAAGAAGGTCTGACCCGCTCCCGAATGGTCCCCTTCGCCCAAATTGCCGATCGCTTGCCGCGAGCAGTGCGGGATATTGCCCTCAAGTGTGGCAAGCAGGCTGAGCTGCATGTCGAAGGTCGAGAAACCTTAATCGACAAGATGATTTTGGAGCAGCTTTATGACCCCATGACTCACTTGGTCAACAACGCGATCGCCCACGGGATTGAAACGCCAGATGTACGGCAAGCGGCAGGCAAGCCTCCTATTGGTCGCATTACAATTCGGGCCTTCCACCAGGGGAACCAAACGGTGATTTCTGTCTCGGATGATGGGGCAGGAGTTGATCCAGATCGAGTGAAAACAAAGGCGATCGAGAAACGTCTGGTTACGCCCGCAGAAGCCAGGACTCTCTCGCGCTTGGACGTTTATGACTTGCTCTTCCATCCCGGTTTCACGACCAAGGATCAAGTTACAGATTATGCAGGCCGTGGAGTCGGCATGGACGTTGTCCGCACTAGCTTAGGTGAGATTCGTGGTGCTATCACTACTGACTCTGCCGTCGCGAAGGGAACGACGTTTACTATTCGCCTTCCCCTTACCCTGAGCATTTCCAAAGCTCTCTGCTGCATCAGTAATCGGGCTCGCATTGCCTTCCCGATGGATGGGGTAGAAGACATGCTAGATGTGCCTAAGGAGCGGATTCAAGCTAATCCTGATGGGCAGCCTTGTATTCTGTGGCGCGATTTGCTGCTACCCTTCCGACCGTTATCTGACATTCTCAAGTACAACCGTTATCTCGGTCGTGGTAGCGTCTACGGCGGTAACCAAGAAGATGACATCGTCTCCATTGTGGTGCTTCGTAGTGCTGGCAACTTCATTGCTTTGCAGGTCGATCAGGTCTTGGGCGAGCAAGAAATTGTAATTAAGCAGCTTGAAGGCCCTGTACCTAAACCAATCGGGGTTGCTGGTGCGACAGTTCTAGGGGATGGTCGGATTATGCCGATCGCGGACGTTTTAGAGCTAATCGACCTGTCTATGGGTCGGATTCGCCGAGAAGCTAGCACGACGCTATGGGATCAAAACGCTGAACCTCCTGTAGCGGAAGCCGTTGCCAAAACTGACCCGACGGTTCTGATTGTGGATGACTCGATTACAGTACGTGAGCTGTTGTCCATGACGTTCAACAAAGTGGGCTACCGAGTTGAACAAGCGCGTGACGGTCAAGAAGCTTGGGAAAAACTGCGCTCTGGTCTGCCCTGCGATATGGTGTTCTGCGACATTGAAATGCCTAGAATGGACGGCCTAGAGTTGCTATCTCGGATTCAGAAGGATTCCACCCTCAACCACATCCCAATCGCGATGCTGACCTCGCGGGGTGCCGATCGCCATAGACAGATGGCTGTCCAGCTCGGTGCCAAGGGCTACTTCACTAAGCCTTATCTAGAAGAAGCTTTACTAGATGCCGCTCAGCGAATGCTAAAAGGTGAAGTCTTGATTGCTGGTAGTGGGAGCCATGCGTAAGCTCTAGCTCACTTACTCAGACCTAGGAGCGATCGCGCCATTTCAAGGAGGGAATCACGCTTTTGACGGGTTCCCTCCTTTTCAGTCTCACGGAAAATATTTTTTGCCCCTATTCTTCTCTGACTTGCCACCATGCCCCACTCCAAGGAATCTTTCGCTTATCCTTCCAGCCCGCAAGGGTCTCAAGTTGACGCCTATCACGGTGTTGAAGTCCCCGATCCCTATCGCTGGTTAGAAGACCCGGATTCCGAGGAAACTCAGGCATGGGTAGAAGCCCAAAACCAAGTCACTTTTCAATTTCTCAATCAAATTGCGGTTCGCGATCGCCTACAGCAACGCTTGACCCAGCTCTGGGACTATGAAAAATATGGCATTCCTTTTCGGGGTGGTGATGCCCAAAAGTATGGCGTCCCGGAGCGTTATTTCTACTTCAAGAATGATGGTCTGCAAAACCAGAGCGTCCTCTACACGCTGACCTCGCTTGATGCTGAACCTAGAGTTTTGCTGGACCCTAATAAACTCTCCGAAGACGGCACAGTGGCTCTTTCTGGGCTGGTGATTAGTGAAGACGCTAGGCTCATGGCTTATGGTCTCTCCACATCTGGGTCCGATTGGCAGGCATGGCAAGTTCGAGATATTGAAACGGGGCAAGACCTAAGCGATCGCCTGGAGTGGATTAAATTTTCTGGGGCTGCTTGGACTCATGACAATCAAGGGTTTTTCTACAGCCGCTACGACGAACCCAACGAAGCGACTAAGCTGGAAGCCATTAATTATTTCCAGAAGCTCTACTACCATCGTTTAGGCACGCCTCAAGCTGAAGACGTGCTGATCTATCAACGATCTGATCAACCAGAATGGGGCTTTAATGGCGGTGTCACCGAAGATGGCCGTTATTTAATCATCTCAGTTTGGCGCGGCACCGATCCCAAGAATCTAGTGTTCTATAAGGATTTGTCGAACCCTAATGCCGCCGTGGTTGAACTGATTTCTGAGTTTGAAGCTAGCTATAGCTTTATTGATAATGACGGTTCAACCTTTTGGTTTCAGACTGATTTAGAAGCACCACGGGGTCGCGTAATCGCAATCGATATTCAGGCTCCAGACCGGGAAAATTGGCGGGAACTGATTCCCCAAGCCGCTGAAACCCTAGAAGGTGTGGGTCTACTCAATCATCAGTTTGTAGCTTCCTACCTCAAAGACGCCCGCAGTCAAATCAAAATTTTTGACTTAGGGGGTGCTTTTGTTCGAGAAGTAGTACTCCCCGGAATTGGCTCAGCCGGGGGCTTTGGCGGACGACGAGAGGATACAGAAACGTTCTATAGCTTCACGAGTTTTACCACTCCGCCGACCATCTATCGCTACGACATGGTGAATGGGGAAAGCAGCGTTTTCCGGCAGCCAACTGTCGCTTTCAACCCTGACGATTATGAAACCAAACAGGTTTTTTACGCCAGTAAAGATGGGACTCAAGTGCCCATGTTTATTACTCATAAAAAAGGCTTGCAGCTAGACGGCAACAATCCCACTTACCTCTATGGCTATGGTGGCTTTAACGTGTCGCTGACACCTAGCTTCTCAGTTAGCAACTTGGTGTGGATGGAACTAGGTGGTGTGTATGCCATGCCAAATCTGCGCGGCGGGGGTGAGTACGGGGAGGAATGGCATCAGGCAGGGACAAAGCTCAACAAGCAAAATGTGTTTGATGACTTTATTGCCGCAGCCGAGTGGCTGATTGCTAACCAATACACCGCTCCTAACAAGTTAGCGATCGGCGGTGGGAGTAATGGTGGCTTGTTGGTCGGCGCTTGCATGACTCAACGCCCAGATTTATTTGCCGCAGCATTGCCCGCAGTTGGTGTGATGGATATGTTGCGGTTCCACAAGTTCACCATTGGCTGGGCTTGGACTTCGGACTATGGTTCTCCGGAAGAGCTAGAAGAGTTTAAGGCGCTTTACGGCTACTCACCGCTGCACAACCTGAAGCCAGGGACTGCTTATCCTGCCACTCTAATCACCACGGCGGACCATGACGATCGCGTGGTTCCTGCCCATAGCTTTAAGTTTGCCGCAGCGCTTCAAGCTGCCCACCAAGGTCCTGCTCCAGTCTTGATTCGGATCGAGACTAAAGCAGGGCATGGTGCAGGCAAACCCACAGCCAAAGTAATTGAGGAAGTGAGCGATCGCTGGGCTTTCTTAGTGCAGATCCTTAATATTCCAATCGCCGCTAAAGGTTGAAGTTTCATCTTGAGGAAGAGTGACAAGCTCTCTCTAACGTGCGATCGCGGTTCTTCCTATTTACAGAACTCACCCCATAGGCACCCTCGTTAACATGTTTACAAAAGTTAAATATTTTAATGAGAGTGCCTTTATCATGCCTAATTTACTAGCAGCCACTCAAGACTATTGGCGCAAGTTAAACGAGCTACAAGCGGCTTACCAACGGGGAGAAGTGTCACTGCCCGAAGTAGATGCTAGGGTGGCCGAGCTGATGAGCGAGTTGGGGCAAGAGCGACGGGCCGCGATCGCCTTCACGATCGCAAATATGCGCCATTTGTGGCATCAGCAAAGAGAAATGATTATGGGCGTGAGTTTGCTGAGTGTGCTCACTTACGCTTGGGCAGTTATGCCTTAACTCAGGCAAAATCCTACAGCAGAAAATTTGAGTTTCCGGAACTTTTTGAGTTTAATTACGTCATCGTTTGGTAACGTCATAGCGGATCGCGACTCAAGTAGCCTGTGATCAACCGTTGCGCTCCAAATTTGCGCTCCAGAACGGTTGTGCCTGCTATAGTTGGATGCGATCGCTCACCCAAGCGCGAGACAATTTATGAAACGATTTCTAGCTGCCCTTGCCTGCATTCCTCTCACTCTGACGGGTTCAGTTTTTGAACTCACGCCTGCTAGTGCTGCCCCCACAGCCGCAGCTCAACAGGCGCAACAGCAACAAAGAGCTAAAGAACAAAGGGCTAAGGCTGCCAGTTATCGTCGTTACATGCGACTAGGGTACGCTGCGAATAAACAGCGAGACTACCAAACCGCCCAATCGAGTTTTCAAGCTGCGCTCAGAATCCGTCCTGGCGATCCTTATGCCACGAAAGCTCTACGTAACGTTAGAGGGTTTGTACGACGCAACGAGTTAATTAGGGCTGCTAACGTGGCGCGGCAAAAGCGTGCAGATGCCTTGGGTCAAACGTTACAACAAGCAACCGCAGGGCAAGATTGGCAATGTGCAGTGGCGGTGATCGATAATTTAACCCCTTTGTTGCCTGCCAATTCATTAAAACGAGCTGAACTGCTGGCGTATCGTAGTCGGCTACAAGGGTTGATCGGGGCGGAAGCAAATGTCACCCGCTGGTCTACTATTTGTAGCCAAGCTAGTCTAACGGCGCAAGGCCGCTAAAGTTTCTAGCAGCGATCGCCTCTCCAGTAGGCGCAGAAATTCCAGGAAGCTCAGGAAGCGATCGCTCTATTCAGAAAAGGTTTATTGAAGAATTAGCGATACAAACTGCCATCGGGCATGGTGGCACCTACTAGAATTGCTTCGGCTTGGTTGGTATCAGCGATATCTGCTCCTCGGAGGCTCGCTTCTGCCAGGTTAGTTTGCCACAGGTTTGCTTGCATCAGCTTAGCCCCCCAGAGGTAAGCGCGGTAAAAACTAGCTGCGGTTAAGTTGGCTTCGCAGAGATTCGCTGCATTCAGGTTTGCGCCCGTTAAGTCTGCTTCAGTCAAATCCGCAGCACTGAGGTCTGCTTTACTCAGAGTTGCTTCGCTTAAGTTGGCTCGGCGTAAATCTGCTTCACTCAAATTAGCAGCATGTAAGTTCACTCGAATCAAACTCGCAACTCGTAATTGGGTTGCACTCAAGTTTGCGGCTGTGAGGGTGGCTCCATTCAGATTGGCTCCGCCTAGCTTGGCAGCACTTAGATTCACGCCATCTAAGTCAATTCCATTCAAATCCACACCATTCAAAAAGGCGGCACTGAGTTTAACGCCATTAAGTAACGCACCATTGAGAGCAGCGCCACTCAGCCGTGCCCCGGTCAAGTTAGCCCAGCTAAGATTCGCCTTGCTGAGATTAGCGGAGCGAAGATTGATATTTCGCAAATCGGCTCCACAGAGGTTAACTTCTTGCAAGTTCGCGGCTCGTAAGTTAACTGCTGTCAGGATGGCTCCGCTCACTTTAGCGCCTGTTAAGTCTGCTTTAACGAGAAATGCCCCTTTGAGATTGGCTTTGGTTAAGTCTGCATTCGTTAATCGGGTGTACCCCAGTTTGGCGAAACTCAAATCTGCTGAATAGAAAAATGCCCCATCTAAGTTTGCACCCGTTAAGGAAGCCCGACTCAGGTTGGCAGACGCAAACGAGGCACCTGTAAAGTTAGCACCTGCCAGATTTGCTCTTTCCAGGTTTACCCCAATCAGATTGAGGCCCCTAAAGTCTCTTTCCCCTGCTGCATAACGTTTCAGTAATTCATCCGCATTCATACTATGACCTCGCGATCGCTCTGGGCGGGTAATAGGTTTAAACTGCCCAAACCAAAAACAAGTTCAAAATAAATGTATCTATTGACACAAAGCGTTATACAGCTTCAACATCCTTGAGTCCCAGCTCACCTGAGTTTGAGCAAATTTTGAGCAAAGCTGTCTACCAAGGCTAGTGCCTGAAATTACTCGATTGTGTAAGTGATGCTGATCTGGCTCAAAACTCTTACCTCTGTAGAGGCCGCAGGATCGTAGGGAGGTGCACCTGTACTGGGAGGACTGAGAGGATTGGCAGGCCCCCCCACCTTAGAACCGCATTTAGAAAAAGCAGAGGGCGAGCCTAGGACAGGCAATTCTGTAATTTGCAAAACGGCTCCGAGCCGAACTCGCACTGCTGTTGCTAAAGCTCGCAGACGATCTTGGGCATCGCTTAAAGCGGCTCGCCGGGAAGCATTTTCTAAAGGCTTACAGTTTCTGACAGCATACTCCGCCCCAATGCTTTGAACGGCAAGACGATTGGTTTTCTGGGCTGCATTGTTCACGGTTAAAACCACTTCTTGGACCCGGGGACGAGTTGGCTTTTCGAGTAAAACAATTACGTCAGCGCTTTCGCTAGAAGTTACTTGCACTGTGATGGCCTCGGCTGGAACACCGATGGCTTGTAACGCTGTGACTACCGGTTGTAGGACCGCAGGTTGTAGCGGTCGATTACCCACTGCCAACTGATTTGGCGCTCCTGCATCTGCACCAAACGGATTACGAGTGATTACTTGAATCTCCAGCCGAGCTATATCCGCTGGAGCCGTTACCTGTCCTTGCCCCAACACTGTAATGTTGCGTGGAGCATTCACCAAAGGAGTAGCAGGATAGGCAACCTGAGCAATGGAGGTAGAAACTGCAAGTTGCGGTAAAGCTTTCAGCTCAATGGCCTTCACCTGGGGCGGAGGTAAGAGGAACGCTGACGAAAAAAGTGCTGCGATCGCGATCCCTTTCATGGGGGCAAGACTCCTGCTTCAAGCGTTTCACTTCTAACCGTTTGCTAGCTCACGATTTCTTCTACGCTGCCAGCAAGCGGCCTCCACTGTTATAACCTTTTCGCTCTAGGAAACACCCAAAATACTACTGCTCAGTTAGGTAAATTGACTTAGCTACACTGAATTAACGCCTATTAGCACAAAGCTTTATCTAGTTGTGAATCGTGCCATCAGGCATCACTGCTCCACTCAAATTAGCGTTTTTTAGGTCTGTGTCAATTAACGTTGCCCGTCTCAGGTTGGCATCCATCAACATGGCATCTGTTAAGGTCGCTTCAGTTAAGTTTGTCCAGCTGAGGTTGGCGCGATACAAGTTAACGTTACTTAAGTTGGCACCCCGGAGAGTGGCCCAGCTCAAGTTGGCATTTCTGAGGTTTGCCTGCTTTAGTTGAGCCACTCGAAGATTCGCTCCTGTCAAATCTGCTTTGCTCAAATTTACTTCACTAAGTTTTGCCGCGTCTAAAATGGCACCGGTCAAAATACTATGAGCGAGATTGGCACGGTCTAAGCAGGCACGACTGAGGTTGACATGAGTCATGTTGGTGTTACTCAGGTTGGAGCCGTTGAGTGCTGCTTCTACTAGCTTGGTGCGACTAAGATTCGCTTCATGCAAATCTGCCTCAATTAAGCTAGCGCCGCCCATATTGGCTTCACTCAAATTGGTATTTTGCAGAATGGCACCTCGAAAGTTGGCTTCACCCGACTGCGCTCCCTTCAAGCTGGCTTCGCGAAAGTTGACCCGAATCAAGTTGGCACCAATCAGAGTCGCATTCGTTAAGTTGGCTTGACTCAAATTCGCTCCTCCCAAGTTGGCCCCACTTAAGTTGGCTTCGAATAAGTTCGCTCCTGTCAAATCTATCCCGCAAAGGTTGACCTCGCTCAAAGATGCTCGCATCAAGTTGACATCTTGAAAATTTCTTTCCCCTGCTGCATAACGTTTCAGCAGTTCAGCGGCATCCATAGGATTTCCTCTCGCAATTCTGTAAGTAAGCAAGTCAGCTAGGTGCACTCATCCATGAGTTTTTGCTCAAACCAGCTTAGGGTCAGGGCCTAACTCTAGGCAAATCCCGGTTTAGCTAGCGATCGCTGCTTGCTGATATAGCAGCTATTTACACTAGGCTGCCCTTCTAATCAGTAGAGCCTGACAAACTTTTATGCGTCTTAATAGTGATGAAATTAATTGATCCTACCTTCTTGGTTCGTGGTTACACACTACTTTCCGATTAGGCAGAGATCACACTTTTACTAACAATATTTGGCTTGAAATGAGATGAGTCTACTCTAAATTCATGAAGTTGGCATAATCCTTGCTACTGAGATCTCTTAATCAAGCTAGGTACCGGATCTGAAGGTTCTTTGGAGCTTGGTTAGGCGATCGCCAAAGTGACGTCCTACTTAAGACGCAACTGACAGACTGGTGCTTGATCCATATTTCGACAGAGTTATTTATGGCTATATTTACATAACTTAACAAATAGTTAAAAAGCTAGTTAGTTTCTCGGAAGAAACCAAACTACAGCTAAAAAATCACTTAACTCAGCAACTGATTAAACGAGGTAACTGCAATGACAGAACAATTTAAGCAGGGCGATTCAGTGGAATGGAAGACCTCTCAGGGAACAACCCAAGGTGAGGTCAAGCAAAAGCTTACTGCTCCAACTGAAATCAAAGGGCATCATGTTGCAGCCTCTCAGGAGCATCCTGAGTATTTAGTCGAAAGTGACAAAACTGGCAAACAAGCGGCTCACAAACCCGAAGCCCTCGAAAAAGCGGAGGACTAAAAATGACTACAGATGCTAAATCAGTGGTTGAAGAGTTTAAGCAAACTGTCAACATGACGGCTCGCGAACTTCACTCTTGGCTACAAACTGAAGAATCAAAAGCGGTAGGTCAGAAAGAATCAGGACATGAATCCATCGGTCATCAATCTGGTAAACACATCGTTGAGCTGCTTAGCAAATCCCAAGCAGACTATGGCGAAGGTGATTTGTCCCAAATGAAGCGAGTGATCAGCTATGTCCACCGCCACTTAGCTCAACACCCGTCGGGGGATATTGAGCAGACTCGCTGGCGTTACTCCCTAATGAACTGGGGCCACGATCCACTCAAGTAGGGGCGATCGCTCAGTTTAATTTGGCCAAAACCTACTCATAGGTTCTACCGTTAGGCATGATGGCTCCGACTAAGCTAGTGTTACGGAAATTCACCTGATTGAGTTTGGCATCGATCAAAATCGCTTCCTGCAAATTACCTTCGCTGAGGTTAGCCCAACTCAGGTTGGCTCGGTAAAGATTGGCGCGACTGAGGTTGGCCCCTCGTAAGGTAGTCCAACTCAAATTCGCGCCTCTCAGATTTGCTCCTGACAAGTTTGCCTTGATCAAGGTGGCTCCGCTTAAGCGGGCACGGCTGAGGTGCGCCCCTTGCAGGTTAGCCAACTCTAAAATGGCTCCATTTATAATGGCGTTGGTGAGGTTAGCTAGCTCTAAGGCGGCCCCTTGCAAAATGGCATTGGTGAGATTGGCCGCTTCTAACATCGCTCCGTTGAGAATCGCATCAGTTAAGTTGGCCCGATTCAAAGCCGCCTCTGCCAATTTGGCTCGACTTAGATCAGCGCCGCGTAAGTTTGCTTCACTCAAACTCGCCTCACTGAAATCAGCCGCCACACAAATCGCGTTAGTGAGGTTGGCCCCCCGCAGATTGGCAGTCTGCAACTTGGCTTCTCGTAAATCCACACCCGTGAGGTCAGCGCCTGTGAGATTTGCTTCTTGCAAGTTTGCTTGTAAATTCGCATTGCGAAGATTGGCTTCTCTCAGATTTGTGCCAATTAAGGAAGCACCCAGCAGCTTGGCACCGCTCAAATTAGCTCCTCGCAGATTCGCCTCACTTAGATCGGCTTTGACTAAATCTGCACCTGCTAAATTGGCACTGCGAAAATCTCGCTCGCCTGCTGCATACCGCTTGAGTAAATCCATAGGCACCCAGGTCATCTTAGTCCGCTTTTGCTGTCACTAGCTTTAGAGTGCCTTAATGGATACAAGGTGCATCATTCCTTTTAATTCTTAAGAGTTTAATTTTCCGAGCGGACGAGGCGATGGCCACTTGTTTCGCCACTGATGACGATGGCAATTAGTCTTTTCTGAAAAGGGTCAGAGAAAAATCAGGCCAGCGATTGGGTCATTACTCTGACGATAAACAACATCACCAATAGTCTTGCATTCTGACAAAATCAGAGAAAGCAATGAACCGAATCCTCACAGCTTTTACAGGAAAGAAGAATGCCTGATAACGTTAGAAGCCAAGTCGTAACTCAAGGTGTCCAGCGATCGCCTAATCGTGCCATGCTTCGGGCAGTTGGATTTGGCGATGATGACTTTACCAAACCCATTGTAGGGGTCGCTAACGGTTATAGCACGATTACCCCGTGCAATATGGGCCTAAACGATTTGGCAAAGCGGGCAGAAACCGGGGTAAAAATGGCTGGGGCGATGCCTCAGATGTTTGGCACCATTACTATTAGTGACGGTATTTCGATGGGAACCGAAGGGATGAAGTACTCCCTGGTTTCCCGCGAAGTGATCGCTGACTCGATTGAGACGGCCTGTATGGGCCAAAGCATGGATGGTGTGTTGGCCGTGGGCGGCTGCGACAAAAACATGCCAGGTGCCATGATTGCGATCGCCCGCATGAATATTCCGGCTGTTTTTGTGTATGGCGGCACGATTAAGCCAGGGCATCACAACGGCAAAGATCTAACCGTGGTTAGCGCCTTTGAAGCGGTGGGCGAGTACAGTGCTGGCAAGATCAGCCAAGACGAACTGCTAGAAGTAGAACGCAAAGCTTGCCCTGGTGCAGGTTCTTGCGGCGGTATGTACACAGCTAACACCATGTCTTCCGCGATCGAAGCGATGGGCATGAGCTTGATCTACTCTTCTACGATGGCGGCTGAAGATGCGGAAAAAGCGGAAAGTGCTGAAAAGTCAGCTTTTGTTTTGGTCGATGCCATTCGCAAGCAAATTCTGCCTCAGCAAATCCTGACTCGCAAAGCCTTTGAGAATGCGATCTCGGTAATCATGGCTGTGGGTGGTTCTACTAACGCGGTGCTGCACTTACTCGCGATCGCCCATGCCATCGGCGTTAAACTCACGATTGACGACTTTGAAACCATCCGAGGCCGCGTACCCGTCTTGTGTGACCTCAAACCCTCTGGTCGATACGTCGCCACCGATTTGCACCAGGCGGGCGGTATCCCTCAAGTGATGAAAATGCTGTTGGAGCATGGCCTGCTACATGGGGATGCGCTGACTGTGACTGGGCAAACTCTGGCTGAAGTCCTGGCTGAAATCCCGGCTGAACCTCGCGTTGACCAAGATGTGATTCGTCCCTGGAACAATCCCATGTATCCTCAAGGCCACTTGGGTATCCTCAAAGGCAACTTAGCGACTGAAGGTTCTGTAGCGAAGCTAACTGGGGTGAAGAACCGCCGCATCACTGGCCCTGCACGGGTGTTTGAGTCCGAAGAAGAATGTTTGAAAGCGATTCTGGCGAAGCAAATCCAAGCAGGAGATGTAATTGTCATCCGCTACGAGGGTCCGAAGGGTGGCCCTGGGATGCGAGAAATGCTGGCTCCTACCTCAGCCATTATCGGGGCTGGGTTGGGTGACTCGGTAGGTCTGATTACAGATGGTCGCTTTTCGGGTGGCACTTACGGGATGGTTGTGGGTCACGTTGCACCTGAGGCGGCTGTGGGAGGTGCGATCGCCCTAGTTCAAGAAGGCGACACCATTACCATTGATGCGGATGCGCGGCTGTTGCAACTAAATGTGTCGGATGAGGAGTTGGCGCAGCGTCGGGCAAATTGGCAACCTCGTGCGCCTCGATATACGAAGGGGGTTTTGGCGAAGTATGCGAAGTTGGTGGCTTCGAGTAGTGTGGGTGCAGTGACTGACCTGAGTTTGTAGTCTGTTGCTGCATAACAACAGTAAATGCTTGGGGGCACTTGCCCCCAAACCCCCGCTGAGGGACGGTTGCGTCCCTCAGGCTCCCTCCAAAAGTTTTTGAAAGACTTTGAGCTTAACAGTTAAACATTGAATCAAACGGTAAGACTGTATCTATCTGTGTCGGTTTTCTAAGAATTTGGTTCATAGGTCCCCAGGTTATGGTCTGGGTTGGTAGCTTGGCAAGGTAAGGCGTCTTATTCAGTCGTATCTAAATAGAGTGGTGACGATCAAGATTGATGGTCTCAATCCTATTTCCAATACTTTGCGGGCTACAACGAACCAGGTTCTGACGCATGCTGAGCAGGCTAGAGTTAGAGCGGCAGATGCTGTGAGTACTACAGCTCAACAAGCACAAATGTCTATCACTTATGCAGTTGAACAAGCCAAAAGCTTACTAGAAGGCACAGTGCAGCAAACTGAGAGCTTGAGTAGTGGTATGACTGACGCGATGCAAAATGCCTTGGGTGGGGCGATGCAGCAGTGGATGGCGGAGCATCGGTTGTGGGCTTGGCTAATTCAGCATCCTTTGATTGCAGTTGGGTTGCTGCTGGTGTTGTTGGTACTGTTACAAGGATTGTTTAGTGCGATCGCCCAGTTAATTCAACGGGCAGGATTAGCTTTACTGCGATCGCCTTGGCAGCTCAGCCAATGGTTGTTTGGTTTTAGTACTAAGTCATTTCAGGCAGTTCTGGCTCCGGGTCCAAAGCAAGAAGCTGAATCGAAGCAGCAAAGACTGACGGAAATTGTGCATCGGCTAGAAGCTCTCAAGCAGGAGCAGGATGCGCTGTTGCAAGAAGTTAAAGCAATTGTGACGTCGGACTCTACCACGCCCAACAGTTAAGGCTTCTAGCGATCGCTTGCAACTAGCCACATTGGCTCTGCCGTTCGTAAGCCTCTCCTTTGCGAACATCTGCTGGGACGTAGACTGAGCCACCTCCGGAGTTACTGTTGATGTAGTTGCCACGGGCGGTGCTGTTGCAGTTAAAAGCAGCCACCGTAGGTTGGGGCGATCGCTGCCCACACAAGTTTTCTAAGTTGATTAGTTGGTTGCTGTCGGTTTCCATGTAGCAAACGGGAGTATCCGAGCTGGGGTTGGTTGTGGCTGCTGGACGAGGGGCGTTGTCTTGGGCGATCGCTGGAGCAGTGACTAGTAAAGCAGTTGCAGCCATAGTCAACCGAACAAATAATTTCTGCATAATGAATCCAAGTGAAGGTGCAGGTAGGGGCGAATGGGGATTCGCCCTCACAATGTTGCACGTGGCAACTCAATTACTGGCTAGAGAAAAGTGGAAGCACAAATTGCGATCGCTGGTTATTTCACCGTTACTTGAGTGGGTTTATAGTCGGTGCCGAGTTTGTTGGCGCAGAAACCCATCTCTAGGGTTTGGTTTGGCGCAATGACTCTGGCCCAATCTGGAGCCGTGGCGACATAACCTGTGCTTTGCTTCACCAAATTGCCATTCCAGCTATTGGCGATCGCGGCTTGATTCATCTGGAAGGTGACTTGCCAGTTAGAGCTACTATTCGTTGTGCCAGAGTTGGTCACACGCAGATTGGTACAAAAGCCAGAAGCCCAATCGGATTGCATAATCGCTTCTGCTTTCAGTGCAGTGGAAGTCGTAGGTGTGGGAGTAGGCGTTGGAGATGGACTTGGACTGGGAGCAGGAGCTGGGCTGGGGGTTGGGCTCGGACTGGGGCTGGGTACGGGAGTCGGGCTAGGGGTAGGAGTTGGGCTGGGCGTAGGACTGGGAATCGTGCTGCCAATCTGATTGGTGGTAGAACCAACCACACCAGTGGCCAGTGAGAGCAACGAACCTAAAAGTTGTTGCTTAGCAGCATTAACAGTGCGCCAGTCATCTTGCAGAATGCCACCCGTATCACCACTGTTGGGGTTCCAGCTCCAGTAGGTAAAGCTGAGATTTTTCTGGTTAATAAACTCAACAAATTTGCGTTGCCAAATCCCCTCTTTGGAGGTGCTATCGACTTGTCGCCCGCCAAACTCCCCAACCAAGATGGGCGCAATTCCTTGAGTGGCAATGTAGTGGAATCCAGTTTCCCAACGGGTTGGCAGGTTGTTGGGGAAAGTTGGATCAGAGAACCAAGCTTGGTTGAAAACACCAGGACCATACTCGTGCGGAGAATACACTAGCTTGTTGGCCACAGGTAAACGTACCGGGTTATTCTTCACGCCTTCTAAGTTAGCGCCCCACCAATGGTTAGCAAGTTGTTGTCCTGCGACGTTTTTCTCGACACCCTCTACCACAATTAACCAATGCGGTGCGATCGCCTGAATCGCTTTACCCGCTCGTTCTGCCGCTAGTCGCCAATCAGTTGCAGGGTCATTTGTGCCCCAGCTCGCCCGACCGTGCGGTTCGTTTTTCAAGTCAGCACCAATCACGTTCGACTGGTTCTTGTAGCGGGTGGCCAGCATTTTCCAAGTGTCGATCCAGTCCGCTTCGGTAAAGCCATCTCCATACCAAAGTTCAGGGATTTGCTGATCGTTGAGTCGATGACTGTCGAGGAGCACCAGCAATCCTTGACGATTGGCTTCTTGAATCACCAAATCCATAATTTGCAGGGGAGTTTTGCCTTGCAGCTCGCGATTGCTGCCGATGCTGAAATCAACCCCTTGTACAGTGCTCGATCGCAACGATTGCACCGAGTAAGGTAGGCGAATTAGGTTATAACCCTGGCTTTTGATTTGAGCCAGCATTTCTTTGTAATCTCGCACCCACAGACCATGTGGTGCATGGGTTTCAGTTTCGATGCCAAACCAGTTGATTCCTCGTAACAGGACTGGCTGACCGCTAGCATCCACAATCCGAGATCCTTTCGTAGATAGCGGCAGTTGAGCATTGGTGGCTGCATCGGCAACTTGCATTGCACCCGGTTGTAAGGTGAAACCAAGGACCGAAAGTACAAAGGCTCCTCGATAAAAGGACCGCCAAAAGCGAGCGGTGCGAGAACGCTGAGCCACAAGCTGGCTTTGAGCAGATTGCTGTTGCAGTGTCGTTTGACGTGCCATCTGATTGCCTCCTCTACGATGTCGCGTGGAGTTAGGCAAAGTTGAATTCCAAAGCAGTGTGAATGTTGTCAGCCCAAGTGACTATCTGAGCAGGGCTCAGAGGGATATTTATTTAACTGGATAGAGAACAATGCCAAGACTAAAGCCAGCGGAAACAGTGTTTCCACAAAATGCAGAAAGGAAGACTGGTATAGCTGGTACAGCTAAATTGAGTTGGGGCGATCGCCTTAATTTGAATGAGAAAAACTTAAACCAAAAATTCCATCAACAATCGAACATCATCAATTAGCGCTTAACCTTACGACTGGACTCGGATTATCTGCAATCGTTCGGCGCGAACGAGTAGACGTTATTGGTAACAGAATTCGTGTGATCAGAGGTGATCATTACTTCAGAGCGCACACAACTGAGGGAAGGAAGGCCGTTGTTCTAGCGCAACGGCTTTCAAGATAACGGATATAGCTTCAGCACCCTGGTAATTCAGCACTATTCTGACTGATTTCACACTTTTTGGAGTCAACTTCACACTAACGACACAAATCTAAATTTTTGATGAAGCTATGTCATCCCTAAAATTACTTAGCCAATTAAAAATAGAACCGCAAACCAAGAATAATGAGTTGTAATTTTTTATACTAGGGTGCTTCAAGCCTAAAGCTAGCGGCTTTTTCACTCTGTCGGCTGAGCTCGGTAACTTTACGGTATAAAAATAATTTAAGTCTGGATTTTTTCTTGCCATCTGTTCCAGGCAAGTCTACGCTCTAAAAATGGCGCAAAGCCCAAATCAATGAGCCGATGGGAGATACAGACGATGAGTGATGCAATTCAGTGGACCGCCGACGCAGAAGCCCGTCTCAAAGAGATTCCTTTCTTTGTTCGTCCAGCTGCCCGCAAAAAAATCGAGAAGTTTGCTCAAGAGGCAGGCATCAACCAAATCACGGTCGAAGTCTACGAGCAAGCCAAACAAAAATTTGGTTCTAATTAAATGATTGCCCTGCTTTGTGTGGGGCGATCAATTCCTGGATAAATGCTGTCAATAAATTCATCGGCTTTATATGAAGAGCTGATAAAAGCTAATAAAACGCATTAACTGCCACACCGTCTACAAAGCTTATTAGTGAAGGAAATAGTGTCAGCTTTGTATATTTCTTGGCCCGTAATCTAAAGCTTCTTTTGAGCTGAATGCAATCTTTTGTTTGTATGTCACGGAAAAATGTTGACAGGTTAGCCGTTATACAGGCAGAGTGAGCTTGCTCAATTGTGGAGTTGAAAATGAACAAGCTTATGGCTCATATTCTAAAGGTAGCAGCTAATGGCCTTGCATCGAAAAAGCCGAGAAGAATTCTGACGCGATCGCTATTAGATATTACTGAGAATTTAAGTCTTCAATCTCTATCAATCTACACAGCCAGAGACCTTATCGAAGATAAGGTCTCTGGCTGTGTGCACTAAACACCATGGGAAAGTTTTCTTCAAAGTCCATTGCTCTGAAGCGATCGCAGTATTTAGTTGTACGCCTGGATTTAGGTACCTATACACTCAAGCATAACAAGAGTCTAACTTTTGACTCTCACATGTGTATACCAAAAGGTGTCCAATTTCAAATATTTTCGATAATGAATAGCCTGAATGCTGATCTTTTGTTTGTATAGCACAGAAAAATGTTGACAGGTTAGCCGTTACACAGGCTGCGAAGAACTTGTTCAATTGTGGAGTTGAAAATGAACAAGTTTATGGCCCAGATTCTAAAGGTGGCAGCTAATGGCCTTGCATCGAAAAAGGCCGAGAAGAATTCTGACGCGATCGCCCCCACTTTAGAGCCCAAACATTTACTTTCAAAGCAAGCATTGTCAACTGATAGAGAACTACAACTGGCCCAAAAGAAAGAGATTAGTCAAAGTTCTAAGCTTGGGCTATTTGATTGGCAGTCCATAGCTGCTATCTGCATACTGTGGGTTTCTACACTTTTCTGTATTACAGCGATGCAAATGACTAGTGGTCGATTAATGATTAACCTAGAAGTCGAAAAAAGCAAAATAAAGCTGATAACAGATATAGATAAGCGAGAACGACACCTGCCCGAAAAAGATATGACTCAGAACATCCCATCGTCTTACTAATAAGCAGTAGGTATTGCTGTGGCGTTTGAAGGGATGGTCTAGTAACGATCATCCCTTTGATTAGTACAAACAATCACTCTCTGTTTCAAATATGAATAGTAATTTGAGGAATTCTGAGTAGGGTTGACGTAGCAGTTAGATGGGGTGGATTAGATCCAGGTCTCACAGACAAACCAAAACGGGTAGACAAAGCCTAAATGTAGCGCTTGGCTGTGTTAGTTTGCTTGTTTTGGCTAGTTTAATGATGCTGAGGTCTTTTGTGTCCAAGCTAAGACCGTTCCTCCCAGCCCTCGGTTTTCTCTGTGGTTTGCTTTTAGCAGCGATCGCAGCTCAACACAATATCTTCTTTGTAGGCATACTAATAGGATCGCCAGGATTGCATGGGGTATTAATTGTCAAAGGCGCTCTTAGGGGCCAGAGGCAAGCAAAATTGAATAAAAAATGCCTGATCGGAGAACTTGCTTGTGCCAGTTTGCTGGTTGTGGCTAGTTTAATAATGTTGGCGTCTGCTGCGTTCCATAAAATACCCTTCTTCCCAGCTCTCGCTCTTTTCTGTGGCTTGCTTCTAGCAGCACTCGCGACTCTTCCACTAATCATTACAGGAGTTCTGAAGGTCATCACAACAGTGAGGCAGAAGCGGGAGGTGTGGCAGAGCGTATCGCAGTTGTTACTAAATTCTTTAGCGCTTCTAATCTATTTGGTGGCTCTAGCCTGGATAAGTATGTTCCTAGTCTTCCTGTTGTCCGGCGAGCCTTATATGGGTAACTAGCAGCCTAGCTTTGATGCGGGCGATCGCGATCACTTTGGTTGCTAAAAAACTGCAAAAGAAAAGGTAGGAGCGGTACATGACCAACTCCTACCCTTGGGACTAATTGACTTAAATGATTGGCGAAAGACTTAGTAGTCGAAGTCGCCGCCGCCCATGCCAGCACCAGCACCAGCAGGAGCGCCATCCTTAGGCTCAGGCTTGTCAACCACAATGCACTCGGTGGTTAGCACCATGCCAGCGATGGAAGCTGCGTTTTGCAGAGCGGAACGAGTCACTTTCGCGGGGTCAACGATACCAGCTTCAAACATGTCAACGAATTCGTTGGTGGCGGCGTTGAAGCCGACGTTGAAGTCCTTCTCTTTGACGCGCTCAGCAATGACCGCACCGTTTTGGCCTGCGTTCTCAGCAATGCGCTTTAGGGGAGCAGCTAGGGCGCGAGCCACAATCAAAGCACCTGTGAGTTCTTCACCCTTGAGGTTGCCGTTTGCCCACTCTTCTAGTTGAGGAGAGAGGTGAGCCAAGGTGGTGCCACCACCAGGAACGATGCCTTCTTCAACCGCAGCCTTGGTTGCGTTGATCGCGTCTTCCAAGCGGAGCTTACGATCCTTCATTTCGGTTTCGGTCGCTGCGCCGACTTTGATGACTGCAACGCCACCTGCTAGCTTAGCCAAACGCTCTTGCAGCTTCTCTTTGTCGTAAGAAGAATCAGTTTCTTCCATTTGACGGCGGATTTGCTCAACACGAGCTTTGACTTGAGCTTCGTTGCCTTCAGCGACGATGGTGGTGGTGTCTTTGGTCAAGGTGATGCGACGAGCGCGACCTAGGCTATCTAGCTTGGTGCTATCTAGTTTCAGACCTGCATCTTCGGTAATCAGTTGACCACCAGTTAGAACAGCGATGTCTTCGAGCATGGCCTTACGGCGATCGCCAAAGCCAGGAGCTTTAACAGCCGCAACGTTTAGAACACCACGTAGACGGTTCACAACCAAAGTTGCGAGCGCTTCTTTCTCGATGTCTTCTGCAATGATGACCAAGGGGCGACCAGCACGAGCCACTTGCTCTAGTACGGGCACCAAATCTTGCACCAAAGCAATTTTCTTGTCGGTGATCAAGATGAAAGGCTCATCTAGAACTGCTTCCATCCGCTCGGTGTCGGTAGCGAAGTAGGGAGAGATATAGCCTTTATCAAAGCGCATCCCTTCGGTGATTTCTAGTTCGGTGGTCATGGACTTCCCTTCTTCTAGGGAAATCACGCCTTCCTTGCCCACCTTATCCATTGCGTTGGCAATCATTTGGCCAACTTCATCGTCGTTACCCGCAGAGATGGCACCGACTTGCGCGATCGCCTTGGAATCTTCAACAGGGCGAGCGTGCTCTCTAATTCTGTCCACCAAGAAGCCTGTACCTTTGTCGATACCGCGCTTGAGGGAAATCGCATTGGAACCCGCAGCCACGTTACGCAGACCTTCCTTGACGATGGCGTGAGCCAGCACGGTTGCAGTAGTAGTACCATCACCCGCTGCATCGTTGGTCTTAGAAGCAGCTTGGCGAATCAAGGAAACGCCAGTGTTCTCAACGTGATCTTCAAGTTCAATTTCTTTGGCGATCGTGACACCATCGTTGACGATTTGGGGTGCGCCGAACTTCTTCTCTAGAACTACGTTGCGGCCTTTGGGACCCAAGGTGACAGCCACAGCTTCAGCCAGGATGTCCATGCCTTTTTCTAGAGCACGACGAGCGTTTTCGTTGTAAATGATGCGCTTAGCCATAGGATTTAAGTTCAGTAATGAGGACAACGAATTAGATGGAATCTTGAAAGCTTTGGCGTTTAGCAATTAGCAATTAACTCGTGCCAGCTTTAGGATGCAGCTTTGTTCAACCCTCAGCAGTTAATGGCTAATGATTTCTAAACTATGAAACAATCGCGAGAATATCTTTCTCAGAGAGCAATACGTACTCTTCGGTACCCAATTTTATGTCGGTCCCTGCATACTTGGAGTACAGTACTTTGTCCCCAATTTGTACTTCGAGTTCCTGACGAGCACCATCGTCGTTACGCTTGCCAGGACCTACTTGGACAACTTCTCCAACCTGAGGCTTCTCCTTAGCGTTGTCAGGCAGAAGGATGCCACCTGCGGTTTTTTCTTCAGCCGCGCTGACTTTAACAAATACGCGATCGCCCAAAGGCTTAACGGTAGAAACGCTTAGAGATACAGCTGCCATAAAAAATTCTCCACACTACAGGTTTAGATCCAGTTCAATTTCGGCAGGCCCAGTCTAGTCAAGCCAAACCTGAAATGTCGTAACCCATGCTGTAGCACTAAGCTTTTGTCCACAGTCATAGGTCGATCTGATCCGGGGGATTGAGGCGTTAGCACTCTCCATCCCTGAGTGCTAATCTACCCAAGGTCAGATACGATTGCAACTGATTCGGCTGTACGGGTTCCCGAACTTAAAATTTGTTGCTGGTTGCAGTCTTACCGATAGGCGATCGCTACTATCCCTGTGTGTTAATCGTTTCGAGCTGATGCACTTAAAGCGCTCGTGCTGCTTTTAGCCTCTTATCTGGCTCTTGACTAAAAACGGGCAAAATTAAATTTTGTATCAAGTCCTACATACCGTGTTTTTACTGGCTGATTCAGAAATTCAATCCTGAATATTCGTATAGGTCTGAATGATCAAAAATCAGGTTTCAGCCTTGTAGCCTTAGCTACCAAAGCTTTTTATCCAACCTAAGCTTAAATTCATTCACCCTTTACAATCAGAGTTGGAATGTATTTTTTTGGATAATTCTACGTAGGGACACTAGGGCTCTTAAATCAGGACATGCCAACTTAACATTGGAAGTTCGGTTTAGAGTTTGTACTTGCGATCGCAACCTAAGCAGATTCAGTTGATCTACAGTTAGTTGGTTTAGCCACAGTTAGTTATAGCTTTCCTAGCCAGCTTTACCCAGTCGCGGAAAGAGTTCGGTTGGGCCACTTCCAACCCCATCATGCATTTTCGAGAACCATGAATTTTATGGGGATCTCTACAGGTACAGCCCTTCAATCTCTATTCCTAGCACTAGCGCTAGCAACGGGCTTTGGTTCTGATGCTCAGGCAACCTTACTATTCGACCGGGGATTACCCAACGAAAACATCAATAATACAGCCCCCAATCATCCTGCCTTTGATCCAGACCGTAGCAATATTAGTTGGGGATTTGCCGATCGCATAGGCTCTGGCTACTCTTACCCCTTGGGCGACGACTTTTCGTTTGGCATCGCAGGACAAAAGTATCTAGTTGACACCTTGCGAGTGTGGGCAGTGATTGGAGTTGCGAATACAGCAGCAACGATTCCTAATAACTTCTGGCAGAGCTTCACCTTATGGGGTGGTCAGGTAGACTCAGGAGCAGCTGGATTGAGCACAGTCCACAGTGGACCAACCAATGGTTCTGACCCCCAGATTAAGATTTCTCAAGTCACCTATGTGGATGGTGGAAACTATTGGGCAGAACCAGTTCAGCTATACCGTAAGATTTGGCAAATAGATTTTACGGGTCTCAATTGGGCGATTGAGGGAGGCCAACTGTACCAGTTCTTTGTCGATGGCAATGGCTTTACTAGCCTAGACACTTGGAATGTCTTTCCTGTCCTTCATGCATCCAATGCTGCTTTAAGTGGCTCCCCCTCAGCAGGAGCAGATGATTTCTATCGGCTACTGCGGATTAAGCAGGGTACGCCAGATTATGTTGGCACCTGGAACTCCAATAACCTGGGTCTACCAGGAACTTATGGCGCTAGTGGTTTATCAGGGCGGGGTGGCTGGAATAAGTCATCAGATATCAATGTGCAAATTTACGGCAACCTCTTTCCAACGACTAACCCGACTGTAATTCCTGAATCCAGTTCTGTTGGCAGTCTGCTGGGATTGGGCGTATTGGGAATTGGAGCTTGGCTAAGAGGGCGAAAGCGCGATCGCCAACCCTAAACTTAATCCTCGTTACTGAACAACTTGTTATTGAACACCTTTGCTGAACGCTATTACCGAACAATCGTTTCTGTAACTCCATCCCGCTCTCAATCAGAATTTGCTCCTGACCGTTGCAGAGCGATCGCATTTACAACTTCAATTTTGATATAGCAATCCCAATTGGGTTGTGAAGAGTGTACCTCTCACAATCCGATAAACTTATGAAGCATTTAGGACGGCTATAGAAGTGTGAAACTGAGTCCAACTTCAAAAAGATTTACGATTCCCCTTCAGTGATAAGCTGGAGGATGGCGACTTTTAAGACTGTCCTTAAGTACTCGAAATAGCTGTTCACAACATAGGCGCGAGCATGGTCACCACGGCAGAAAAGACAAATGTTGGTTACGTTTCCCAAGTCATCGGTCCCGTTTTAGACGTTAGATTTCCTAACGGTAAGATGCCGAGGATCTATAACGCTTTAAAGATCGAAGGTAAAAATGCAGCGGGACAAGACGTTGCTATTACTTGCGAAGTGCAGCAGCTTCTAGGCGACAACCAAGTTCGTGCCGTCGCCATGAGTTCCACCGATGGCTTGGTGCGTGGAATGGAAGCCGTTGACACAGGCGCTCCCATCAGCGTGCCCGTCGGTGCTCCTACCCTAGGCCGAATTTTTAACGTGCTGGGTGAGCCCATTGACAACAAAGGCCCAGTTGATACTCAAGAAACTTTCCCCATCCACCGTGCCGCTCCCAAGTTAACCGACTTGGAGACAACACCCTCCGTATTTGAAACCGGAATCAAAGTGATCGACCTGCTGACCCCCTACCGTCGGGGTGGCAAGATTGGTCTATTTGGTGGTGCTGGTGTAGGCAAGACCGTCATCATGATGGAATTGATCAACAACATCGCTACCCAGCATGGGGGAGTGTCCGTATTTGGTGGTGTAGGCGAGCGCACCCGCGAAGGGAATGACCTCTACAACGAAATGATGGAATCCGGGGTTATCAAGAAGGACAACCTCAACGATTCTAAGATTGCTCTTGTGTACGGTCAGATGAACGAACCACCCGGAGCTAGAATGCGGGTTGGTCTGACTGCTTTGACGATGGCTGAGTACTTCCGCGATGTCAACAAGCAAGACGTACTGCTGTTCATCGACAATATTTTCCGTTTCGTTCAAGCGGGTTCTGAAGTATCAGCGCTGTTGGGTCGGATGCCTTCTGCGGTAGGATACCAGCCCACGCTCGGTACTGACGTAGGTGACCTGCAAGAGCGGATTACCTCTACCACCGAAGGTTCGATTACTTCGATTCAAGCGGTTTATGTGCCTGCGGACGACTTGACCGACCCAGCACCTGCAACCACCTTTGCTCACTTGGATGGAACCACCGTACTTTCACGGGGTCTCGCTTCCAAAGGTATTTACCCTGCGGTAGATCCTCTCGACTCTACCTCCACAATGCTTCAACCCAGCATTGTTGGAGATGAGCACTACAACACCGCTCGTGCAGTCCAGTCGACGCTACAGCGCTACAAAGAACTGCAAGACATCATTGCCATTCTCGGTTTGGATGAATTGTCTGAAGACGACCGGGTGATCGTAGCGCGGGCTCGTAAGATTGAGCGTTTCTTGTCTCAGCCCTTCTTCGTCGCAGAAGTGTTTACAGGTTCTCCTGGTAAGTATGTCTCGATCGAGAATACGATTAAAGGCTTCCAGATGATTCTGGGTGGCGAGTTGGATGCGCTTCCTGAGCAAGCCTTCTACCTGGTAGGAGACATCAACGAAGCGATCGCCAAAGCCGAAAAAATGAAGGCAGACGGCAAATAGCAACGAGATGAGAGGTAAGGGACGCGAGGTGAGGAGCTACGAATCCAAATTTTGCTTCTTTGGCCTTGAGTCCCCCACTCTTATTCCCTAGCCCTGGAGAAACCTATGACATTAACTGTACGTGTAATTGCCCCAGACAAAACTGTTTGGGATTCTACGGCTGAGGAAGTTGTTTTGCCTAGCACTACTGGGCAATTGGGCATCCTGAGCGGCCATGCTCCCCTACTCACCGCCTTGGAAACTGGCGTGATGCGCGTCCGTCCTGGTAAGGATTGGGTCGCGATCGCCCTGATGGGTGGTTTCGCAGAGATCGAAGCCGATGAAGTCACTATTTTGGTGAATGGTGCAGAACGCGGTGAAGCGATCGACCTAGACAAAGCTCGCGCTGCCTACTCGGAAGCAGAAGCTCGCGTCAACCAAGTACAAAACGGTACCCGTCAAGAACAAATTCAAGCCACCCAAGCTCTCAAGCGGGCCCGAGCCCGTCTGCAAGCCGCAGGTGGTGTGGTGCAGCTTTAATCGAGCCTTAAATACTTTTCAGTCTTAACTCCCTTTGGTCTTGCGCTAGAGGGAGTTTTTTTACGCAATTTACTAATCTTGATAAGAGCTTCACCAAAGGCACATAAAATCACAAAATTCCTTCTATGTTGCGCTGCTAGACTGTTGCCGAACCAAGCTTTTCTGAAGTTATTTTCAAGGTTTCGTTAGAGAAATTTCTACCTCAAGCTTGAATCTAGAAAGGCTCAACAAATTAATTAAGATTCAGTAGGGGCATTAGAGATGAGACTTCGGCTTATTTTATCCTCGCTTGTATTAGCTCCATTACTGAACTTAATTCATCCAAGTGCGATCGCACTTTCACAAGAAAAGGCTGAGTTAGCTCTCGCCGAAGCTGAGCTGTTAATTTCTCTTGCTGGGGATTATGCCACTATCGGGCAAAAAAACCAGGCTATTGATCTACTAGAAGACTCTTTATCTCTTAATCAATCACTAGTAGAGCCTTGCCCCAAACTTAGACTTTTGGCTGGTGTTGCAGGTCAGTATGCATTTGTCGGACAAAAGATTAAAAGCTCAGAGATATTTTCCCAGGCTCGAAGCATTCTGAAGGCAACTAAATATTGCGAGCCAGAACCCTCTGGTTCTAGTAGGAGTTACCCTACAACTTGGATTGCAGTAGCATCCCTCAAACATGCTCAAGTAGGCCGATATGATACAGCCTTTCAAGTTGCAACCGCTTTTGGCGATCAATATTTTTCATATATTGCGGGTATCATGTCGGACAGCAATCTTCCAAACGAACCAGGCTTGGTCAAATTAAAGATTGCAATCCAGCGGAGATTAGCTGATTTCTACTTTAGAACTAAAGAATTTAACGAAGCTAGAACAATCTGGCTTGCTTTAGCTAACCATTACAAAGAAACAAGAGACCTTGAGCAGGCAAATCGGTTTCAAAACTTAGCTTCAAAAATTGAGCCGACGGAAGATCACTCTTTGAACAATCAATCTCCTGAAGAGAAAGCGCAACGCACTCTTTTTGAGTGTTTCAGGAAATCAAAGTTACTTGGTCGGAATGCAGGATGGGTAATTGGAAATACTTTAAGCCCAGGGGAGCTGAAACCAATTCTCGATCTTTGTAGGGCGGAAAAACTTACTGGACAAAACTTAGATATTAACGATGAGGTTTTCCAGGCTTTGCAGGAGATATCTGCGCTTGTACAAAGAATTCCATCACCGATTAAGCGCGCTGATAAATTAGCTGCGATCGCTAATATTTACGGATCGCTCAAGAAAGACGTAGAGGCAACGAAACTTCTTGACGAAGCGCTATCAAGTCTAAAAGCGGCTCTGAACTTAAAAGTTGAAGATGGTTCTGAAGCAAATTCTGCACTTACTGGAATTATCAAGGGCTATCTAAACATACAACAAGTAGATCGAGCGATCGAAATCGCTCAGATGGTGCGAGATGGCAAAATCGATTTACCCGCTGGTGATATTGCTGAGGTTGATTATAGATCTTATGTTAACTATGGAACGTTAACACCACTTATCGTAGCTTTCTATGCCGAAGCAGGCCAGTTTGAATCGGCCCTTCAGTTTGCCAACAGCCTTGACAGGGGGCATCGAGACGAGGCGCTGCTTGTAATTGTTCAGCAATACATGTCAATCGGGCAATATACTAAAGCACTTCAGATAGCCGAAACAATTGAGGAGCTTGGGTATCAAAACAAAGCTGAAGTCATTTACGACATTCTCGAAAGAGCGATCGAGTCTGGCAATTTGGAATGGGCAAGACAAGCGACTCTACACCTCAACTGGAAAGCCCAGGCGACACAGTCAATCATGCAGGAACGCTTACAGGCCAGCGCTTATAGCCTTGCTTATCGCGATCGCCTGTTGCTGATGATTGCTCGTGAATACACTGAGTCAAAACAATTTACTCAGGCACGTAACACCGCTGCTCAAATGGGCGTAGATGAGTTTGGTAAGGTGCTCAAAGCTGAAGCCCTGAGTGCGATCGCTCGTCAGTACGCCAAGGCAGGGCAAACCAAAGAAGCAGTTAAATTGCTCAATCAAGCTGTGGAGATTGCTCGATCTATTTCACCCAACTAGCCGCACTAATTTGCTGGTGGCCTTAGAACACTTTTTCAAGGTTCTACAAAATACCCAGGGGGGTCATGTGTGGCCTGTAGTCGCGATCGCCTTTAGTCCTAAGGGTCAACTATTAGCCACTGGAGGTGATGATAGGACCATCAAGCTCTGGCACGTTGATACAGGCCAATTAATGCTGACTGTGGATGCATGACCAAACACCACAGTTCGGCTCCAAGAATTTTTTCCACAAAAAAAGGCGCTTTCCATCCATGTTGGTGCTGGACGGATTTAAGCTGCGCCAAAGAGTCAGGAGCCGATAAAAATCAGGCGCTACCTGTAAAAGTAACTTCAGGAAACTTAGATTGAGCCTCCGACATGGGACGGCGTCTGCCTTCCTCTTGCCAGTAGTTAATCACTTCGGTCGCTTTGTTGAGTAGCTCGACGCGATCGGTTTCAGCAATCCAGTGCTTGGCTTCCAGTTCGTTCTTGAGTTGTTCCCAAGCATCATTACGAGGCCAGAAAAAGTAAGAAGTCAGAGGGCTGGTACCTTTACCAACAACCTGATCAACCGCAAGAGCAACGTTCTCTTCTAACCAGAGAATCTTTAAGATAAACTTCGACAATCAAACCTCCAGCAGGCAGCCTTAAACTATTTGCGTAACTCCACAAACGATCATCTTACCTTACTGTCCCCCGTATCTGACAAGATATCTTGCAGGGACTTGACCTTAGGAGGCGCGAATCATTGACTCAAGCATCTGAAGCAGCATTCAATGCCATTGTGGTATTCGACATTGACGGCGTCGTGCGGGACGTGAGTGGCTCATACCGTCGCGCCTTAGCAGACACCGTCGAGCACTTTACCCAGGGAGCTTATCGCCCTTCTTCGGAGGATATGGATGCCCTCAAGTCAGAAGGCATCTGGAATAACGATTGGGAGGCTTCACAAGAGCTAATTCGTCGCTATTCTCAAACTCAAGGGCAAAATGAACTGGACTGTGCCTACGAAGAAATAGTGGCATTTTTCCAGAGTCGCTATCGTGGTCCAGACCCCAACCATTTGACTGGCTATATTTGCCAAGAGCCTTTGCTGATGAGTGCGGCTTACATTGAGCAGTTAAGCCAAGCCAATATCGGCTGGGGCTTTTTCAGCGGTGCCACCAGAATTTCCGCAACCTATGTTCTCCAAGCCCGCATGGGGTTAAAGTCACCGTTACTTGTGGCGATGGAAGATGCCCCCGGAAAGCCTGACCCCACTGGGTTATTAAAAACCGTGGAGCACTGGGAAACCCAAGGCTCCGCTACAGCAACAACGCCTGTTTTTTACGTGGGGGACACCGTTGCAGACATGCAAACGATCGCTAAAGCCCAGCAAATTCAACCCGATCGCACTTGGCTGGCAGTTGGGGTTTTACCGCCTCATGTCCAAACTACCCCAGAGCCCCGAGAAGCTTACGCTACAACACTGAAACAAGCAGGGGCGATCGCGGTTTTTGAGCAGGTTGAGCAACTCACTCCTGACACCATCCGCCAGCTGATGGGTTCATAGTAACGTGACGAGCTGACAAAAAAGTTTTTAGTTCAAAGACAAAAACTTTTCTAATGCTGTCGCCATTGCGGGTGGCCAACGTCGGACTGTCGTAACCCATTGAATGTCCTTATAGCGGGAATCTAGACCCACTGCTGAAACCCACTGACTCTCAGCTTCACCCTGCTTGCCTTGCACCCATAGGGCCGCAGTCAGGGCTGCTCGCATATCAGCAAATTTAGGATACTTCCGCACCAAGTTCCGCATCGTACGGATCGCTTCGTCGGTTTGGCCTGCTTGATAGGCTGCTAGGGCATAATTGGCTCGTGCAAAGGCGTAGTCTGGTGCTAAATCAGCAGCATGGCGATAATCTGCGATCGCCCTTTCCCACTGGCCTAGCCCTGCTTCAGCATTGCCTCGATTGTTAAAGGCCGCTGGATCATTGGGGTCCAGTTCTAAAACGTGGTTGTAGTCTGCGATCGCGTCTTCCCAGCGTCCTAACCCTTCTAAAGCCGTGCCCCGATTCAAATAAGGGTCTGGAGCGTCTGGAGCCAACTCCATTGATTTGTTGTAGTCTGCGATCGCAGACTCAAGCTTGTTTTGGCTAACCCTAGCATTGCCACGATTACTCCAAGCTGCGGCATTGTTGGGCAGGCGATCAAGAATTTGAGTCCAGTAAGTTTCAGCCGTTGCAAAGTCACCGACGTTAGTAGCAGCAAACGCCCGCTGAAACAAATCATTAACTTCTGCCTGCACATCCTGCGTCGGCATCTCCAGAGCGGGCCTAGATGCAGACAATGTAGCAGCCTGAGCTGTTGGTAAATCCCCGCTACCCAACCAAGTAGCGATGCCGATCCATAGCCCGCACAGCAAAGCCAATATTAATCGCATTGAGGTAGCTCTCGACTGACTCTGTAAACTTTGTAGCAATTCTTGTGGCAATTCTTCGTAACTCTGGGCTCTGAAACTTACGCTTCAGACCTTCGCAGAATCACGATCATCTCATCGCCATTTTTACAAAATAATTCTAGTTCAAACGCTAGATTTAGCGTCTTTTTCATCGTCAGAAGTAGGTCTAGAAATTCTGTTTGGGTCCAAACGTGATAGTGAATGCTGTAGTCGATCGCCATCAGGTGACTGGTTTGTACTTCGGCCTCGTGATCATCCTGGATTTTGTTGACGATTCGGGTCCACTCCTCAAAGTGGTGCCTTCTAGACCACTCTGGCCCTTCTTCATAATCCCTCAGGATGTGTTCAACTGGGGTCACAGCGCGATCGCAGTCAAACGTATAACGCTTATCTGGAATAGCGAGATACAACACTCCACCGATTTTTAGCACCCGCAGCATGCTACACAGCGATGCGATCGTATTCTGGCAATGCTCAATAAAGTGATTGGCAATGACAAAGTCTTGGCTCGCCTCAGCAATAGTTGTGAGGGATTCCCCGTTGTCAATAATGTCAACTTCGACCAAATTTACCGCATTCAACTCAGGATAGTGAGTTCTCAAATCTGGGACCGACATTCTATCTACATATTTGACCTGAGCGTTGCTGGGTACATAAAGGGGATGATTTAAGGCCCCAATCTCAATACCTGTTCCGGTCAAATAGTTGTTGGCAATGAGTTCTCGGTTGATTTTGGCAAAACTCTTCTGTTCCACTTCAGGCCCTTGACTATCTACCGGATCGATATTCGCTAAAATTGCAACTTGACCAGGATTAACTGAGTCCAGTTTTAGGCCCGGTTCTGCGAGGGCAGAAGCAGATGGATTGGTCGGAGATGCTGAATTTTGCTCAGGGGATGCCAGGGATGTGGATGAACTGGGAACTAGATTCTTGGCTCTCTTGATGAAATTCAACATAACTTTTCCTTGGATTTCCTTGGAGATGAAAGGCTCAGGATAACAGGGGAAGCTGGCTATCGGGAGGAGTATAACCTAGGTGCTTCCAAGCGGCAGTGGTGGCGATGCGACCCCGAGATGTGCGATTTAGGTAGCCAATTTGCAGCAGGTATGGCTCATAAACTTCTTCAATAGTTTGGGAGTCCTCCCCAGTCGCAGCAGCCATCGTGTCTAACCCAACAGGGCCACCATTGAAGTGCTCAATCATGACACTGAGTAGGCGACGGTCGGTCCAGTCAAGGCCACAAGGATCGACGTTGTAGAGTTCCAGAGCTTCAGCCGCGATCGCCTGAGTGACAGTGCCTGCTGCCTTGACCTCTACATAGTCACGCACTCGCTTCAGCAGTCGATTGGCAATTCGTGGCGTCCCCCGAGAACGGCGAGCAATTTCAGCCGCCCCTTCATCGGTAATATCCGTGCGAAGAATCAGACCGGTTCGACGCACAATTTCAGTCAACTCATCCAATTCGTAGAAGCGCAGTCGTTGAATCAGACCGAAGCGATCGCGCAGCGGAGAAGTTAACGCGCCAACTCGTGTCGTAGCGCCGATCAAGGTAAAGGGTGGCAGCGGAATGCTACGAGTTCGGGCACTCTGGCCTTTGCCCACCGTGACATCTAGCCGAAAATCTTCCATTGCTGGATAGAGAATCTCTTCTGTCACCCTAGGCAAGCGATGAATTTCATCTATAAATAGAATATCTCCAGGCTGCAAATTGATTAACAGCCCTACAATGTCACGTGGACGCTCTAAAGCGGGGGCACTGGTGATTTTGCAAGCGACTCCCATCTCTGATGCCAAAATCAGCGACATCGTGGTTTTGCCCAAGCCAGGTGGCCCGTAGAGCAACAAGTGATCTAAGGTCTCGGCGCGAGCCTTGGCCGCTTGAATCGCGATCGCCAACACTTCCTTGAGATCTTTCTGCCCGACATACTCAGACAGGCACTGAGGTCGTAACCGTTCTTCCTGCTTGCCAGCTTCTTCAGGACAAGCTTCAGGCTGCACCAGCGACTCTGGCGTGGCAGTGGCCAAGAGGGGACCACTACTAACAGCAACCTGACGAGAACGGGGCTTACCTTCCGTTCGCCGATCTGGTTCCGATGGCTGTTGTTTAGAAGAGATAATTGCCATAGTTGAGTATCATCATACTCAGAGATTCGCTCAAAACAATGACATCTGTGTTTACAGTTCCCGAAGGAATGACGTTTGAGCAAGCGATCGCCCTGACACAATCGCTATTAGCTCATATGGAACAGGGTACCCTGTCAGCCGCAGAAGTAGAGCGGGCGATCGCCGCTTTAGTCAGCAGCGAAGCAGGGGCTCGTGGCTTTTTCGTAACTTATCTCACCGATTCCGGAACCATAGCAGATAATCCGGATACAGCAGTTCTGACGGCTCTGCGCTCTGCCCCAGAAATAGTGGCTGAGTTGCTGATCAAGAACTTAGCGATGTCTGCTGCAATGGCCGTATTCCATCGCCGCCAGCAAAATGAAGCGACTGCCCAAGAGTCTGACCGCGTGCGATCGCGCACTGAGCGCTTAATTCGGCTACTACAATTACCCGCAGTGCAAGTCAAAGGCCAAAGCTTGATCCATAGCATCACTGCTGGCCAAGGCCCATACCAAAGCTTTTTAGATCGCTGGGGCTATGACACGGAGCAGCGTCAAGTCATTCAGCAGGTTCTCCAGCAAGCCTTAGCGTAATTGCATCACCAAGCCCATACTCGGCCTCAGAATTTTAGATGTACTTAAGGCAGAATTTGAATAAAATCTTAACTTAAGGTATGTTATCGGGACCACAGATCAAGGCTACAAGAACCTAGATCAAATTATCCAGCCCTGTGTTTCACGCAGCGACAGGAACTCAGACGTTTGATCTACCTTCATAGGTAAGAAGTGAATTACGGATTCGATCTTGATCTAATGCAGATTGCTTCGTAGTTAGCAACATAAACAGACCGAGAGCCTTGAGCTGAGCAATGTTTGGTGTGTAGGCAGTGGGTGAGGACGTGAAAGTTGATCAGACCAATGAAAGGAGTAGTTCGACGAGTTAGCAACCTAGCTCGTTGGTTACCAATTGCCCCCAAGTGGTGGGCCAAGCTAGACCTGCTTAAAGCACTGGTGCAACGAGATCTAGAAGCTCGCTACAAAGGTTCTGTTTTGGGAAATTTGTGGCCTTTGCTGAACCAAATTTCTCAGCTACTAATTTACACGTATGTTTTCTCAATTGTCCTCAAGGTCAAGCTGAGCATACAAGGATTACCTGACAACAATTTAACCTTCGGCCTTTGGTTGTTCGCAGGGCTACTTCCTTGGATTCCCTTTTCCACTGGGGTCGCCCAAGGTGCAGCGTCAGTGATTACTCAACCTAACCTAGTCAAAAAGGTCGTCTTTCCTCTAGCGCTGTTACCGTTGGTTCCAGTTCTATCCCTCTTCTTGGAGAGTACCTTGGGCCTGATGGCCTTAATCTTGATGGTTGCCATAACTTCTCAGACGATACATAGCACGTTATGGCTATTACCACTGGTTTGGATCCCTCAACTGCTATTAACAGCAGGGTTGGGGTACCTGTTTGCTGGCTTCACCGTTTTTCTGCGAGACATCCCTCAAACGCTGGCAGTGATCCTCAATCTCTGGTTTTACGTAACACCCATTATCTATCCAGCCTCTGCTATTCCCGAACAATGGCGAGCTTGGATTTTTTGGCTAAATCCCTTCACTGCGATCGTTGAGGTTTACCGAGATTTAGTCCTAGTCGGAGAAGTCCATCACTGGGGTGAATGGGGCACTGCTTCACTGGTGTCTCTGGTCGTTTTTTTGGGAGGTCTGTGGTGTTACCAGAGGCTACGTCCAGCTTTCGCAGATGTCCTTTAAGGCCGCTTAAAGCTTAAGCAGCTTTCCAAAGTACCCAACCTAACTAACCCTTTTCGTAGCTTTTGCAGCCCTCATCCCGATGAATGAAATTGCAATTTCAGTCAAAAATGTTTCTAAATGCTTTAAGAAATATCCTCATCCAGTAGCCCGACTGCAAGAGATTTTGTTGCCCGGCAAGAGCAAAGCTGAGGAATTCTGGGCCCTACAGGATATTAGTTTTGAAGTTCCTAAAGGCGAAACTTTAGGCGTGGTCGGGCGCAATGGCTCTGGTAAAAGTACATTGCTCCAAATTATTGCTGGGACACTGACTCCAACAACCGGAGCTGTGCAAGTCAATGGTCGCATTTCAGCTCTCTTAGAACTGGGGAGTGGATTTAATCCAGAATTCACAGGCCGACAAAATGTTTTTTTTAATGGTCGACTTCTAGGGTTGAGTCAGAAGGAAATCGAAGACAAATTTGATGAAATTGCTAGATTTGCAGACATTGGTGAGTTTATTGATCAACCTGTCAAAACATACTCTAGTGGTATGTTTGTACGCTTGGCATTTGCAGTAGCTGTTAACGTTGACCCTGATATTTTAATTGTTGATGAAGCGCTGGCGGTGGGAGATATTGTCTTTCAGCATCGGTGTATCCGCCGCATGAGAGCTCTTATGGAATCTGGCATCACAACACTATTCGTTTCTCATGATGCCAGTGCCATCAAAACTTTATGTAGCTCAGCCATTATGGTTCATGATGGCAAGATGTACACCTCAGGTTCTCCTAATCAAGTCATTATCGACTACATGAAGCTGGTGACTGAGCTGGAGCTGAATCTAGCTCCAGATAAGCCTGAGCTAAGGTCAGATGATCTTCCTTCCGACCTTGATAACTCACCAGCTACAGAGGTTCCACCTGAAGTGGAATCAGTCAGGGAATGCAGTACTCCGGTTGAGAGCGAAAGTGTAATTGAGGCTAATGAAAGTACCAAGAAGAAAGCAGCGCGTCGCGGTAATCGCAAAGCTTTGATCGAAGAAATAAAGTTGTTAGATCAATTTGAAGAATACGCTGGTGAAGTTCCTATCCTTGGCTTTAACGAAGAAGTAACTTTGCTGATCGGATTGAAGGTATATGAGCCCCTCCAGGGTTGTGTTGTTGGCTTTTATATATGCGACAAAAATGGCAATGAAATTATCGGTAGTAACACCTTTGAGGAAGATTTACGCATTGGCAAACTAGAGGCAGGAGAGGAATTAAAGATCAAGTTTCGCTTTAAATTGCCATTGAGAACAGGCTCTTATAGTTTGACTGTGGCAGGCTCAGAAAACTATTCATCAATCACTTTTGATTGGATCGATAATGCTCTAGTTTTTCAAGTACTACCTCCCAATACAGGTAAGCAGATTTATGCCTTAGTTGATCAACCAATGGCTGTTAGCGTTATTCAGAAAAAGCTACCTGTCGTTGTGTCATAAAATTCATATCTTAAAAGAATTAAGGTGATAGGTTATATGAGTAGTGGTTGGGCGAAAGATTATCCTGCTGTGAAAGGGATCACTGAAGAAGCTTTGGATGAGAACAACAGCCACAAAAAGATGTTGCAGTTAATTGGCAACAATAAACATGTTATAGATTTTGGCTGTGCCACAGGATACTTAGCTCAATTTCTTTCGAAGAGAGGCTGCAAAGTCACAGGAATTGAAGTTAACCCAGAAGCGGCAAAAACGGCTGAAAATTATTGTGAACAGGTTATTGTCGCCGATTTAGATCTAGTTTCTCTAGCTGAGATTCTGCCTGAAAAGAAGTTTGACGTAGCTGTTTTTGGAGATGTCTTAGAGCACCTCCGAAATCCTTGGCAATTACTAAAAGCGACAATCCAGCTCTTAAAACCAGATGGCTATATTGTTGCTTCGATTCCAAACATTAGTCATGGAGCAATTCGACTAGCACTCTTAAAAGGGAGATTTGAATATAGCCAGCTTGGCATCCTGGATGATACTCATCTTAGATTTTTTACCCATGAAACAGTCAAAAAATTGTTTGAAGATACGGGATATTTTGTAGATTGTCTTGAGCGCACAAAACTTCCGGTTTTCTTTCCGTCCCCTCTCATCCCTCAGGTAGTGAGAGAAGAGTTTGACGAAAGCACGTTACAAATCGTTGAGCAAGCAGAAGAATCAGATACTTTACAGTTTGTTTTGAAAGCATATCCGCTTTCCCTAGAGGGTAGAAACTCAGCTTTGGTTCAAAGGTGTTCTACGTTGACGGAGCAGCTAAGTGAATCAAAACTTCAGCTACAGCAGTTACGAATTGAGCTAGAGCAGTCGCAAGCTCAGATGCATCACACCTACGGAGAATGGGAGCGATCGCAGGCACATCTACACGAGACTTATGCTCAGTGGGAACAGTCCCAAGCACAACTACGCCAAACTCAGGCAGAACTTGAGCAATCCCAAGCAGAGTTAGAGCGATCGCAGGCACATCTACACGAGACTTATGCTCAGTGGGAACAGTCCCAAGCACAACTACGCCAAACTCAGGCAGAACTTGAGCAATCCCAAGCAGAGTTAGAGCGATCGCAGGCACATCTACACGAGACTTATGCTCAGTGGGAACAGTCCCAAGCACAACTACGCCAAACTCAGGCAGAACTTGAGCAATCCCAAGCAGAGTTAGAGCGATCGCAGACACATCTACACGAGACTTATGCTCAGTGGGAACAGTCCCAAGCTCAGCTTCAGGAAGCTCAGGCAGAACTCAGCCGATTACAAGCACAACAAGCCACTTACGCTGAACTAGAGCAGGCCCAAGCTCAGCTTCAAGAAGCTCAAGTAGAACTCGTGCGATCGCAGGCTCAAATCCGAGACGCTGAGGCAGAAAAGCAGCGATCGCAGACCCAAATTCAACAGCTAGAAACTGATTTAGATCAGTTACAATCGCAGCTCCAACAAACTCATGGCCGCTTGGAATACTCCCAGACCGTTATTGCGGCCATGCAAACCAGCAAGTTCTGGAAATTGCGTGATCGCTGGATGAACCTTAAGAAAACGTTGCGGGTTGAACCCTCCGAAGAGTTCAAATTCGCGATCGAGAATCTTCCTGGATTAAATTTGGGTTCAACGACTCAGTCCGCACCAAAAGCAGTCGTTCCTTTAGAGTTAGAACGCCACAAACAGACTATAACCACTACATACAAGCATGTCTTAAAGAGCTTTTTAGCATCAGGAGCAAAGCTACACCTTCCTACCAGCCAAACTCCCTTAGTTACAGTTATTTTAGTTTTATATAATAGAGCCGAGCTAACTTTCCAGTGCTTACGGTCTTTATCCGAAAACTTTTATAACTCCTTTGAAGTTGTCATCGTTGACAATGCTTCTTCTGATGACACTAGCGTGCTCCTGGATCGCATTCAAGGTGCCAGGATTATTCGCAATAGTGAAAATCATCACTTCTTATTAGCAAGTAATCAAGCCGCTAAAGTCGCTCAAGGAAAATACATATTATTCCTGAACAATGATGCCCAAGTCCTCCCCGGCAGCATTGCCTCTGCGGTTAAAACGATTGAGAGTGCAGAGGACATTGGCGCTGTAGGTGGCAAGATTTTGCTGCTTGATGGTAGCTTGCAAGAAGCTGGAAGTATTATCTGGCAAGATGGCTCTTGTTTAGGCTATGGCCGAGGCGACTCTCCGTTTGCTCCCGAGTATATGTTTGGGCGCGACGTAGATTATTGCTCTGGCGCATTTCTCCTCACTAGTCGAGAACTCTTTTTGCAAATGGGGGGCTTCGACGAAGATTACAAGCCTGCCTACTACGAAGAAGCAGATTACTGTTTACGATTATGGCGCTCAGGCAAACGTGTAGTTTACGACCCCGATGCGGTAATCCTACACTTCGAATTTGCTAGTTCAAAATCAAGTGATGCTGCTTTACAGTTACAGGCTAAAAATCGTGAGATTTTTGTCAACAATCATCGCGATCGCTTGCAAACCCACCACTTACCAGACCCCGCTAATATCTTGTTGGCTCGCACCACAGCTAACAAGCAGCCCCGTGTCCTTTTCATTGATGACCGAGTTCCCCATGCCTTCTTAGGTGCTGGTTATCCCAGAGCCAGAGAAATTCTTCTATCTCTAATTGAGCTAGGTTACACTGTCACTTTTTATCCTCTCAATGATCTAATTGATGAAGGAGACTGGGATACAGTTTATCGGGACATCCCTAAAGTCGTAGAGGTGATGACCGAGCACGGTAGGCCCAAGCTGGCAGAATTTTTGCAGCAACGAGCTGGCTACTATGAGGCCATCATTATTAGCCGTCCTCACAACATGCAAATCTTTCAACCCATCTTCACAGGGCATCCTGAACTATTCAGCAGTACCAAAGTTATTTACGATGCTGAAGCGCTCTTCTCCTTACGTGAAGTGGCTTATCGCCGATTGAATGGCCAAGAAGTTTCTGAAGCTGAGATTGACACTTTAATTCAAGATGAAGTCAAGTTAGCCGCAGGCGTTAGCTCAGTTATTTCGGTTTCAGAACCGGAAAGTAAGAAATTTGCTGAGTGTGGATTTCCTACCGTTCATACATTGAGCCACACAGTAGCTTTACGTCCCACTGAAAATTCCTTTAAGCAACGGTCTGACATTTTATTTGTTGGGGCTATTCATGATGATTTCAGTCCCAATGCAGACTCAGTGATTTGGTTTGCCAATCAAGTATTTCCACAAATTCAAGCGCAGCTAGACGGAGACTTAAAGTTCAAAATTGTTGGGTTTAACAGCTCTGAAAAGGTTTTCAACCTAGCTAATGACCACATCCAGGTGATGGGCCGAGTGAATAACTTGGAGAGCTATTACAACCGCGCTCGTCTCTTTGTTGTCCCCACTCGCTTTGCTGCCGGAATTCCCTTGAAAATCTATGAGGCCGCTTCTCATGGACTGCCAGTGGTCACGACCTCACTGATTGCCGCTCAGCTAGGTTGGCAAGACGGCATAGAGTTGCTAGTTGCAGACGACCCTAATGAGTTTGCTCAAAAGTGCGTCCAGTTATATACCGACGCTGAGTTATGGGAGAAACTGAGGTTTAATATTTTACGCAGGATCGAAGCAGAAGGTTCTAAGGAAGCATTTACTGCCAAGCTACAAGAAATCCTGACGAAGGAATAAACCAAATGCAGAGGTTAGACCAATGCTAAAAAATTCTGTACTACGTTCTAAACGTGTGCTAGAGCGAGTTCCCCGCCTACTCTTCCTGCTCAAAACTGAAGGCTTGAATCCGGTCCTAGCGAGAATTTTTAGGAAGCTTCATTTCAAGCTTGCTAGCACCTCACTTTTGGCTGAATCGCAGCAACCTGCCGTAGAAGTGCCTCTGAGCGCTAACCCTACTTATCAGCAATGGCTGAATAAGAACTTTCCGCGAGCAGCTGACCTAACCAAAATGGCTGAGACATTCGAGGTGTTTCGTTATCAGCCAACCATTAGCGTGCTGATGCCCGTTTTCAACACGCCAGAAACTTTTTTGCGAGAGGCGATCGCCTCAGTTATTGACCAGATTTATCCTTATTGGGAATTGTGCATTGCCGATGATGCCTCTACACAGCCTCATGTAAAAGAGATTTTGGCAGAATATGCTGCTCAAGATCCCAGGATTAAAGTGGTCTTTAGAAGCGAAAATGGCCACATTTCTCATTCCTCTAATTCAGCCTTAGAAATAGCCACAGGAGAGTTTGTAGCACTTCTTGATCATGATGATTTGCTAACGCCAGATGCTTTATATGAAGTAGCTCTGTTGCTCAATCAGCATCCTGAAGCAGACATGATCTACTCAGATGAAAATAAGCTGAATGAGCAAGGCCAACTGCTAGAACCTGCCTTTAAACCTGACTGGTGTCCAGACTCCTTTTTGTCTCGCATGTACACCTGTCACTTAGGAGTTTATCGGCGCTCTTTACTCGATCAAATCGGTGGCTTCCGTGTGGGTTATGAAGGCAGCCAAGATTATGATTTAGTCCTACGATTTACTGAAAAAACGAATCAAGTCTTTCATATTCCCAAGGTGCTTTACTGCTGGAGAATCCATCCCGAATCTACAGCCACTGGTGAGGAAGGTGTCAAACCTTACGCTTACATTGCAGCTCAAAAAGCCCTAGAAGAATCGATTGAGCGGCGTGGAGAGCCTGGAAAAGTTTTAGATGCACCTGGCTTTTTAGGAATTTATCATGTTCGTTATCAGCTACCAGAGCAATATCCAGTTAGTATTATCATTCCAGTAACCAGTGAGCACCAAACTTTTATTAAAAACTGTCTAACATCTATTTTTGCAAAAAGTACTTATCCAAACTATGAAGTGATTGTTGTTAGCGATCGCACTGTTTCTCAAGATACAAATCGCCTTCTTGCTCAGTGGCAAGCTAAAGAACCAACAAAGTTCAAACATCATCAGCTTTCTAAGCCTTATTCTAGTTCTAGCCTCAGCCGCTATGGAACCCGTCAAGCTCAAGGCAGCTATTTACTATTTCTAAATGCCAATACAGCAGTGATTACTCCAGATTGGATTGGTGCCATGCTGGAACAAGCACAGAGACAATCTATTGGCGCAGTTGGAGCTTTATTGCGATATGACGATGACACCATTCAACATGCTGGCTTAATTGTCGGCATTCGTGATGCTGTAGGCTGTAACCACAAGTATCTGCCTGCAACAGCTTCAGGTTATATGTTTCAAATTCAAGCCATCAATAATTTCTCTGCTGTTTCTGGTGCTTGCCTCATGTGTAAGCGAGAAATTTATGAGCAAATTGGAGGCTTTGATGAAAAATTAACCCATCAATATTACGACGTAGACATATGTTTAAAGATGGTAGAGCAAGGATATAGAAACATATATTTGCCTCACGTTTCTCTATACCATTATGAGTCGAAGGAAGAGAAAGTTTGCGAACCAGATTTAGCTTATTTCAGAGCTAAATGGCAAAGCTTCATTAAACATGACCCCTGCTATAGCCCTCATTTAACAAGGGAATATGAAGATTACCGCCTTTGAACTTAAGCACCTTGCAGATTGTGTAATAGATTAGTAGCTACTAACAATACAGCTCCACTCTTCGTATTCTGAAGCACAAACAGCAGCAATCGCCTCATTTATGTCTTCTAAATCTGCACTAATCACAGGCATTACAGGACAGGACGGTTCCTATCTTGCCGAGCTACTTTTAACTAAGGGATATCAAGTTTTCGGCTTGGTCCGTCGTTCTAGTTCTGGTAATTCTAGTCGTATTAGTCATTTTTCCGATGACATCAAAATCCTTTCTGGAGACTTACTAGACCAGTGCTCCTTGATGGATGCCATTATTGAAGCGCAACCAGACGAAATCTATAATCTTGCGTCTCAAAGCTATATTCCTACTTCTTGGACCCAGCCTTCCTTGACGGCTGAGTATACGGCGCTAGGCGTTTCTCGGCTTCTAGAGTCCATTCGTCGCTGCAAACCGGATGCTAGGTTTTATCAAGCTTCTAGTAGCGAAGTCTTCGGGCAACCGGATGAATCTCCGCAAACAGAGCGCACAGCTTTTCGGCCTCGGAATCCCTATGGGGTAGCCAAAGCCTATGCTCACTGGATGAGCGTAAATTATCGTCAGCAGTACAATCTCTACACTTGCTGCGGCATTACGTATACGCATGAATCTCCCAGGCGGGGAGCAGAATTTGTGTTTCGCAAGATCACGCGAGCAGCAGCCCTCGTTAAACTGGGCTTGCTAAATGAGCTGAAGCTGGGGAATCTTGATGCGAAACGAGATTGGTGTTATGCCAAAGATGCCGTCTATGCGATGTGGTTAATGCTGCAACAGCAAGAAGCAGATGACTACATTATTGCTAGCGGTGAAACTCATTCCGTGCGTGAGTTGGTGGAATGCGCCTTTAGCTGTGTGAATTTGAACTGGGAAGATTATGTTTCGGTTGATCCTGCCTTTTACAGACCTGATGAGCCTGTCCAGTTAATGGGCTGTATCGACAAAATCCGCAATCAACTAGGCTGGCAGCCTCAGCATTCTTTTCAGGAGTTGGTGGAATTGATGGTAGAGCATGACTTGAAAGCTCTGCAAGACCAGCCTTAATAAATGCAGAATTCTGATGCGGGCTTTTGAGTGAAGCGATCGCCTTCCTGAATTCATGTCTGTGTGCTCAGCTTTACAGCTACAATTTATAACAGTTTTAAGGGCGCTCTCCCACCGAGGAAAGCGCCCTTTTTAAGTTTGATGCAGTCATTCTAATAGGAACTCACTAGCTGAAGGCTAATCAACTTAGACCTCAACCAAGTGTTTCTACTTATATAAACAATCAACAAAAGCCCAAATAAACAGGAAACAGAGCCGTCTGGCGTCAATTAACTGAGGGAAGCGTGACTGCGATCGTAGGAAGCTCGGAAAGAGGGATGAGCTTTGCCTTGAATATGGTTCCAGTACTCTGATGCTTCAGCAGGCATCCCTACTTCTGCCGCGGCACGACCCAGCATCGATTGCTGACGATTTTTGATCAAGTGGTGATGGCGCATCATTAAAGCACGAGCTTGATCTTGAGCAGACATAAATAGTTCTCCTATTAGATGAATCGATCTGAGCATTTATGGGTTGTTCAATCAATATAACAAAATTTTCTGTATCTAAAGTTACAAAACGCTTTACATGCCATATTTTTAATATTTTTTTACAAATAGAGGAAACCAAAAGTCTTTGCAGGCTAGGAGGCGTTTCGATAAGCGCGCATCTCCAAGGAACGTCAGCTTGTTTAGGCTACCGTTCAGCGGTAAGCTCAGACCACTTGAGCTTGTGGGAGAAAAGCTGTGGCAGTTGAGGAGCGTTTGGTTGAAGTAGGGCCGTTGAAATGGTTTTGCCGAGAAGCAAACCCGATGAACTCAACGGATAAGCCGCCAGTGCTGCTGCTGCACAGTTTTCCTTCCCAAAGTTACAGTTGGCGGCAGGTGTTGCCTGCTTTAGCCGAGCAAGGTTTCCGGGCGATCGCACCAGATTGGCCTGGGTTTGGCTTTTCTGCCAAGCCAGATAAGCGAGATTTTGCTTACACACCTGATGCTTTTGTCGGTGCTTTGGCAGACCTAGTGCAAGCGCTGGAAGTTGAACGGTTTTCCCTGGTGGTGCAAGGTTTTTTGGGAGCCGTAGGGCTCCGCTACGCTTTACAGAATCCTGACCGAATCGAGCGCTTGGCTATTTTCAATACGCCGCTCTCTACCACTGCAAAGCTGCCTTGGAAGATCCAACAAATGGGATTACCCTTGGTGGGTGACATGATGACGCAAGACCCCTTGCTGGTCGATCGGTTGCTAGAAGGAGGTGGGCCTTACCAGGTAGCTGACAAAGATTTGGATGTGTATCGGCGGCCTTTTCTCAAAAGCTCGGATGCGGGGCGATCGCTGCTATATACGCTACGCAACTTACAACTGCCAACAGCCACCGCAGAAATTGAGCCAGGCTTTGCTAACTGGGAGCGGCCTATCTTGGTAGCTTGGGGCATGTCCGATCCTTGGTTGCCGTTTAGCATGGCCGAAAACTTTACTAAAGCGGTTCCTGATGCAGAGCTAGTAAAACTAGAAGAGGTGGGACACTATGCGCAAGAAGACTGGTATGAAAAGGTGAATGAGGTGCTCTTACCTTTCCTACGTCGTCAAAGTCATTGAGCCTAGCTAGGATTGAGATGCTAGTTAGATTTAGGCGATCGCTGCCTTAAGATCTCGCAGTCTTTATTTAGGAAGAAGACTTTGAGTACAGTCTTGAGATATATTTCTTTACGAAAATTATAAATGGTCGCCCCCTAAGCGCCTCTCTAAAAACTGATTTGAGTTTTGGGATAGGTTCTAATCAACAAGGCAATTAATTTTGCAAGTGGTAAACAAGTAGAGTTATGAGACACTATCGGTCAATTTTGGCTCTAGCACTGGCCTTCGTCACAGCGTTTCTCGTCAGTTGCAGTAGCCCCACCAGCACCAAAACCCTGACTTACAGCCCCACTCAAGTCGAGCGCATCCAAAGTTATGCCTCTGGTATCACTGCCCTTCGCGGTCGGATGCCAGAGTTGGCAACTCTAATCGAAAATCGTGAATGGATCGATGTTCGCGGCTTTATTCACGGTCCTCTAGGAGAGTTACGGATCAGAATGGGAAATTTGGCTCGCAACTTACTGCCCGATGCTCAAGGGCAAGCGCGGCAAGCTGCTCAAGACATTTTTACTCACCTAGAAGAAATCGATGAAGCGGCTCAGAACGGCGATTATCGTCAAGCGATTCGCAACTATGCGGAAGCGTTGAAAGACTTTGACGCTTTCTTCCAACTCGTGCCCAACAGCTAGAAAAAAGATCTCTCCCCAAACCCCTCTCCCGTGGGAGAGGGGTTTTGAATGTGGCATCCTAGGCTCTTAATTTTGAAGCGAAATCTATGAGTCGTGTTGCTGTGGTGGGTTGTGGGGTCGTGGGAGCTGCGATCGCCTACGAACTCAGCCAAATACCAGGATTGACGGTCACTGTGTTCGATCGCCAAATTCCGGCTCAAGCCGCAACGGGAGCTGCCTTGGGTGTGCTGATGGGCATCATTAGCCACAAAGTGAAAGGTAAAGCTTGGCAGTTGCGGCTTGCCAGTATGCAGCGGTACGAAACTCTGATTCCGGAACTAGAGGCGATTGCAGGCTGCACCATTCCCTGGAATCGCAACGGTATTTTGAAGCTGTGTTTTGCCGAGGAAGACCTCGTTAAATGGCAAACCTTGGCTGAAACGCGGAAAAGTCAAGGCTGGGAGTTAGAGATTCTGGATACAGCTCAGCTTCAAGCTCAGTATCCCTTCCTTAACCAAGATTCGATCAACGCGGCCATCTACTCACCTCGCGATCGCCAAGTCGATCCGGTGGCTCTCACACACGCCTTGGTCACGGCTGCCGAACGCAACGGTGTGACGTTTCACTTTAATGCTGCTGTAGAGACCGTCCCTTGTAGCCCTGACTCCAACAATTCACAGATTTGCTCTCAGTTACAAACAACAGCAGGAAACTTTGAGATTGATTGGCTAGTGGTGGCGGCAGGGCTAGGCTCCACACCCCTAACTGCGGCTCTCCAAGAATCAATAGAAATTCGTCCAGTTTTAGGCCAAGCGCTACATCTGGAACTCGACCAACCCCTAGATATTCTGGAAAAGCAACCTGTAATTACAGGCAACGATGTGCATATTGTGCCTTTAGGCTCGAATCATTGCTGGGTGGGGGCAACGGTCGAATTTGCAGCTGGTGAGGAAGTGGTGGCGGATGAAGCGCAATTGCAAATAGTTTTGGAGCAAGCGATCGCCTTTTGTCCTGCCTTAGCTAAAGCCACTGTACTCAAAACTTGGTCTGGTTTGCGCCCACGTCCGGAAGGACGTCCTGCCCCCATCATTGGGCCGCTGCCAGGTTACAGCAACGTTTTGCTGGCTACAGGGCATTACCGCAATGGCGTTTTGCTCGCTCCTGCGACGGCTCAGATGATTCGCCAGTTGATTACCGCCAAGCAAAATTAATTTAATTACACTTTCTCGCTCTCTTGAAGCCTCCTGTGCCAAAATCGCGGAGAATCGGGGGGCAGTATGGATGTAAATGAACTCCTACAACGGTATGCGGTAGGGAAGCGGGACTTTGCTTGGGCAGATTTGCAGGGAGCTGATTTAGCAGGTAGCAACTTAGCGCAAAGTAATTTAAACCGAGCCAACTTGACAGGGGCGAATCTTAAACAAGCCAACCTAAGCCAAGCTAACTTAACCAAAGCCAACTTCAGCAACGTTGATTTAACCGGGGCTAACCTCACAGGAGCTACCTGTCGTAAAGCCAACTTCACCGGGGCTATTCTTGCAGGGGCGATATTGGAAGCCGTTGATTGGACAGGGGCAACCTTGCCTGATGGCAGCATGTTTGAGGCGATCGCTGTTCCTGAGCCTGAAACCGACACACCACTAGAAGATGCAGCAGTGATGAGCAGTGAAGCAGCCGGGAAGGAAACTCCTGAACTGGTAGCAACTCCAGCGCTGTCAACTCCTGCAAGACCCCGACGAACCACGGTTAAAGAGTTTCAATCTGATTTACCTTGGCCCTCTTTATTGTTGCTGGGGGTAGGATACTGTTGCTTTGGTTTTTTGATTGGTATGCATCCAGGGGCAGGGTTGGCTTGGGTGATTGCTTGGCTTGGCTCGATCGCCTGGCTGTTTGAGGAATCTCTGACTTGGTTTGCACCGTTGGTCGGCGCGATCGCAGTTATGGCAGCGACGGGGGTTTCGGTCGTGCTTTTGGCAGTCTGTGGCGTAGTCACCTTCACTCTGTTAGTAATGCTCAAATTTCTGGGTTGGAGTTGGCGAGCGGCTGTCAAGGACAGTCTTTGGGTGGGCGCGATTGGCGCAGTTGCGATTATAACCGCAAGTTGGCTATTTGCGGATAATGAAGGAACTGGCGCAATCCTGGTATCTGGCAAGTTTCCCTTCGCGATTTTGTTGCTGTTGGGAGTGTCTGGAGCAGGGCTGGGAGCTGTTGCTTGGGGCCAGATGTTGGGGACAGGCTACAGTAGGAGGCAAACCGCTTGGACTTTTGGTGGTACTACTGCCTTGGGTTTACTGGGTGGCTGTTTGCTGGCGCTTCCCTTGCGTGGGTAAGCCTTTACGCAGGTAAGAGTGTGCGATCGCAGCGTTAGTAAAAATCTCTCCGAATGGCAATAGGAGTGTTGGGTGAGCGAGACACCGGATTTTATTCTCTATGCTCAGCATGGTTGGGCCGATAGTAGCCGAGAAATTACGGCTTTAGCTCAGAGCCTCGCCTCGCCCAATACCAAAGTCGTCACGCCGAATCTTGGTTTTGTGAAAACTTGGCTGCGGATCGAGCCATTGATTGACCATGTAGAACAGGTTGCGATCGATATGTTGGCGACCTACCCCGAAACTCGCATCCGAATTATTGGGCACTCAATGGGCGGCTTGATCTGGCTAGAAGTGCTGAATCGTCATCCTGAATGGTGGTCACAGGTTGATTCTTTAGTGCTGGTTGCTTCTCCTGTGGGTGGTTCAGATTTAGGCCGTATTTTTGATCCGTTAGAGTTTGGGTTGGGCATTGCTCGCGACTTGGGCAAAAACCGTCGAACTATTGCTGAGACGATCGCGGCTGTAATTCCGACTTTGACGATCGCGGGAGATTATGACGGTGGGAGCGATGGCACGATTCCCGTCGAGTCGAGTAAATTTCGCCATGCCAAATTTGTCTGCATCTACGGCTTGCCCCACGCCACGCTGAAAAATCACCCTGCTGTTGCTGCTGCGATCCGTGACTTCTGGGGCGAAGCAACTGAGGAATCTGAATTGAGCGGACACCTGATTCAGCGCTTGCGTTTGGTGGCGGGTATGACTGATGCTCACCGTCGCGACTTTGAGCGATCACAAACCCTCTTCACCTTTGAGGATGGCACCACAATTCGCACCTGGAAAAATCCCTTTGGTGTGGATCACGTCTTTGTCGCCAGTCCGAGAGGGCAATGCCTCTATGGTGGGTTCGTTGGTTGGCTCCATGCCGATGATCTGCGCCAAGCCCTAGAAGAAATCCAGCGAGAATATTACCCGCAGTCCTAAGGCGATCGCTTGTTGCATTGCTTGAAGCGTTCGGATACCTGCCTTTGCTGTCGGGAACAATAAGCATCAACCCCCAGGAGAACCAACTATGCAATCTCAAGCAACTTCTCTCTACGAGCGGCTCGGTGGTGTGTACAGCATCGCCACGGTTGTAGATGACTTTATCGATCGCATCATGGACGATCCACGCCTCAACTCCAACCCACTAGTCGATGAAGCTCACCATCGCGTTTCCAGATCTGGATTCAAATATTTGGTGACGGAAATGGTCTGCTGGGCAACAGGTGGCCCCCAACAATATAGCGGTCGCTCGATGCACGATTCCCACGCTCACCTGAAAATTACGGCAGAAGAATGGGAATCTTTTCTAGACGATTTTCAACAAACGCTAGACAAATTTGCCGTCCCTGCTACGGAGCAAGCTGAGCTATTTGCGATCGTTCAAAGCACCAAGCCCGACATTGTAATTCCTGCTTAAGACTTCATTCCTAAATTAGTTCGTGATATTAGGCGATCGCTCTTTTCTGATGGAGAGGGGCGATCGCTAATTTTTGAGGTGCGTTCTTGCGTTGTCGTAGCTCTATTTCTGTACGTACACTGTACTTACTGACAGCCAACAGAGTATTTCAGTGAACCCAGTTGTCAAAACTCGCATCATCAAAATCGGCAATTCTCAAGGAATTCGGATTCCCAAGTTACTGATAGAGCAGTTGCATCTCAGTGACGAAGTGGAACTAGAGGTGCAGCAAAACCAACTCATCATTCGTCCCGCTCGATCTACACGACAAGGCTGGGAGGCAGCATTTCAAAAGATGGCTGAGTACGGGGACGACCAAATTTTGGATTAATTAGGAGAAGAATAAATGGAGAAGCCCTTAAAAAGAATTCAGAGACGAAAAGAGGCAATAAACCAACTATCTGAATTAATGAGTCAATCAGATCACGTTGTTACTATTCACTACTCTTGTGAAAGTTTTTATGACAGAGCTGACGGTTCATCTCCTCGAATTACATCAATTGCCATATGCAACTTGGGTTCAAGACAAACTGTTTCTTTTTCAATTCATCAAATAGCAGAGATAAAAAGAATTCCTAGGGATCAAATAGAGTTAAACTACGACTCTCTTGAAAAAGAAATGCTTGATCTGTTCTATGACTATGTCCAAACTCATATAAATCACAAGTGGTTGCACTGGAATATGAGGGATGTAAATTACGGATTTCAGGCAATTGCTCACCGTTATAAAGCTTTGAAAGGTTCGCCCACATATATTCATGAATCAAACCTATTTAATCTATCAAGAATCTTGATCGAAATATATGGTGAAAACTATATTGGTCATCGAAGACTACCAAAACTAGTAGAGAAGAACAAAATGGATCATAAAGACTTTTTGGAAGGTGAGGCTGAAGCTGCTGCTTTTACAAATAAAGATTATGTAAGATTACATCAATCCACTCTTAGAAAAGTAAATATTCTTGCAAATATTGCTGAGCGAGCAAATGATGACTCATTAGAGACTAACGCAAACTTGAAAGATATTTATGGTAGTTATCCTGATGTTGTTGGCGAATTTCTCAAAGAGAATTGGATAGTCAGCGGCATTAGTTTCATTAGTGCTATTGCTGGTATAGCAGCTCTGTTCATGTCTAAGTAGAATTCCTATTTAATGACAAGCAGTAGGTGAGATATGAGAACCGTTAAACTTGAAGTGTAGCTATCTTCAGAAGATTTATTGGATATCATAAATCAGTTAGCTTAAAATGCTTCGCTGCACAAGTTTTAATACAGCAAGAATGGTGTAAAGCTATCAGTATTTTTCAGGTAGAGATGGAATTATTACTCCAAATTAATGGTATTCTTTATCCAGAAACTTATGAACGGTATGCCGAGCTAATTGGTAGGCGACAAGCTGAAATCTTAACATCAGATGAATATGGTGAACTGTTAAACCTAACTATTCAGTTTGAGCAGCTAGAATTTCAACGAGTAGAAGCCTTAGCAGAACTTGCAAAACTTTGGGGTGTTTCATTCGCTAATCTAATGAGTGACTTAGAGGTTCAGTCAGCTAGCTATGTCTGATAACCGCATTAAAGCCAACAAAAGCAAGCGATTTTTGAGCGTGCTTGTAGAAGCTTTGCAGCTGAATCGAGAGGGGCTTTTTGATTTGCGAAGGATTTTACATACAACGGGCGAACACCCACCACTTGAAACAGCCAATTAGAAATTTGGAGAAGTATGAAAACAATTACAGCTATTTATGAGCAAGGTGTTTTAAGGCTTACTCAGCCTGTTGAGCTACCGGAGGGTACAGAAGTACAAGTCGTGATAATTAAGAATGGCGCTAGTGCTCCAAAAGGAAATGCCGCAAGTGTTCTAGCCGCGATCGCTGCTCTACCCGATGAAACAGTTGACAGCGAAGTCATAGTAACTGTTGATGAACCATAGCTGATAACACCAAAATTTTTGGCAGCAAAAATGTTACCTAGCCCCATCGATTTCAAGTTTGTTTTTAGGTTCAGCGATCGCTTGATTTCTAACTCAAAGAAAGAGCGGTTGCTGAACTGATCTACCTTTAAGCTTAAATAAAATTACATTAAAGATAAATAAATTATTAATTGAGTTAGTGATACTAACTAAGCCATTGGATAGATGTGGTTTGTTTTTATAAAAGCGGAGGATAAACATAGTAAAGAGTCATTCGAATATAAATCTGTCAGTTTAATATCAACATCTTCTAGCAGTTTTAGCTAAAGGCTATTTCGAGATTAAACACTTCTAAACGTGTTTTAACATAAGTAAATAACTTAATGCTTTGAAGTGCAGAGATAATTCTGCATCCAGTTAAGGCATTCAGTTAGTTGGAGCTAATAGCGCTCTTCTCTAAATCAAAAACAAAATATTAGGAAGAGTTGAAATTGCAGAAGCTCAAATGCCTCTCAGTTAGGTCTGAATGATTTAGAGCTAGCTCACGCTTTTGATTAATTCGCAGATCTATATTCTGTTGGCTCTCTTAGTGAGTTGGTGGAAATAGATGAACGTGAAGAGAGTAGCGATCGCTGCTGGCGCTTTGAGTCTCGCCAGTAGTGCGCTTGTGGCTTGCTCACCGACTACCCCAAATAACCGATTAGCGGTCGAGGGAAATCAGGGCAACCCAAGCAAGGAAGCGGTAAAGCTGAAATCTGTGGCTGTCACCGTGGGCGATTTGAGTAATCCTTTTTTCGTTCTGATGGGGCGAGGAGCGGAAGCGGAAGCCAAAAAAATTGGCGGTGAAGATGTCAGAGTCACGCTGGTCTCTAGTGGCTATGACCTGAACCAGCAATTTAACCAGATCGAAAATTTCATTGCTTCCGATACCGATGTGATTGTCCTCAACGCAGGTGACAGTAAAGGCATTGCTCCAGCCGTAGAGAAGGCCAAACAAGCGGGCATCGCGGTGATTGCGGTAGATACAGGGGCGGAGGGAGGTGTAGATGCCACTATCACCTCTAATAACGTCCAAGCGGGACAAGTGAGTTGCCAATACATTGCCGATCGCCTGAAAGGGAAAGGCAACATCGTCATCGTCAATGGCCCCCCGGTCAACTCTGTGTTTGAGCGAGTCGATGGCTGTGAGGAAGTTTTAGCCAAATATCCCGGTATCAAGGTTCTTTCCAAAGACCAGAACGCTGAAGGCAGTCGAGATGGTGGGCTGAGGGTGATGAGTGACTTGCTCACCTCTTTCCCCAAAATCGATGCCGTGTTTGCGATTAACGATCCTTCGGGAGTCGGGGCAGAGTTAGCAGCTCGCCAAGCCAAACGCAGTGAGTTTTTCATTGTGGGCGTGGATGGCGCACCGGAAGCTAAAGAAGCGATCGAAGACCCCAATAGTCTCTTTGTCGCGACGGCGGCTCAAGACCCCTTAGGCATGACCCGCAAGGCCGTTCAAGTTGGTAATGACATTCTGCATGGCAAGAAACCTGCCAACCCCGACATTCTGATTCCAGTCAAGCTAATCACGCGCGAGAACGTCAGCGAATATCCAGGCTGGCAGTGAGATTGATTTAGGAGCTACTGATGACCACCGACATCCGAGCCTCATCCCCAGAAGGAGCGATCGCCACTCCAGTCCTGGAAATGCGAGGCATCACCAAACGATTTCACGGTGTCCCTGCCCTTCAAGGTGTGAACCTCACCATTTATGCCGGAGAAGTTCATGCCCTGATGGGCGAAAATGGGGCAGGCAAAAGCACGTTGATGAAAATCCTGGCGGGCGCTTATATCGCGGACGAAGGCGAGATCCTGATCAACGGTCGCCCGGTCAACATTACCGATCCAGCGATCGCCAGACAATCGGGCATCAACCTGATCTATCAAGAGTTAAATGTCGCGCCCAACTTGACCGTGACCGAAAACATGTTCATGGGCAGGGAGTTGCGGCGAGGGCCATTTCTCGATCGCGACGGTATGGAACGAGAAGCAGCCCAAGTCCTCAGAACTTTAGGAGCCAGTTTTAACTCTCACGACATCGTTGGGGATCTGGCGATCGCCGAACAACAGCAGGTAGAAATCGCCCGCGCCCTCAAGGACAACAGCCGCATTTTGGTGATGGACGAGCCGACAGCAGCTCTGTCTGACAGGGAGACCGAACACCTGTTTGAGGTGATTCGACGGTTGCGGAGTGACGGCATTGCCATTATCTACATCAGTCACCGAATGGAAGAGATCTATGCTTTGTCCGATCGGGTCAGCGTTTTGCGGGATGGGCAATACATTGGTAGCCTGACTCGCAGCGAGATTTCTCCCGATCGCCTAGTGCAGATGATGGTCGGTCGTGCCATGCAGGACTTCTACGAGCACCAACGGCAAAGTACGCCAGGTCCGGTGGTTCTGGAAGTGAGAAACATGAGTAATGGGCGTAAGGTGAAACCTGCTAGTTTTTCGGTCCATGCGGGAGAAGTGCTGGGGCTGGCTGGTCTAGTTGGTGCGGGTAGGACGGAACTATCGCGGCTGATTTTTGGCGCTGACCCTAAAACCAATGGCGAAGTCTTTCTGAACGGTCAGAAGCTGAACATCAACTCCCCCGGTGATGCGATCGCCGCAGGCATTGGCTATGTCCCAGAAGACCGCAAAGATCAAGGGCTGTTTTTAGAGATGAGTTCTCGCAAAAACATCGTCCTGAATCGGCTGAAGCAAGACGCCCATGCTGGCCTGGTCAATTGGGGTGCAGTCAATCAAGTGGCGACGGACGCGGTAGAGAACTTCAATATACGTCTCGCCAACTTGGAAATCCGAGCCGTAGACCTATCGGGGGGCAATCAACAGAAGCTATTGCTAGCTCGGTGGCTGGCGATTAAACCCAGAGTCATATTGCTGGATGAACCGACGCGTGGGGTAGACATCGGCGCAAAAAGTGAGATTTACCGCATTATTAGCGACTTGGCCGCAGAAGGAGTCGCCATCCTTATGGTTTCTAGCGAACTGCCGGAAGTGGTGGGAATGAGCGATCGCGTTTTAGTGATGCGAGAAGGAGAGCTGGTGGGCGAACTGGGTGGCTCCACTGGCAGACAGATTACACAAGAAAACATCATGGCTTACGCCACTGGCGCAGCGGAGGTAGCAGGATCATGAGCCGAACAGAATTAAGACCGCCGAAAGATCAGACGAGCGCTCGACCCCACGCTCAGAAACGCAAAGGAGCCAAGGACTTACTTCAAGTGGCAGGGATTCTGCCCATCCTGCTGATTATTGGCATTCTGTTTACGTTTCTCACGCCTACCTTTCTCACCCCTGGCAACCTGGTCAACATCATTCGGCAAGCCTCAATCAACATTGTGCTAGCCACCGGGATGACCTTCGTAATTCTGACCGGAGGGATTGACCTTTCTGTCGGCTCAATTCTGGGGGTGTCTGCGGTCGTCGCGGTGCTAGTCTCCCTGATTCCGGCGCTAGGTTGGGCGGCTGTTCCCGCAGCTCTACTGGCAGGGTTGGGAATGGGATTAGCCAACGGTGCCTTAATTGCCTTCCTGGATCTGCCACCGTTTATCGTCACCTTAGGTGCACTGACAGCTTGGCGAGGCACTGCCTATTTAGTGGCCAACGGCACGACCGTGATCAACCGTGACCTCAACTTCGCCTGGATTGGCAACAACTATCTTGGCCCTATACCTTGGCTAGTGGTGATTGCGTTACTGGCAGTGGCGGCGAGCTGGTTCGTCCTCAGGCGTACTGTATTGGGCGTGCAGATCTACGCAGTGGGCGGCAACTCACGAGCGGCTCGCTTAACCGGGATTAAAGTCAATCGGGTACTGCTGTTTGTCTATGGCGTCAGTGGCTTGCTCTCCGGTTTAGCGGGCATCATGAGCGCCAGCCGCCTCTACAGCGCCACAGGGATGTTGGGCAACGGCTATGAGTTAGATGCGATCGCAGCAGTGATTCTCGGTGGCACCAGCTTTACTGGAGGCATTGGCACCATCGTCGGCACATTAGTGGGTGCGCTGATTATCGCAGTGCTCAACAACGGCCTGACCTTGCTGAATATGTCTTATTTCTGGCAACTGGTAGTCAAAGGTTTGGTGATTATCGCGGCTGTGACGATCGACCGTTTGCGCCGTCGCAATCGCCGTTAAAGCGAACCGTAACCTCCACCACCAGGGGTTTCAATCACAAACACATCGCCGGGGTTCATTGCGACCTCGGCTTTGCTGTTTAATGGCTCAATGGTGCCGTCTTGCCGTTCTACCCAGTTACGAGCGATCGCCCCCGGTTGACCTCCCTGTAAACCGAAAGGTGGAACCCGCCGACGATTAGCAAGAATTGCCGCTGTCATAGCTTCCCGAAAACGGATGCGACGAATCACGCCGTTGCCACCGCGATGTTTGCCCGCACCACCGCTGTCAGGCCGAATCGCAAAAGCTTCTAACAACACCGGAAAGCGCCATTCCAACACTTCCGGGTCTGTGAGACGAGAGTTGGTCATGTGAGTTTGCACGGCATCAGTACCCGAAAAACCAGGACCAGCGCCGGAACCACCACAAATCGTTTCGTAATACTGATAGCGATCGCTGCCAAAGGTAAAATTGTTCATTGTGCCTTGAGAAGCCGCCAACACACCTAACGCCCCATACAGCGTATCCACGATCGCCTGCGACACTTCTACATTTCCCGCTACCACTGCCGCTGGATATTGTGGATTGAGCATAGAACCTTCTGGGATATGAATCTCCAAAGGCTTGAGACACCCAGCGTTTAAGGGAATGTCATCCTCTACTAAGGTGCGGAACACATAAAGCACCGCTGCTTTCGTCACAGCCAAAGGTGCATTGAAGTTGTTGGGTTGCTGGGGGGAAGTGCCAGTGAAATCAATTCGGGCAGTTCGGGCGGTGTGGTTAATGGCGATCGCCACTTGAATCTGGCTACTATCATCCATCTCGTAAGTGAAGCTGCCATCCTTCAGCACCGCAATCACCCGCCGTACCGACTCTTCGGCGTTATTTTGCACATGGCGCATATAAGCTTGCACCGTCTCCAGGCCAAAATGCTCCACCATCCGATGCAGCTCTTGCATTCCCTTTTCATTCGCCGCAATCTGTGCCTGCAAATCCGCCAAATTCTGCGTCAAATTCCGCACCGGATAAGACCCAGAAGTTAGCAGCTCAGCCAGCTTTTGCTCTCGAAACTGCCCCTGATCTACCACTTGGAAGTTATCGATCAGAATTCCCTCTTGCTCCACCAAAGTACTATTCGGCGGCATCGACCCCGGTGTAATTCCGCCAATATCCGCATGATGACCGCGAGAAGCGAGGAAGAAGAGGGGAGAGGAATGATCTGAATTGCCCTCCGCCGCAAAAACTGGCGTAATCACCGTCACATCTGGTAAATGCGTCCCGCCGTTGTAGGGATTGTTGATGGCATAGACATCGCCTGGTTTTAGTTGATCTCCTTTTGCAGCTAATAAACTCTGCACACTCTCACTCATCGACCCCAAATGCACCGGGATATGAGGCGCATTCGCCACTAGTTGACCCTGCCCATCAAAAACCGCACAGGAGAAATCGAGACGTTCTTTGATGTTGACCGAATAGCTGGTGTTTTGCAGCGTAAACCCCATCTGCTCCGCGATCGCCATAAACAAGTTGTTGAAGATCTCCAACATCACCGGATCAACATTCGTGCCAATCGCTTGCTGCCTCGTCAAAGGTTGGATGCGCTTTAATACCAAATGATTCCGCTCGTTGACCTCCGCTTGCCATCCGGGTTCAATCACATTAGTTCCGGTGGCTTCGATGATGATGGCTGGGCCTGAGATGCGATCGCCAGGTTGTAGATGAGTGCGATCGAAAACAGGAGTATCGTGCAAGGTATCAGATGTAAATATTTGGACAGTCGCGATCGCCTCTAGGTCTCCAGTTCTCTGCCTCTCAATTAGCGCCTCTTCAGGAATCTCAGTGACTCCCACCACTTCTACAGAAACGGCTTCTACGATCAGTGCCTTGTCTGGTGTAATAAAGCCATACCGCTGTCGATGAGCCGCTTTAAACCGAGCTACTATATCTGGGATACTGCCAAACTCTACAATCAGCGCAGAATCGGTTCCTTCATAGCGCAAATGCACTTTAGAGAGAACTTGAATATTTGAAAACTCCGATTCCCCCCAATTTTGGGGGGTTAGGAGGGCCTGCATCAGTTCAGCTTTAGCATCATCAGCAATCTCAGCCAACAGCTTTTCCAACCCAGGCATCAACCCATCCGTCAACTTCGCCTCGACCGATCGCTCTCGCAACACTCGCAGATCCGCCAAGCCCATTCCATAGGCTGACAGCACGCCAGCAAACGGATGAATAAGCACCTGTGTCATTCCTAGAGCATCCGCGATCGCGCAGGCATGTTGTCCGCCCGCACCACCAAAACAGCAGAGCGTGTATTCCGAAACGTCATAACCCCGTTGAACAGAGATTTTCTTGATTGCATTCGCCATTTTCTCTACTGCGATCGCCAGAAATCCTTGAGCCACTTGTTCTGGGGTGCGCTTGTCTCCGGTGGCTTGGCGAATTTGGGCGGCGAGTGCGGCAAATTTCTCTCGCACTACTTCGGCATCCAACGGCAAATCTCCGTTCGGGCCAAAGACCTTGGGGAAGAACTGAGGATGCAACTTGCCCACCATGACATTGGCATCGGTCACGGTTAAGGGGCCATTTTTGCGATAACAAGTAGGACCAGGGTTTGCACCTGCTGACTCTGGGCCAACTCGGTAACGTGACCCGTCAAATTGCAGAATCGAACCACCACCTGCTGCGACCGTGTGAATCGACATCATTGGCGATCGCATCCGCACACCCGCAACTTCAGTTTCAAAGGTGCGCTCATATTCGCCGTTGTAATGCGCCACATCGGTGGAAGTGCCGCCCATATCAAACGTGATGATTTGCTCAAACCCTGCTAACTTGCTGGTTTGGACTGCACCAACGATTCCTCCCGCTGGCCCCGAAAGAATACTGTCTTTACCTTGGAAAAATTTTGCGTCAGTTAGTCCCCCGTTGGATTGCATAAACATGAGTTGCGTATCGCCTAGCTGGCCTGCCACGCGATCGACATAGCGCCGCAGAATTGGAGAGAGATAGGCATCCACAACCGTCGTATCCCCTCGACTTACTAACTTCATCAACGGGCTAACTTCATGGGATACCGAAATTTGTGTAAATCCAATCTCTCGCGCTAGCTCAGCAACTTGCTTCTCATGGTTGGGATAACGGTAGCCGTGAAGAAAGGCGATCGCGCAAGCTCGGATGCCACTGTCATAAGCTGCTTGCAAGGTAGGACGAATTGCTGCCAGATTCACTGGAGTTAATTCTTCACCTTGAGCCGTGTAGCGCTCTTCCACCTCAATCACCTGCTCGTACAGCATTTCTGGCAAGATGATTTGACGGGCAAAGATATTGGGGCGGTTTTGGTAGCCGATTCGCAACGCATCCCGAAAGCCTTTGGTGATGAGGAGTAGGGTGCGATCGCCTTTCCGCTCCAGTAGGGCATTGGTGGCCACAGTTGTTCCCATCTTCACCGCTGCAATCTGCTCTGCTGGGATGGGTGCCTCAACCGCTAGATCGAGAATCTCGCGAATGCCTTGGAGGGGAGCATCTGCATAGCGTTCCGGATTTTCTGACAGCAGTTTGTGAACTACCAATTGCCCATCTGATCGTCGCGCCACAATATCGGTGAAGGTGCCACCCCGATCGATCCAAAATTGCCAACCCGAATTAGACTCACCAGACATTTCTGCCCCCAGCCATTGCCACACTCGTGCTGCTGTAATTTTGCTTAACTTTTCGAACCCTAGGAATGTTTTTGAGAGACAAATTCTATGGATTTTTAGGAATCAGCCTTGTTCAGGGCGTTGCATTCACTAAAACTTCCTCTCAACAGCATGAAACAAATCTGGCAAGCCTGCAAAACTTCGTTGAAGTCTGGGTTGAAATATAGCACTGCTTGGCAGCAAGGGTATCCCTGGTACTACGCTCGGCTCCAACAGCCAGAGGCGGCTGAGCGCTATTCGTATCTGTGGAGCCAATTTACAACTCCAATTCCCCCACGTCCTGACTCTCCGCAGGTGAGTGAGAATCGGCTGTGGAATCTACAATTGGCGGCTCGAAAAATTCATGGCTTGACCATACAACCCCAACAAATCTTCAGCTTTTGGCATCGAGTCCCGCGTCCCACTCGCTTTAGTGGCTTTCGGGAAGGACCAGTTTTTGTGAGAGGTGAAGTCAAGCTGGATTTTGGCGGTGGACTCTGCCTGATTTCTACGAATTTATTCAATACTTTTCTGCTGGCTGGATTTGAGATTCTAGAACGGCATCACCACAGCATCGACCCCTACGGTAGCAAGCGTTTCTTTCCTCTAGGGCGAGATGCCACGGTTGCCTACGGTTATAAGGATCTGATGGTGAGAAATACGAGTGGTATCCCGTTGCAACTAAGGCTAGACGTTGATCCAGAGCGGGCCGAAGTAACTTCAAGTGTTTGGGGCGTTACACCCTGTCCGTTTGCGGTGAATGTCACTGCTGAGACGCTAGAGCAAACGCCTGCTCCTAACGCCGATGGGATGCCTGGTTATCGCGTCAAAGTGACTCGCTATATTGGTAGACCCATCCAAGCCCATCTAGAAGCATCAAGAATTTGGCAGCCTGACTACGAAGCGATCGCCCTCTACCAGCCTAGCCAGAGTTCTTACTACAACTCCAGTTCCACTTCGACCTCGGCTAGTGTTTAGAACTATTTGAAATTGATTAAGAACCGAGGGTAGCCCTGTCCCAGCGTGAATACTTTGTGAATTGAATGGCTGACCCATCAGTTGCCATTATTCCTCTCTTACTGCGCTACAAAAACCATTGCTTATCTTGGGAGAGTTGGTTATGCAAGCCGATCTGCTGAATCGCAAGCAAACTCATTTTCTACTGTGGCGTCCTGGCAGTATTGACCCGATTCCAGCGCTCTACATTGGCTCTTATGCTGACCTTAAAAACTCTCAGTTTGAGCAATTTCGCGAAATCCCGCTCCAGCGATCGCCGCAGTTTCCCGATTTATGGGAAGTGAAAGCACAAGACTGCAACCTTAGCGATGGGCAGGTCTACGGCTATTGGTTCAAAATCCGTGACACCAATCCCTACAACTCCACCCGTCCCCTCCTTTATTGCACAGACCCCACTGCCTACACCATCGATCGCCGCTTTGCCGCCCCTAGTCCTAAGGAAGCAGACGGTGCAGCCAGTGGTGATCCGGTGAGTGTCGTGCTGTATCAAGCTGGACAACTAATTCCTTGCGATCCAGAAGGGCAGGTGGTGGATTGGACAGGCGATCGCCCACTCTTAGATCTACCTCCCAACAATCGCTTAGTGATTTACGAGCTACCCACTCGTTGGACTCGGATAGATAGTAGTGGGGATATCACTGTGGGTAAGGGGGCCTTTCGAGATGTGGAATCTCTCTTAGAACCTGCGGAAGCTGCTCCAGACTTCCCAGATGTGCCAGCTCTGCAACTAGGTCGCGCTCACTTACTAGAACTCGGCGTTAATGCCCTAGAACTGCTGCCTCCTGCCGACAGTGACGACAATTTGAATTGGGGTTACGGCACCGCCAACTATTTCGCCGCCGACTTCGACTTGGGCAGCCCTGATCATCAAGGTGCTCCCACTGCTTCAACTGATTTAGCGAGCTTAGTCAAAACCTGTCATCGCCACGGACTGCGCTTCTTTTACGACGCGGTGATGGCGTTTTCTCGCAACAATCCCTACGCCAACATGAATTTCCTTGATTTTTACATCCAGTTTGGTAGCAGCGATCCAGAGCAAACCAATCGAGATGGTTTTGGTGGCGATTTGTTCAAGTACAACTACACCGTCGAGGGCTATCACCCGATCACCGGAGAGCGATCGCGCTTGGTGCCTACCCGTGAGTACATGAAAGCCCACATTGCTCACTGGATGGACTATTACCGCGTGGATGGGTTGCGTCTAGACAGCGTCAACAACGTCACCAATTACGACTTTTTGCAAGAATTCAAGGACTATGCGCGATCGCTTTGGCAACAACGGGGCGGGACAGGCGATCGCTTTTTAGTGGTGGGCGAAGAACTCAGCGTTCCATTAGAGCTGGTGCAGCAAAACCGTCTGGACGGCTTGTGGAATGAGAAGTTCAAGCAAATCATTCGCCAGGTGATTTTAGGCCGTAACTGGTATGGCGATCCTAGTTTTGAGGGCAGTGTTCGCAAACTGCTTGACTGCCGTTTATTAGGCTTCTCGGATGGTGCCCAAGCGGTCAACTATTTAACCTCCCACGACATCGGCGGCTTAGGCAATGAGCGCTTCTACAACTGGCTGGCTAACAACGGCGTCGCCGACACAGAACCGCGCATCAAGTTGGCCTTTGCCTGCTTACTCACTGCGGTGGGCATTCCCATGATTTTGGCTGGCGATGAGTTTGCCGACCAGCAAGATTTAGACCTCAACTACCCAGGTCAGGGAGATACCAACAAACAAGTTGACCCAGTGAACTACAGCCGTGCCAGCGAAGATTGGCGACAGCGAATTTTTGGTTATGTGGCTCGATTGGTACGCTTGCGCACGGCTTCTGACGCGATCGCCTCCAACGACATTCAGTTTATCCACAGCGATTTTAGCGACGATAAGCGGGTAATGGTTTGGCAACGAGGCTATGGCCGCAATCTAGTTGTAGTAGTAGCCAACTTCTCCGACTACGGCACCCCCAACCCCACCGAACCGAATGCTGAGTATTTTATTCCCAACTGGCCAAAAATCTCTGAGGGCGATCGCTGGCAAGAAGTTACACAGGAGCGATGGGTGCCAGGCGATCGCATTGGCCGAGAACCCATTTATCCCTGGTCAGCGCAAGTCTACGCTTTGAGCCAAAGCACTTAAAGAAATCGCCAGTTGCAGAGGCTACTATTCGGCTAGTTTTCTCAGAATTAGTTGATGACCCTTGTGAATGATTTCAGTTTTGGGTGAGAAGCTGCTAACAAATGCGTCAATGCCAATCTGGGTGTTTTGGTTGGGCTGGTTAGGGAACCTAAAGTCATAGTCATCAAATACCAGTAGTCCTTTGACTTTGACCAAGGGCCAGCTCAACACCGCATCAATCAGTACATCACAAGCAAGATGTGAGCCATCAATATAGATGAAGTCATAGGTATTGGGCGGCAAGCTTTTGAGCACTTGATGAGACGAGCCCACTATCTTTTTGACTTTTTCAAAAGCACCAGATTGTTGAATATTGAAATCAAAACGGTCTTCGAGAGATTTGATGTAGTCAGGGTCGTAAGATTGATGCTCGAAGCTACCTTCAAAAGTATCTACACAAGTGATGGTTGCCGAGGGATGCGTCAAGACATTTTCTAATAGCCAGCAAGTGGAGCGGCCTTCCCAGCTACCAATTTCTAGAACAGTTAAATTGGGTTGACCTACGAACTGCTGCAAATGTACTTGCCACGTTGGAATATTGAAGCTAAACCAATCTGATGTAAATGTGTAGCTTTTGGCCGCAGTGTGGAGTTTATACCTGGCATCAACTAATCTTCTTGCAGCATCAGCACTATTTGCATCTAGCTCTAAAGCCTGTTTTAGGTAGGTTTCTGCTGGTTGAAACTGCTGCTTTTGAGCAGAGGTGACTCCTAAATTGAGAAATATCTTGGAAAGATGGACAGGACTAATACTTGCCTGGATTTCCAGACATCTACGGAATGCCCCAAACGCTTGGTCTAAAGATCCTTGCTGATGAAACACTAAACCCAGGTTGTTATGAGCGATCGCCACTTGATTTCTGACGGCATCAAATTGGGGGTTCTGGCGAATATTGTCGTTTAGAAAGCAAATATCAAACAATTCATGAAAAGGATGAATTGCGGCTAGTTTTTGTAGCACTCCTTCTAAAAGGTTGAGATTTACTTGTTCAAAGCCTTGGGCAAATGCCAGTGAATGGGTTGCCGATGCTAAGAACCGTCTTCCCTCTTGCTCAAATATTTTCAACTCTATAGCAAGTCGAATTAGGATTAGCGAATTATTAATATCGTTGGGAAGGAATTGGGCAATGTAAGAACGAATCAACCAAGCATTTTTCCAATTGGCATTCTGTTCATATTGCTCAGCTGTAGTCGCCAAGAATTGAATCAATTCAAGCGTGCTGTTTTGTTGCTGACTAGCACTTTGTTGCGAGAGCACTGACAGCCAGACACCTTGTGCTTCTGGGGCTCGCTCTGCCAGGAGCAATGTCAGAATTAAAGAGGTGTGGTCAGTCACTTCTCCAGGTTCTGCTTGAATGTCTGCGGAGTAATTTGGCATCGCCCCGCTAGCACCTGTTGGGGAAACAGTTTCTGTGGGCTGCTGGCTATGGGTCATGGTTAAATTCCTGAAAAACGGGTGGGCAACTCATCTATAAAGAACGAATGCCCATTTCTAGGCCACGACAGACACCCGTTAAAAAATCTAAATCTAAAGTTTCAATGCGATCGCTGGGCTTATGATAGTGCGGATTCCGTAGATGTGCCGTATCGGTCACCATGAGGGCGCGATCGCCTCGGTCCCAAAAGGCAGCATGGTCGCTGCGACGGGTATCTGGCAAAACTAATCCTCTTTTGCCAGCAGGCAACCAGCGACAAGGCACGCCCACCCGACGCAAATGATGGCTGAGGTGCATTAAGTCGGGAATTGTTTTCAGATTGCCAATGAGGCCAATAAAGTTGCCTTGGTTGGGAAAGAAATATTTTAAGCCTGGTGGATATTGTTGAGAGCCAGGGGCGCGATCGCAATACCCCAGCATTTCTAGAGCCAGCATTAAGCGCAGAGGCGCTTGTTGCAAGGAAGTTGCGTAATAAGTGCTGCCTGCGAGGTTGTAGCTAGTTTCTTCAAAGTCGAAGGCGACTAACCGTACTGGATAGCGAGCAGGTGCCTGGTGAAAAGCCCGCGCTAGCTCCAGCAGCACTGCTACCCCTGTGGCGTTATCGTCTGCTCCCGGTGAACCGACTACAGCATCGTAGTGAGCCCCAATCAAAATCGGCGGTCTGGGGCTGCGCCTTGCTGTAGTGATCGCTGGCAAATCCAAAATCAAATTCTTCAAGTTCATGCCCTGAACCTGAAACTCTTGGACCTCCACCTGGCCCCATTGTTCTAACTGTTGGCGGATGTATTGTTGAACAAAAAAGTGTCCAGCCGTGGCTAAGTAAGGATCGCGATCGCGAGCGACTTGAGTTAAATGCTGGTTTAATCGAGATTTTAACTCCACCTAAAACTTCCATTCCACTAGACGGTAGTGGCAACTTACCAAGAAAAAATGGCTGCGCTTAGCGGAAGGTTTTCATGACAAAACTTTCTACTTAGGGTCAGTAGGGGGTTTCACCCTATAGGTGGATTATTTCGCGGTTAGAGTTAGTATACTCTACTACCTAGCTACCAGAGGTTGTATACAGCACTACTGTATACGACATTTTGTGCATCCTCTCAAGCATTTATCTATACATGTTGCTATTTTGTCTTGTCTGGGTTGCATCCCAAGCTGAGTACTTTTTCTCTTCGGGACCAGGTTTGCTTAAAGCGCCTGAGCGTCTATTCAGCACCTTTCCTGCCAAGATTCTTTCGGCAGTGAGTAGACCTTCCAAATCCACTACAGCTTGGCTCCAACCCGCAGTCACCTCCAATCTTTACAGCACCTATTCGCCTAAGTTAGCGTTGCTAAGCGTGTCACCGCAGCCCAAGCGCCAGAGTGCTTTGATCTCTTCTTCAACCTCTAGTTGGTTCAATCCGGTCGAAAATTCACTTTTTCACCCTAAATTAAGAACTGCCCCTGCTAGTATTGCGGCGATTAAATTAGAACCTCAACTTTGGGCTACTCGTTCTCTAGCGATTACAACGACCGCTAGCAAGAACTTCATGGACCACTATCCGGGTCAAGTCCTGCGGCTATTTAAGGATTTGTTTACTTGGCAAGGTCAGGAAAATAGCCTGAATGCCGTTAAAGCAGTGGTGATAGTCCGAGCTAATCGGGCTATTACGCCAGAGGGTAGTAGCCTCGCTAGAAGACAGCAGAAGTGGTCTGCTTTCCGACACACTGCTTTTATCCAAAATTTCTCGTCTCAGTCTCCTCATCGCACGGTGTTTCAAGTGTGGGTGAAAGGCTATCTCATTGCTGAGCTGCCGACTCGCGACCAAGCGGAATGGGTAGGGTCACAGTTTAAACAAACCTTAGAGAATCCTCACTTTGATGCCTCTAAATTGCAGCCTGGTATGGCCCAAGGGAACCCGGCTGGCAAAGTCGGCGATCGCACTCTGTTTGTGGTTGACCCAGCGATCGCCGCTCACTTGAAGCGCACGCGCGAATTGTTAGCAGTTGAGTGGGTGAACAACTTACGCATTGCTTTGGCAACTCCACCCTTAACCTTGGCGGAAGCCCAAACCAAAATGTACGGTCTGGTGGAAACTGACCAAAAGATTCAGGGGCTGGCTTCTTGGTACGGCCCCTATTTTCATGGTCGGCTGACGGCGACGGGTGAAACATTTAACCAAAATGAGTTAACTGCAGCCCATCCCTCACTTCCCTTTGACACCTATCTCAAAGTGACAAACCTCAACAGTGGCCATTCGGTAGTGGTGCGAATTAACGATCGCGGTCCTTATGTAGACAACCGCATTTTAGACTTATCGCGCGAAGCCGCTCGCCAAATCAACAGCGAAGACGCAGGAGTCATTCCCTTCCAAGCAGTGATTATGCAACCCAATGCTCCTCAAAGCATTGCCGCAAATTCACAACTTAGAGCTGGCCTATAGGGTGGCTGACTTATAGGGTGGTCTGGGACGGAATCACAATATGGTGGTTCCGATCTACATTCAGCCATCCTTCTTCTTTTAGCTGACCCAGCAAGCGAGTCACAGTAACCCGCGTCGTGCCGATCGCATTGGCTAAGTGTTGGTGAGTCAACCGGACGCCTAGGCGAGTGCCTTCGGCAGTAGGCAAGCCAATTTCTTGCTTCAGCAACAACAACAAATGGCACAACCGATCTTTAACTCGGCGATGCCCCACCAAAGCTAAAATTGCTTCCGTCTGCCGTAAGCGGCGGTTGACGTGGCGCAGAATTCCCTTCGTCAGAGTGGAAGATTGCTCCACATCAGCCACGGTTAGCCGCATTAAATCAACATTAGATAAAGCGGTGGCTTGATAAGGATGGGTCAGCGTCAATGGCAACCCAAAAGGCATGGAAGGTCCCGCTAAACCCAGCAAAGCTTCATCGCCGTTGGGGTAGAGGGTACTGAGCTGCACCACCCCGCGACAGACAATCCAAATTTCCTGGGGGGCCATGCGGATGGACTGACCACTGCTATATGGATATAAACTGCGGCCTTCGTAAAGCTCCTCCAGCAACTGACGTAAATCGGGCTGAGAGCCTGCCTCAGAGGCAAAAGAATGGAGCATACCAATTACCCAGGCTAAATCTTTCCCTTAATTTAGAGGTTCGAGCTCAAGGGAAGTTAATTGCTGGGTTTACGCCCGGTTAAATTTTGGTTATGCCGCTTGTGATCTTGCTCACAAGACAAACTACCAGACAGCAGTATGGCTCAATTAGGTTAACTGCTGCCTAGAGTAGGGTCAAGTATGCTAGCTCACACTAGAGTTAACTCGGTCAGCCCTTGCCAGCCAAACTTTGTCAGCCAAACTTTGTCAGCCAAACTTTGTCAGCCAGCCCTTGCCCATCAACTTTGTCAGTCAACTTTATCAGTCAACCTACATCAGCATGGAGGCAACGAATCGCTTCTAGTAGCCCTCTAGCTTTATTAAGGGTTTCCTGGTACTCGCGTTCTGGCTCCGAATCCGCCACCAAGCCAGCGCCTGCTTGAACACTGACTCGGTACTTGCCATCGCCTTGGCTACGAACCACCATCGTCCGAATGGCGATCGCGGTATTGAGCTGCCCTTCAAAATCGTAGTAGCCATAAGCTCCGGAGTAAGGCCCCCGCCGACAAGGCTCTAAGTCATGGATAATTTCCATTGCCCGAATCTTTGGGGCTCCGCTCACCGTTCCAGCGGGAAAACAAGCTTTGAGCAAATCCCAAGCCGTTTGGTCAGAGGCCAATTCACCAATGACATTGCTGACGATGTGCATGACGTGGGAGTAGCGCTCAATCACCATCAACTGATCGACTTTGACCGTACCACTTTGACAGACTCGCCCTAGGTCGTTGCGGCCCAAATCGACCAGCATGACATGCTCGGCAATCTCTTTGGGGTCTTGCAGAAGGTCTGTGGCTAGTGCTGAGTCTTCTGCCGTAGTCTTGCCACGGGGACGAGTACCAGCGATCGGGCGCAGAGTTGCAGTTAAGGGGCCTTGGGGGTCAGAGGTCCGTTCAGCTTTCACCATTACTTCTGGACTGGAGCCAATAATTTGCCAGTCCTGGAAGTGGAAATAAGCCATGTAGGGCGAGGGATTAATTAAACGCAGGGAGCGGTACAAAGCAAAAGGATCGCCACGGTATTCTGTCGCCAACTGCTGAGAAATGACGACCTGGAAAATATCCCCTGCTTTGATGTGCTCTTTAGCCTTCTCTACGTTGGCGCAGAAGTCAGCTTGTGAGGTATTGCTGGTGTAATTTAGCGGCGGAGCGGCTTTGAGACTGCTAGGTGGAGTCCATTCAAGAACGGTGTCGGTGCCAGATAACGGTAGCTGTAGCTTGCTGACTAACTGCCGGACGCGATCGCAGGCTTGCTCATAGGCCTGGGCCAGATCTACCCCTGGCGACTGTAAGTCCGCGTAGGCGATCGCCCAAATCTTGCGCTTCACTTGATCAAAAATCAACAGGTTATCTACCTGCATCCACAAACCATCTGGCAGGTCTGCCTCTGTAGCGGGATAAACCGGAACGCGCGGTTCAATCCAACGAATCAATTCGTAGCCCCAAAACCCAAACAATCCCCCAATACCCGGCGGTAGCTCTGTCAACTTGACAGGTTGGTAAGGTTGCAAGCAACTCGTCAAAATATCTAATGGGTTGCCGGAAAACTCTTGAACGGAACCATCACGATGAGTTTGAGTGGTGCGATCGCCTCTCGCTTCCAAAATCCACAGCGGATCACAGCCCAACAAACTGTAGCGAGCGAGTTGCTCACCCCCTTCTACAGATTCCAGCAAAAAGCTATAGGGTTGCCCTGCACAAACTTTATACCAGGCTGAAACAGGCGTTTCTAAATCTGCCACCCATTCCTGGTAAACCGGAATGAAATTACCTTGCTGAGCGAGGGCTGAAAATTGCGAAAAATCCGGGAAAATCATGGCTGTATGGTTCAGTCTGGGAGGGACTCAAGTAACACTTTACTGGCGAAATGGATTGACCTGAGTCATGCTGGTTGAGGTTGAAGGGATGCAAATAAATCAAAACACTTTATTGATTTAAAAAGTAAAGCCTCGGAGGGAGCAAGCCATCCGAGACTCAACTGTCTTTGTCCTGTCAATCAATTAAACTGCACTAAGCAACCATCCGAACACTTTGAAAGAATTTTTGAAAATTCAAAAACTCCATCAAGCTTCGAGATGAGAACTCAAGCAGCTAGCCCTAGACGCTATAAGTTGACTCACCGCTAAATTTGACTTTAGAGGGGTCAGTGTTTTGACCAATACGGCGTTCTTTCTTACCCACGTAAGGACGGCCTGCATTCACCTTCTCAGGGAACACACCATCCTTAGGATGCAGGTACTCCATTTCGCCATTCGGAAAAATCCGATAGATCTTATAGTTAGTGATTTTGAATTTTGCCCGCAGTTGCTGGCCTCCGAGGGCGATGCAGTGCTCTTTACGAGCTAGGTACAGCAAGTTGTCACCTTGCTGCATAACTGCCGCTCCACCCGTTGGCATTTCAAACACTTGCTCTTTGGGGCTAGTCCAAGTGATGGCGTATTTCTCTTCGACTTGAGCTTTGGTTAGTAGGCCACCTGTACTGCCGCCAAATAAAGGAGTTTGTCCAGTAAGGGTTTCTGCCATGAATTTCTCTCTGAACGTCTGAACGTTTTACGGCATCCTATCACTGAGACGGAACCCGTCTATCTACTTTGTCAGGAACTGTTACAGTTCTTCAGTATTACGGCTTGACAATTCTTTAAATTGTTAAGGACGCGTAGTGATCCGCTTATGCCGCATCTTGGAATTGCCCGTTTGGACATTAGGCGATCGCGTCTCTCGTCCTTCTCGACTAATCGGAATCGTGAAGTGGAAACGACTGCCTTGATCTCTTCCGGCTGATTCCGCCCAGATCTGCCCCCCCAAGCCCGTAATAATTTGGCGGCAAATGGCTAAGCCTAAACCTGTGCCTCCTGTGGTGCGGCGCAATGCGCCTTCCTCTTGATAGAAGCGATCGAACACCGCTTCCAGCCGATTCGGTTCAATGCCTCGGCCTGTATCGGTAATCGTTACCTCCAGCATTTGTCTACCATTCCGGCGAGCTTCAATGGTGACTTGGCCTTCAGGCTCAGTAAATTTGCAAGCGTTTTCCAGTAGCTTTGAGAGTACCTCGACTAACCATTCACCATCGGCTCGTACCAACGGTAATTCTGGAGGCACTTGGGCCGCAATCTGGGGCAACTGTTCTTGAGATTGCCGAGAATGAATGCTGCTCAGAGCTAGATCCACACATTCCTGCAAAGGCAGCGGTTCTAAGTTCCACTGCACTCGTCCACTCTCTAAGCGCGAGAGGGTGAGAAAATCTTGTACCAGTTTACGCATGCGCTCTGCATCACTTAAGGCGGTGCTGAGCATGACTTGCCGCAGTTCCAACGGCATATCCGGCTCGCTAGCAAGGCTTTCTAGGCACACTTGAATCGTGGAAAGGGGAGTGCGGAGTTCGTGGCCTGTGATGGCAATTAAGTTGCTACGGGTGCGATCGAACGCTTCGAGCTGTTGGTTTAAATCTTCTAAGTTGGCGTAGGCTTCCGCTTGAATCAAGGCCACTCCCACTTGAGTAGCGATCGCCTCTACTAAAGACAACTCATCATCAGCCCAGCGATGAGGTAAAGCGCCACAGTGATGCAGTTCTACCATGCCCATCAAGCGATCTTGATACAGCAGGGGCACCATTAGCCAAGAACGAATCTGCCAACGATCGCTTAGTGCCTGCAAGTCTGCGTTGCCAGTGATGCGGGCATCCTTGGTCGTATCTTCAATGTGGATCAACTCGCCCTTCTGAGCAATTTCCTGAAATAAAGGATTGTTTTGCAACGGCCAAGTTTGACCATTTAAAGAAGGCGCGGTAATCGCTGCTGTAGCTGTTGCCCCATCTACCGCTGAGTCGGCACAAATGGCATTGGGACTGAGAAACTCATACTGAATTGTGGCTGTCGCATCTGTGGCGCGACAGCGATACATTAGGCAGCGACAAACGCGGAGGGTTTGCCCTAGTTCCTGCACTGCTACTTTGAAGATTTCGTCTGGGTTGAGCGATCGCCGAATGGCTGAACTGATCGAGTTAACCAACCGCTCTTTGCGTTCCTGAGCCGCGATCGAGCGATAGGTTTTGAGCAATTTGTACTGGCCCGCTTGCAGATAGGTCAACAGCCGCTCGACAAAGGGATCAGGGTCAATCCCTTGCAACCCAGACGGCTTTTTACCCAAAAACTCAGCTTTGGCTTGCGCTACTTTGTCTGCTAATTCAGGTCGATACTCCAACACTCGATCTAGCAGGAGTTCAGCCGCTTGGCAGGTCACTTGACGGTCAAATGTCCATACCCCTTCAAAGCGCCGGGTTTGATCCATCGCGGGTTGCTCAGGTGGCGGTAGCGCATCTCGCCGGAGCCTGATTGGATTGGTAGTCGGGCTTTCACGCTCGCGACAAACCAAACAGCTAGCATACTGCTGCCCAATTACCACCAAATGCCACTCATGGGTCAGTTGATCGGGCGGCTCAAAAGCAATGGTTTCGTAACTGCCTGAACGATTGGCAAAATCGGTTTCTGGTGCTGCTAAGACATAGACCTGATTGGTGCGTTCAGCAATCCGTAGATAACGATGTGCTTCCTGCCGATAGAAACGCTCTCGCTGGAAGCTAGCAATCACCAAAGGCCGTTCGGTTCCCGCCAAAACTTGGTCTTCCATTGCATGAGACAACGCTGTCAAGGAGGACTTGAAGTATAGTTGCGGTCTTAGTTCGGGCAGGGCTTGTAGCAGAGCTTCCAGCACGGAAGTATGGGTACTCATTCAGGTTTTTATCAGTCCAGGCGGGACACAATCCACGGGAGAGCGGTATTGAGATAGACTGCGCCTAATTCCCACGCTATAGCTCTAGAGAGGCAATCTAGCGCTCAGGCTGGCGGCAAAGGCTCAACTGGCAACCCAGCACTTATGCCACCGACCACAACCTATCTTAATCAGGATTTAGGTGTTAGCGGTTATCGAAAGTTTTCTTTCCTATTTTGACTGAGCGATCGCAAGTTGAGCACCAGCTAGCCGGGCAAAATTCGCCCTTCGCTCTCTGAATAGCCATTAAACTCTATCCACTCAGCGATCGCCAGCTTATCTAAGTTTTTATTTACTCCTTCTTCAGAAGTACGCCCAAAGTGTTAGAAAAAATTCAAATTCAAAAAGTAAAATAGCTCGCTTTTTAGCCAAGTTTGGTTAAGTACATTAATTAATAAAATTAGAGGCATTTATAAGCTATTTTCCTCTACCGGAATCCCGAGAATCCTTATATCACCGTATATCTAGCAATATCACAAGCTCTAAAGGCCAGCATTTTTTATATCAGCTTTATAAAACAACGTTTGTTTATAAAGAGTGTATAGACAACCGTTTTTTGAGATTGTTTTCCGTAGATTCCCTGAATAGGATGAGTTTGTAACTTACGTAACCTTTCGTAGTCCACCGCTATGAACACTAAAGCTTTCTTCTCATGGGTGCCCGTAGTGGCTGCAGGAGCCACTGCAGTTCTTGGTTTTTCTACCCAGGTCAGTGCTGCTACCGTCAACTTAGGTGCTGCAACCGGATATAACGTTTTTGTTTTGGGTGATGTGAATCTAGATTCAGACACTGAAGGCAAAATGGCGATCGCTGGTGATGCCACCCTGCGTAACTATAGTGTTGGCCTTAAGGACCAAGGTGGCGATGCCCTAGTAGTGGGTGACGATCTTGACTTCAAAAATGGCACAGTGTACGGCAATGCCGTTGTGGGTGGCAGCGCAAATCTAACTAGCGTTGACTTCCAAGGTGGTGCACTGAAGTCAGGCAACCCCATCGACTTTGGCAAAGCGGGTCAATCTCTAGTGAATCTGTCGCAATCCTATTTGTCTAGCACTGCAACTGATGCAGAAGTGACATCCTGGGGCGGAATTAATTTAGCGGGCACAGGCTCTACCAATGTCTTTGATTTGGAAGGCACTGATTTAGCAAACGCTACAGGTTTGAGCTTCGAAGGCTCCGGTAACTTCATTGTTAACGTCAGCGGTAAAAATGTTTCCTTCCAGAATTTTGGTTTCTCGCTAAAAGGCGTTGACAAGCAAAATATTCTATTCAACTTCTTTGAAGCAACCAACATTACGGCTTCTGCGGTAGGAATTGAAGGTAGCATCCTAGCTCCCAAAGCCAAGTTTGAGTTTAATAATGGTCAAATGAATGGCACGCTGGTTGCGGCTGGCTTAACTGGCACTGGCCAGTTCAACCATGTGGGTCGTCCTCCAGTTGAACAGCCCCCTGCTAGTGTTCCTGAGCCTGCGACCTTAGCTGGTTTAGGTTTCGCTGCTGCAGCTTTAGCAGCATCTCGTCGGAAAACCAAGCAGGCTGCATAGATACAAACCTGTTAAACAACAGCTCCGAACTAGAGCCTGCCTGGTGGATTTGATTGAGAACTGAGATGTCTTTAGTTTATAGTCGGAAGCTTATAGCCAGGAGCTGTTTGTTGCAAGGTTGATAGTCATGAATACTTGAGATTTAAGTGAAGGCTTGCTAACCCAGCCTTCATTTTTATTTTGTCTTTACTGACGGGCACACTCTACAGCCGCAAAATTAGCCGCGCCAAACTGAAGTAGATCAGTACGCCTAGTACATCTACGGCAGTAGTAATGAAAGGAGCTGACATCAGAGCTGGATCAAGCCCTAGAGAACGAAACAGAAAGGGTAGAGCCGAGCCAGACACGGAAGCCAATAGCGCGATCGCGAGCAAACTGATCCCTACCGCTATGGCGACCATTAAATTGCCCTGGAGAAAATAGGCCCAGACGATCGTGATACTCCCCAAAATTAGGCCGAGTAAAATCCCTGCGATCGCCTCCCGCCGAATAATTCGTAGCGCTTCTTTCAGCCGAATATCCTCTGTATTCAAGCCTCGAATCACCACCGTAGAAGACTGAGCCCCGACGTTGCCCCCAGTGCCTGTGAGTAAGGGAATAAAGGCAGCCAACGTTACTACCTGCTGCAACAGTTCTTCTTGCGCTTTAATAATCGTGCCAGTCACCGTATTCGTGAGCAGCAGGACAAAGAGCCAGACAACTCGCCGCCGCGCTACGGTAAACAAATTAGTTTGGAAATAGTTGTCGCCATCCGACTGCACGCCACCTAGCGCGTAGATGTCTTCGGTCGTCTCTTGCTCCAAAATGTCGAGCACATCATCGACCGTAACAATCCCTACCAGCCGCCGCTCCGTATCTACCACGGGAACCGCCAAAAAGTCATAGCGTTGAATCAGTCGAGCTACTTCTTCTTGGTCTGTATCTGTCTGCACAGAGAGCGCATCACGAGTCATGATCTCCCCAATCGTTTGTTGGGGTTGTGCCACTACCAATTCTCGCAGTGACAGAGTACCTGTCAAACAGCGGGCTGCATCCGTTACATAAAGGTAATAAATTGTCTCGGTATATTTGGCGAGACTGCGAATCCGTTCTAAGGCTTGGAAAACCGTAAAGCTTTCTTTTAAGGAAATATACTCAGGTGTCATAATTCGCCCTGCTGTGCCTGGTTCGTAACCCAATAGCAAAGCAGTGGATTGGCGCTCTAAAGGACTTAGCTGCTCCAGCAGGCGGGTGACAATCTTAGCGGGTAATTCATCGAACAAGCGCACTCGATCATCAGGAGACATTTTATCGACAATGTCTAAGACTTCCTGACGCTTAAACTCCTGAACTAGAGCTTGCTGCACCGAAGAATCTAGATACTCATAAACTTCGATCGCCTCACCTTTGGGTAATAAGCGAAAGGCGATCACTTGCAGGGTTTCAGGTAAACCCTCGATCGCCTCGGCAGCATCAGGGGCTTGCACAGGCACCAACAACGCTTTGGCCCCTGGCAAATTTCCTTGTTCTAGCAGGGCTTGGAGTTGCGATCGCACCAACTGTCGAAGTTCAGTTCGCGAAGTAGATGGCAACGGAGAGGAGAGATATTCAGTCAAGGCGGATTTCCTCAACTTAGGAGTACGTCACTTGCTACCTTCAGTCTACGGGTCAGTGGTAGGCAATCGGTATAGCCTGCTTCTACTTCAGCCCACGAGCCAAAACTGTACCTAGCTGAATGCTGATCACTCCCAGCACGGCACTGCCCACCCCATATAAACCCGCATACCACAGATTTTGGTTCCGCAATAAGCTTACCGTCTCCAAACCATAGGTAGAAAAGGTGGTGTAGGCACCGAGAAACCCAGTGGCCACTAACAAGCGCAGCTCGGACGAAATAGCAACAATCCGCTCTAAAGCCAGAGTCGAGAAAAATCCCATGCCCAAGCAACCCGTTAGATTAATGACAAACGTTCCATAAGGAAAGCTTGTGCCAAAGCGTTGGGTAAACCAAACTGTCAAGTAGTAACGGCTGAGAGCCCCCGCGATCGCCCCTAAACTAATTGCGATCGGAGTTCGAAGTGCAGGGTCTTGAAACACTAACAACCCCATAAAGTACAACACTCGTGTCAACACTATTCTCGGGTCAGCCTATTAAGGAAGCAAAACACTTAACAAGGATTAGGATGTGTAGCAGTCAGAGCAAACCTGCGTCAGCGCCATATCTAACCTTTAAAGCGCAACTCCGTCATCTTTCTTACAGAAATAACGAGCAAACTCAGATTCAATTTTGTTCTTTTTCATCCAATACTCCTCAATGAACGCTAAACCTTTTACCAAACAGACATGGGCAAACTCAAGCACAGTTTCCCACTGGCTAAAATTTTTGTGTATTTTTTTGCTAGTGCTAGGCATTTGCTTCCGATTTGTCAATCTAGGACAAAAAGTTTATTGGAAAGATGAGGCTTACACTTCGCTTTGGCTTTCAGGTCACTCTCGAACTGAAATAATTGCAAATATTTTTAATGGTCAAACTCTTAGAGCTAGTGATATCTCCAAATATCAATTCTCTAGCCCTGACAGAAACGCTTTAGATACTGTCAAACAACTTGCAACAAATGATCCTCAGCATCCACCACTTTATTATTTGCTAGGTTGGTTTTGGCTCAAGATATTTGGCACTTCCATTGCAACCTTAAGAAGTTTATCTGCGTTTCTAAGTTTATTAATCTTTCCAAGCCTTTATTGGCTTTGTCGAGAATTGTTTGGCTCGGCAGTTCCAGGCTGGACTGCGATCGCCTTATTTGCCGTATCTCCCTTTCATGTGCTTTATGCCCAGGAAGCCAGGGAGTATAGCTTATGGACCGCAACAGTTGTGCTCTGTAGTGCCGCTCTACTCAGTGCTATAAGACAGCAAACTAAAGTAAGTTGGGGAGTATATAGCCTCACCATCGTCCTTGGATTCTACTCATGCATCCTCCAAGGATTAGTCGTTGTGAGTCATGGACTCTACGTCTTGCTTACCCAGGGTTGGCGGCTGAACAAAACTTGGAAAGCTTACTTAGCTAGTTCTCTGATAGCCTTTGTCGGTTTCCTACCCTGGCTGCCATACCTTAAGCAAATTGATGGAGTAGGCTGGACTGCCACACCTATTCCTTTGTCAGCTTTTATTAAAATTTGGGCCTTAAACCTCAGTCGCTTATTTTTAGATGTGCAGTTTAGCTTAAAAAACCCGCTTACCTACCTGATACTGCCAATTTTGGTACTAGTGGCCTACTCACTTTACTTTGTGATCCGTAACGCTCCTAAGCCAACTTGGTTGTTTATTGTCACGCTACTAGGTGTTACCTTATTTGCTTTTACAGCACCGGATTTGATAGGTGGAGGACGGCGATCGCTGATCAACCGCTATTTGATTCCTTGCTATATCGCCATTCAACTTGCGGTTACTTACTTGTTGAGCGTCAAGATTTTCGCCCCTAAAAGCGACTTCCCCTACTTTTGGCGATCGCTATTAGCTATTCTTGCGGGCCTTGGCATTATCTCTTGCGCTACTAGTACGTCGGCAACCACTTGGTGGCACAAATACAGCAGCAATGCAAATCCAGCGATCGCACGAGTCATTAATCAGTCTCCTCACGCTCTCGTGATCAGCGATTCTAGTTTTGGTGAGGTACTTGCTTTAAGCCATCTTCTAGAACCGGACGTGAAATTGCGACTAACCTTAGAACCTCAGCAACCGATCGTTTCTCAGCAAGTAATCCAAGAGTTCAGTGATGTCTTTTTGCTAGAGCCTTCACGAAATTTGCGAGAAACATTAACCCAGCAAGCATTCCATTCTCAGCGAGTACCACGGGTCCAACATCTTTGGCACTTAGAACAAGGCAACAGTCCCAAGGTACCCAGCGACCGATCATCATGAATTGGCTGCCTGATGATTCTGTGTCCTGTTTACCTGCCAAATCTCGCCAAACTGGTTAGATTGGATTTGTCGCATCATTACTAATTGCGTCAGCCATCCTAATTACTTAGCCTTACCCGCTTTGGAGGCCCTTTATGAGTTCTGATGAACCAACGAACGCAGAAACCGTCGTTGTCGAAATCCATCCTCCATCCACTTCTGGCGAAAATACGGCGCTGGTCAATTCCCAAACCGATGCGATCGTGACCGTTGAACTAACTGAGGAAGATGACGAAATTAAACGTGAAACTCAAGCGTTGATCGCAGCCATTCGGAAGCGCGCTCAAGCGGAAGTGCAATCTGCGGGCGATCTCAGCCGTGATGCTTACCTCAACGCCGTCCGCCAAGCGAGAACAGCAGTCGAACAAAGCCAATTGATGATCGATCCCCAGCATTTGGAGCAGACGATTCAAACCTTACAAAAAGAAGCTGATAAAAGCTGGCACGTCATTCTAGGTGAAATTGAGTCCGTTGGTTTTCAACTTGCAGATGCAGCTAGACTCGCTTGGAATAGCTTAATGGCTACTCGTCCTAAGTAAAGCGAACTGTTCAGGCTTGGGTGCATGACCGATAGGATTGCTACGTGGCAGTCCAACGTTCCGCAAATTTCGGGGGTACGGTTTTTTCGTGCCCCTACTTTTATGAATGGGGTTGAACAGGATCTAGCTTTGATTGAGCTATCCAGCCTTGGGCACTCCAGACAAACCCTGCATCTCATTCAGCTCAGACTCAGTGATAGAAGCGCAAGCAAAATGCTGGATAATGGGAAGGTTTCGCTAAACATCCCTAGGACGTACTGCGCTTTTGGCAGCTTCTCCTGAGCCTCAACTTCAATTTCATTAATTCTGAAAAGCAAGAACTCTGAATCATTAGCTATGCGAACCCATTATTGCGGCCAACTCCGAGCAGAAAATATTGGAGAGACTGTCACGCTGTGTGGATGGGTAGACCGTCGCCGCGATCACGGGGGTGTGATCTTTCTAGACCTACGCGATCGCACTGGCATTGTCCAAATTGTCAGCGATCCGGAACGCACCCCCAATTCTTACGAGCCAGCGGGTGATTTCCGCAACGAGTATGTCATCCAAGTCACGGGTCGGGTGACTCGCCGCCCTGATGACTCGCTCAATCCTCGGCTGCCCACGGGAGAAATTGAAATCTACGCTGATCAGGTCGAGCTGTTGAATGCGGTTCGCAAGCAACTTCCCTTCCAGGTTTCTACGGCAGACAACGAGGCTGTACGAGAAGATTTGCGCCTGAAATATCGCTACTTAGATTTGCGGCGCGATCGCATGAATCGCAATCTGCGGCTACGTCATGAAATCATCAAAACATTGCGGCGCTACCTAGAAGATGCCAAAGATTTTATCGAAGTTGAAACGCCAATCCTGACTCGCTCCACCCCGGAAGGTGCACGGGATTACTTAGTGCCCAGCCGCGTCAACCCCGGAGATTGGTTCGCGCTGCCGCAGTCGCCACAGTTGTTCAAGCAATTGCTGATGGTGTCAGGGTTCGATCGCTACTACCAAGTGGCTCGTTGCTTCCGGGACGAAGATTTACGGGCCGATCGCCAACCTGAATTTACTCAACTAGACATGGAAATGAGTTTCATGTCGCAAGAGGAAATTCTGACCCTAAACGAAGACTTAGTTTGCCATTTGTTTAAGACCGTTAAAGGGATTGATTTGCCTAGACCATTCCCCCGTCTGACCTATAAAGAGGCGATGGATCGCTATGGTTCTGATAAGCCTGACACCCGCTACAACCTAGAACTAGTAGAAGTCTCCGATTTGGTCAAGGATTCTGGCTTCAAAGTGTTCTCTGGAGCGGTAGCCAGCGGCGGCATTGTCAAAGTACTGCCGATTCCCGGTGGCAACGACGCTATTTCCAACGTGCGGATTAAACCCGGTGGTGACTTATTCCAAGAAGCTTGCAACGCTGGAGCTAAGGGGCTAGCTTACATCCGCGTGCGCGAAGATGGCGAAATTGACACCATTGGCGCGATTAAGGACAACTTAACTGCTGAGCAAAAGCAAGAGTTACTGGCCCGTACTGGCGCTAAAGCAGGTGATTTGTTGCTGTTTGGTGCTGGTCCAACCGACTTGGTAAACAAAACCCTCGATCGCCTCCGCCAAGTAATTGCCCAAGAACTGAATCTAATTGATCCCGAAAAGATCAATCTACTCTGGATCGTCGATTTCCCCATGTTCGAGTGGAATGCTGACGAGAAGCGCCTCGAAGCGCTGCACCATCCCTTCACCGCACCCCACCCAGACGACCGCGATGACCTAAAAACAGCTCGCGCTCAAGCCTACGACTTGGTGTTCAACGGCTTTGAAGTTGGGGGTGGTAGCCTGCGGATCTATCAACCTGATTTGCAAGCCCAAGTCTTCGAGACCATTGGTTTACCCGAAGAGGAAGCTCAAAGTAAGTTTGGCTTCTTAATCGAAGCGTTTGAGTACGGCACTCCGCCTCATGGTGGCATTGCCTATGGACTCGATCGCTTGGTGATGTTGTTGTCGGGTGAAGAATCGATTCGAGACGCGATCGCCTTCCCAAAAACGCAGCAAGCTCGTTGTCTGCTAACCAGTGCGCCTTCGGGCGTGGATGACAAGCAACTCAAGGAGCTGCATGTCGCCTCTACTTACAAACCAAAAACTTAAAGCGTCAGGCTCACGGAGCCGTTTAATTGCAGTCGTTCGATTGCATTAGTGGTAGGGGCGGGTTTTGCTTAAAATGCTGATTTTACTAATCGCTTTTCTACTCAGCCCGCCCCTATCTGTTGTTCCTGTGGCTTTTGTAGGTTGGGTTTTCCGACCTCAACCTAATGTGACTGCTTAGGCAGTTGCTTCTAATAGTTGAATATTTGAGAAGAGGAACTCCTGAACAGAAGTCTGACCATCGGTTTCGGTAGAAATTGCTCGACGGCTCAGGATATAGAAGTTACCCACCTTCTCGTATTCATCTTCAAATAGGCTCTTGCCACCTTTCTGCTCACCCGTCTGGGGATCGTGGTAAACCGAGTCATAACGGTGAGACAGGTAGCCTTCACCCGTGTCGTGGCTGCTAAACGTGTTGATCGTGACCACAACGCCGTGGATGTGACGGTGCACCAAGCACACCTCGTTATCCCGCACTTTATAGCGGTCGCCTTCTGCCTTGCCCCCCATCAGAATTTCCACAGCACCCGTCTCATCGGTATTACCAAAGGAGAAACTGTTCTTGCCGTGGGTTTCTTCAAAGGTGCGGCGAACCCGGTGGATGGCAATTTCGAACAACTGGCCGTGAATCGCCTGCTTAGCGTCCTCATTCTCGATCCCTTCAACTTCAGGCTTAAAGCCAGCGCTGACTCGCGCTTTGCCAGTAAATACCTGACCGTCGTGCTTTAGGGTGACATCAGCGGTGTAGCCAGGGAAGCTCTTATCCCAGGTGTAGCGATTTTCGTAAGCAGCTCTAAAAAGCTCTGGAGCGGATACTTGTGCGACTGTCATGAGTTTTCCTACGTCTTCTGCTTTTGTTTCTTATTCTTAAGATAGAAGGCAGGCACTCAGACTGCATAGACCTCAAGTGGGTACACCTTGATTAATGGGCAAATCTCCCCATAACTTCTTTCAAGCGATCGCTGCCGCCTCCGATGAAAAAGCGCTCCGCCTGCTTTTTATGAAAGAAGCAGGGGAATATTTCGATGCCGAATGTTGGGGCTTGTGTTTGTTAAATGAGCAATCTCAAGCAGCAGAAGTAGATATTCAAGGCGGCCCGAATGTAGATGCCTTCGTGCAGCGCTACGAGAAAATTGGTCGCAGCACTGATCCCGTGTTGCGCTATGTGTTTGAGCACCATGCGCCCACTCACGAAGGAGTAGTGTTTGCGGGCAACGATTGGAAAGAATCGGAGCTATACCAAAATTGCTACGCCTACTACGACCAAGAGCATGTGATGATGGGACCGATCGTCAATCATGGCCGCTTAATTGGTGGCGCTTACTTCACCCGTGCCAGTGATGCTCCTGCCTTTAATTTGCAAGATTTGGCTAGCTTGAGTGGTCTATGTTTGCATCTTTCAGCCCGTTTGGCCGTTTTCCGACCCCAAACCCCACCCCGCTTGCAGCCCTCGATTAGCGATCGCCTCACCGAGCGGGAGCAACAAATTGCGGAACTAGTCGCCCAAGGACTGACAAATGCAGAGATCGGTGAAAAGCTCTGGATCACTCAGAACACCGTAAAACAAGCCCTAAAACGCATGTTCCGAAAGCTCAACGTCTCCACTCGCACCGAAATGGTAGCTCGCTTAGGAGACAGCCTTAATCCCTGAATCAGCAGTTCAAGCAATACCAAATAATTCGTAGGGTGCCGTGAGCGCTAGCATCACGCACCACATATTTGGAGTTCGTGCGTTACGGCTTCGCCTAACACACGCTACGGGGTTAATTTGTGGAGATATCTTCAAAAAAGAAACCCCCTTGTCTAACTTGGGACAAGGGGGAAATCTATTCATGTTTGAACGCGGAGAAGATTAGCCGTTTTTGGAACCAGAGGCTTGAGGCGCAGGAGAAGTCTTGATTACTTTCTTAACTGGCTTGGGCTTAGAACCAGAGTTGAGACGAGGCTTGTCGTCAGTCACGATATCCTCATAAGCCTCAGATTGCATCCAAGTAGGACGACTGCGATCGTAAATCATTTGCAGGGCAGCAGCAGCGATCGCGTGGGAGTCATACTCTTCACCCAGTTGCGCCACGATAGGCAAGAAGGAAGCCATCCGCTCACCAGCTAGTGCTTCACGCAATTGCGCTTGCAGCTTCTCAATGTGACGCGCTTCAATCATAGCCCGAGTGGGGATCGAGCGAATTTCCAGAGATTGGCGGATGTGACGCTCAATATCGCGCAGTTTGCGACGATCCAGGGGTTGAATCAGAGAGATTGCGGTTCCTTCTTTGCCTGCACGACCTGTCCGACCAATCCGGTGAACATAGTTTTCGACACTATCGGGCAAATCGTAGTTAATGACATGAGTCAGGTCATCGACGTGGATACCCCGAGCGGCAATGTCGGTAGCCACAACCCAACGAACTTGAGTCTCCCGGAAGCGATGTAGGAGGCGCTCCCGTTGGCTTTGGCTCAGGTCACCGTGATATTCATCCACGCTATGACCTGCGCCTTGCAGTTGGCTAGTGAGTTCCGCCGCAGCGCGACGAGTCCGCACAAAGATCAACGCGGATTCAGGATCTTCTAGTTCCAGAATCGGTTGCAAAGCTCTAGCTTTGGTGCAGCCACGGGGCACCATATAAGCAACTTGGTTAATCCGAGAAGGAGCGGCTTTGGGCTGCTCAATCGTGACTGTGATGGGCGATCGCAAGAATCGGTTGACCAACTTGCGAATCGAAGGGGGCATGGTGGCCGAGAAGAAAGCAGTATGACGCTCTGTGGGCACCTGAGTCAGGATTTTTTCCACGTCATCGATGAAGCCCATATTGAGCATTTCATCAGCTTCATCCAACACCAACCAACGCAGGTGATTGAGTTTGAGGTCGCCACGGTCGAGCAAATCTAACACTCGTCCCGGAGTTCCTACCACTACCTGTACGCCTTGTCTGAGGCGCATAATTTGGCGATCGATTGCTTGCCCACCATAAATCGGTAGGATGTGCAGTCGTCGCTCATCATTAAAGGTACGAATGGCTTGGCTGACTTGAACAGCCAACTCACGAGTGGGAGTTAGGATCAAGGCCTGCACCCCTACAGCATTCAAATCAATCTGCTCTAGGATGGGCAGCGAGAAGGCAGCAGTTTTACCTGTACCCGTCTGGGCTTGGCCTACTACGTCACGGCCTGCCAACAGATGGGGAATGGCTTGGGCTTGAATTGCACTGGGAGTGGTAAAACCGATCTTTTCTAGATGTTGAACGCGGGCTTCAGAGAGGCCGAGACTTTGAAACGAAAGAGTCATGCAGTTTAGTAAATAAGGGTCATGAATCGCATGGCATACTCCCGCCCCAAGCATGAAAAGCTTGGTCGCAGTTTTCTCGTATCGTAGGGAGTCGAGTCGACTTCACCCTCAACGAGCTTCGACGGGATGCCGTCCGCCGTTTGAACCCTGCCAAAGACTGAGCGTATTGATCTAGAAGGTTTTATCCACTTCGGCAATTTGCAAGCTGTACCCTCCTAAACAGGTACATTGCCATTAAAGACTTGCGGCTAGAACCCTCTACTTGGTCTTGCCAAGGTTCTTGTAACTAACCAGCGCTTATGAGCACCTGGTCAATAGCTGTCATATTAAGAAATTTTACGACCTAAGTGACAAAATTGTCCAACCTTAATTTTTGTTAGGGTGCAACGCAACCATAAAGATCGTAAACATCAGCGTCGACAATCGTAACTGGAACTAAGGTTCCCAGTGCTGCCTCGCCTTGAACGTAGACAACACCGTCAACTTCTGGAGCAAAGCGAGCCGAACGCCCAACCAACTCGCCAGTTTCAGGATTTTCTTGCTCAATCAGAACGTTAACGGTTTTCCCGATCTCAGCTTGATTCTTCTTCAAGGAAATGGGTTGTTGAAGAGCCATCAACGCATCACGACGCTGATCCATTATAGCTTGCGGTACTTGATTTGGCAGGCTATAGGCAGGAGTGCCCTCTTCGGCTGAAAAGGTAAACACACCGACGTGATCAAATTCATGCCGCTCGACGAACTGCAACAGGTGCTCGAAATGCTCATCGGTTTCCCCCGGGAAGCCGACAATAAAGGTGGTACGCAGAACCGCATCTGGTAGAGCAGTTTTCAGCCGCTCAATAATGCTGTCGTTGACGCGACCTTGCCAAGGCCGATTCATCGCCCGCAGAATTTCTGGGTGAGAATGTTGCAACGGCAAATCTAGATAGGGCAGAACGTTAGCAGTTTCTTGAATGGCGGTAATAACTTTGGGGGTAAGCCCGGTCGGATAGGCATAGTGCATGCGAATCCAAGGCACATTGACTTTCCCTAAAGCCCGCAGCAATTCATCCAGTTTCGGCTCGCCGTAGATATCCAAACCATAGTTAGTGGTGATTTGAGAGATCAAGATAATCTCTTGCACCCCTTCAGCTGCCAATTGCTCAGCCTCGGCCACAATCGATTCAATGGTGCGCGATCGCTGATTGCCTCTCAGGTGCGGAATAATGCAGAACGCACAGCGGTAATCGCAACCCTCTGCCACTCGTAGATAAGCTACGCCCTCAGTGGTGGTGCGGTAACGAGGCGTGGTTTCATCAGCAATGTAAGTCGGCTCTGCCGTTACTTCCTTGACGCGCTCCCCTGTTTCTACCCGCTGAATCACATTGACGATTTTGTTGTAGTCACCTGTACCAACTAAAGCAACTGCTTCGGGTAACTCATCCAACAGTTCTTGCTGGAAATGCTGCGCCATACAGCCTGTAATTACCACTTTCTTGTTGGCTTCAGTCAGTTCCACAATGGTGCGGACAGATTCTTCTCGCGCCGCTTGAATAAAACTGCAAGTGTTGACGATGACGTAATCAGCTAAGTCTTCGTTGGTGTCAACTTGATAGCCTGCTTCCACGAGCAGACCGAGCATATGTTCAGTATCAATCCGATTTTTCTCGCAGCCTAAATGTGCGACGGAAATAGTTGGCTTATTGCCCATGAAGTTCAGAATTCGGTAAGTATTGAGTAAGCGTTGAGACAGGGATAGGTCAGGTCGTTAAGAGTGTTGCGATCGCCTTTCCACCCCCGCTGGTTTGCTTTCCGATGGAGGCCGTTGACTGCAATCGCTAAATAAGCACGAATGTTCATCATATCGCACAATTTGACGGTTACAACATATTAAGCTGCTTCAATAACGATTAGTGCTTAGCAACTGGTTGAGGCTCACTTCGGCCTTATCTAAGCTAATTAAAGTGATTTTGCAAAAGCGATCGCAAGTCTGAGACAGGCTTACAGTTTGTCTGTAATACAGAAGCGTGGGGCCAAAGGTAATCTAGCGAATCAATTTTTGCGGCGAATAGAAGCGCGGTAAGAAGTTATCATTTTGATTATCTGACCTTTGCCGCTGAGTCCGAGATATTTGAAGCAAGTGGACTTAAATCACATATTCAAAACCGCTAATCCCATCATTGGTGTTGTGCATTTGCTGCCTTTACCAGCCTCGCCGCGTTGGGGAGGGAGCCTCAAAGCTGTGATCGATCGCGCCGAGCAGGAAGCCACGGCTTTGGCATCCGGTGGCGTAGACGGCATTATCGTCGAAAATTTTTTTGATGCTCCCTTCGCCAAAGATCGGGTTGATCCGGCGGTGGTGAGTGCCATGAGCTTGATTGTGCAACGGCTGATGCACCTGGTGACGGTGCCCATCGGGATCAATGTCTTGCGTAACGATGCTCAGAGTGCGATGGCGATCGCGACTTGTGTGCAAGCTCACTTTATTCGCGTCAACGTGTTAACCGGGGTGATGGCAACAGATCAAGGTCTGATCGAAGGGCAAGCGCATCAACTCTTACGCTATCGTCGAGAACTGGGCAGCAATGTCAAAATCCTGGCAGATGTGTTGGTGAAGCACGCCCGACCCCTGGGATCACCTAATTTGACCACAGCGGTGCAAGAAACCATTGAGCGCGGTTTAGCGGATGGGGTGATTTTGTCTGGTTGGGCCACAGGCAGTCCTCCTAGCCTAGAAGATTTGGAACTGGCGACTGCGGCAGCAAATGGCACGCCTGTATTTATTGGTAGTGGCGCGGATTGGGAAAACATTCCGACTTTGATTCAAGCAGCGGATGGGGTGATTGTCTCTAGCTCGCTAAAACGGCATGGTCGCATTGAACAGCCTGTAGACCCAATTCGGGTGAGCCGCTTTGTGGAATCAATGCGTCGCAGTTTAGCGATGAAAGGGCAAGCCAAGGCCATGCCTTCAGTTACGGCTCATTCTTATTCAGAATAAGACTCTAATAAACATTGGAGTGGTAACTCACTAGATGGGTTGCTATAAGCTAAATTGGCAATGATCAAGTTCAGTTAATTGCATAGGGGTTTTATGAGACGCCGACGTTCTACTCCTTGGATTCATCGCTGGTCTCGGTTAATTATTGCCGCGATCGCGGCTGTGGGAGCTTTAGGAACAGGCTACCTAACCATTACCAAACTGGCGGGAGGGTCTGCTGCCTGCCCAACGAGCGGTTGCGAGCAGGTACTTTCTAGCCCTTACGCCACAGTATTTGGTTTGCCACTGACCTTATTTGGCTTTTTGGGCTACGCCAGCATGGGGATTCTGGCGATCGCGCCTTTACTGGTGAATGCTTCAGCCAATAAAGATTTGCGCTCTAAGTTAGAGAACTGGACTTGGCCGCTAATGCTAGCGATCGGCACAGCCATGACAGTGTTTAGCGGCTACTTAATGTACCTGCTGGCATTCGAGATTAAGGCGTTGTGCCTCTACTGTCTAGCATCGGCGCTATTCTCAGTTAGTTTCCTCGTCCTGACAGTCTTGGGCCGAACCTGGGAGGATGTGGGTCAAATCTTTTTCACAGGTGTGGCCGTTGGATTAGTGACCTTAGTCGGGACGCTGGGAGTTTATGCCAATATCGATGGGGCTGGGAATACCAATGCCTCTGGTTCTGGCGCTGGAGAAGCTGGTGCCCTAGTAACAACCCCTTCTAACCCTGCCCAAATCGCGCTAGCAAAGCATCTGACTCAAGTCGGGGCCAAAATGTATGGCGCTTACTGGTGTCCCCATTGCAATGACCAGAAGCAACTGTTTGGTCGTGAAGGTGCCAAACAAATCAATTACATTGAATGTGATCCAAGTGGACAAAATGCTCAACCTGAAGTCTGCAAAGCTCAGAAAATTGAAGGCTATCCTACCTGGGAAGTGAATGGACAGTTTTTCGGAGGAACCCAATCTCTACAAAAGCTAGCTGAGCTCTCAGGCTATCAAGGCCCCAAAAACTTTCAGTAAGTTTCCGATTTAGACTTTGGCCAAAATTAGTTTTTAGTGCGATCGCAACTCTAGAGAAATCTAAGGGCGATCGCATTTTTTATAAGTGGTAAATCTAATTACTTTTCATCAAGTAATGGCAAGTTGATGTGAATGATTGGTAAAAAGCTGCTCGGCCAAAAGCCATTTTCTACCCGTCTCAGCCATAATTCAGCCACGTCAATGTAATTCTACGCAAATCCCAAATTTTCTGGGTTAGAAAGCAGGAGAACTTATGAAGCTGCGTATAGGGATATTCAGGGATATGAAGTTAGATGTCGCCTTTCCAGTGGCAGTTGTGGGAGTCACTGTCAGTTTTTTAGCTAGTGCAGAAGCTCAAGCTTATACGTTTACCAGAATTGCTGATACAAGTGGTCAGTTTAGCTCCTTCAGTAGCTTTCCAGTGATTAACGATCACGGCATCGTTTCTTTTTGGGCTGGTTTAGATGTAGGGGAGACAGGTATTTTTGCTGGAGATGGGGCAACAACCACAACCATTGCTGATACAAGCGGTGTTTTCAGGAGCTTTGATACGCTTCTGTCTAGCAACAATCAAGGAACTGTAGCCTTCACTGGCTTTCTAGACTCAGGCAGTGGCGGAATTTTTGCTAGTAATGGTCAGACCGCTGCCACTATTGCTCCGTTCACTGGATTAGAATTTGGGCCACCTTCAATTAACGACTCTGGAACTGTTGCTTTCTTCACCGATTCCTTTTATGGCAAAGCGAATGTCGTTATTAGTGACGGCACAACAACAACCGTGATTTCTGAAGTGGGTGACAGCTTCTTTAAGAGCACTGATTCTCCCTCAATTAATAATGCTGGTACCGCGGCTTATGTGACTACAGAGGTAGGGCGAAAGATTACCACTACAGATGGCAGAGCGATCGCCTCGACCGGAACCTTTGGATTTGTTGGCTACCCATCGATCAACGATACAGGCACCGTTGCTTTTGTAACAGGCGCTTTTGGCACCACTCTAGGAGGAATTTTTAAGAGTGATGGTACCACTTCAACCTTGGTTGCAGACAGCAATGGTGCGTTTTCCTCCTTTAGCTTCGGCACTCCATCGATCAACAATGCAGGTACAGTCGCTTTTTTTGCCCCCTTGAAAGCAGGGGGGCTTGGGATCTTTACGGGGCCTGATCCCATAGCCGATAAAGTCATTGCAGCTGGGAATTCTTGGCAGAATATTCCTGGTGACCCACTCTTTGGGTCTACGGTAGCGAGCCTGTGGTTCTCGCGCGAAGGGTTAAACAATGCTGGGCAACTCACGTTCTATGCCCAACTAGCAGACGGTACAGAAGGAATTTACCGAGCTGACCCAGACATACCAAATACTCCGACCAAGCCTGAAACTAAACCAGGTCAAGACCCAGCTCAGTCCGTACCTGAACCAACCGCTGGGATAGGCTTACTGCTGCTAGGGGCAATTGGTTTAGGCAGCAAGCTCAAACTTCGACTGACAAAATAACTAGTTTGGCTGTACGGCTATTGAAACCACTGCTTCTGGAAACTGGCGCTTTAGCGCGGGTAGCACGGGGCAGGGTTTTTTGTCTTCTAGATTGTTAGGCTTACCCCAAGTAAAAGGTGCCTTTTGGGCCGCAGACATCCACAGCAACCGTTTGGCGCGAGTCATGGCGACATAGAGTAGCCGAAACTCTTCAGCTAGTTTCAGATGCCCTGCTCGCTCCCAGGCAGTCGCAACATCAGGGAGAGGAAACTGACCATGTAGGCTAGCGCGAATCTGGGCACGAGCAACCTCAGAAAGCGTAAAATCGCCAAGAAATTGGGATTGAGGCAGAATCCTCAGACCGCCAGGGATCGTTTGCTCATGTAGAAAGGGGAGAAATACGTAATCCCAATCCAACCCTTTGGCCTTGTGCATCGTGATAATGGTTAGTTGGCCCGATCGCGTGTAACGAGCTTCTGAGTTTTCTGTTTCCACAGGTTCAAATTTTTCTGAACTAACGATTTCGCTCAGCCGCATCAACATCGCGGTCATGGAGCTATCCCCCACTGTTTGCTGCGCGATGCGTTCGGCTAGCTTATCTGCGGTGGCCAGTTCGGCTTGGTCATAGTTCAGCGCCAAAGCTAGGAAAGAAATGAATTGATAATGCGGCAATTCCAAGCGGGCTCGTAGCAAACTCGTACAGAAACGGCGGGCTTTCTGCACCGGATCGCTTTGCGGGGGATCAAGCGGTCCAGGATATAGCAACTGCTCTGGTAGGCTGGCGATCGCATTCAAATCCTGCGAGGGGATTAACTGCCGCTCGACTAAAACCGTGAGCGCTGCTTTTAAGTTATCGGGAGAATGAGGGCGATCGATGAATTGCAGCAGCGCCAGGATCTCCCCTGGAACCCGCGAATGCCGATCGCGATCGCCGACATCATAAACTTCAATACCGTAGTCTGGCTTGAGATAACTTAGGCGCTCCGCGATAAAGCGCCCCTGTTTATTTTCGCGGACTAAGATAGCCGCTTGCGTTTGGGGGTCTTGAGCAAACAGTTCGATCACCCGCTGCCCAATCAGCTCCACGGTGTGATAGGTGTCGCGGGGAGTGTATAGCTCTAGCCCTCGCCCCGTAGGGGTGGGGTTGGCATCCGGTTGAGGATCTTCGGGATCAACCGGGCGAATGTGCTGGGGTCGGAAAGGTAAGGTAGTGCTGTTGGCAGCTAGCGAGGTCTGCGATCGCGGAGTTCCATAGGTACGATTTACCCAGGCCAAGACAAAATTAGCGGCATCAATAATGATCTGGGTGCTGCGACCCGCTTGATCCATCGTCACGAGTCGGTCTTGGGTGCTGCAATTTTCGCAGAAGTCACGAAAGAAAATGGGGTCAGCCGGGGTGAAAGTGGAGTTGATTGCTTGGTTGGGATCGCCCACCCGCACTAAGTTGGGTAGTTGCTCGGCATCGCTGGGATTAGTAGATAGAATCTCCAGTAGCTTGGTTTGGAGCGGTGTGGAGTCTTGGGCTTCGTCTTCAAACACAGCGAATGTTTGAGTTTGCCAAAGCTGACGAGCACTGTCATTGTCTAGCACTCGCAAGGCAGACAAAATCATTTCGTCGTAGTCGATAAAATCTCGCGATCGCAGCAAAGCTTGATACCGCTCATACAGCCCTGCTGCGACTTCTAAGACGGAATATTCATCAGAGGTAATCTCTTTGCTTAAGCGCTGCAAATCTTGGGGCAGCAAGCCAGAACTCTTGGCTTCATGGATGACCGTTTGCGCCAGTTCTGGCAAGACTTCTGTTCGTAGGACTGACTGCCGCCGTAGCCGTTCGGTCTCTTCTCCATCAAAATGTTGCCCTTCTAACAAGCGCTGGTATAGCGATGGATGATCCGCAATCCACTGCTCAATACAAGCCCGAATTAAACGGTGACTTTGTGTCGGAGAGATTAAAGTCAGACGCTCTAAGTTAAGTCCAGAAAGCTCAGGATGGCGAGTGGCAATGTTCAACGCTAGGCCGTGCAATGTCTGTACCAAAAAGCCACCCTGAGGCAGAGACATGGTTCGCAGCGCTTGGCGAATTTTGGCCTTGATGTTGGCGGCAGCCGAGCGAGTAAAGGTGACGACCACCAATTGACGGCTGCTATGCAACTGGTAACGGGCGATCGCGATCGCTGCTGCCCCTGCCATCCCAGTTGATTTTCCTGCACCCGGAACTGCTGAGACTGCCAGAGGGCCACCTCGCCAATCCGCCATTTGCTGCTGTCCAGGCCGCAAACCCGCTCGGATCTGCTCTAAGGCTCTGGCTCTCAACTCGCCTAGAGATTCCAGCGAAGGTTTGTTGAGTAAAGGAGCGGGCGTGAGCGAATCGAAAAGGTTGGGGTCTGAGTTGGTGGGAATTTGAGAAGTCATGACTGAATCTTGGGGCAACAGATCCTAGGGCAACAGATCCTGGAACAACAGAGTTACTGAGCGATCGCCATCGCACCACTGCATAGACATTTGGTTGAACAATTTGACCGAACAGGACTAGTTGTGACAGAGATTACAGAGAAATACCTGTAGGATCACCCGGAGGAGCCAGAGGGAATGTCATAACAAAATTGGCATTCATTTCCTGTTGTCGTCATGTCTGACTCCTTCTCCTCTCGCAGCGCTGTTGTAATTCACGCGATCGCCATTACTGCTGCGGTTGCTTTCCTTTCAGGCCATTCTCAACTCAAGCGAACAGTTCCTTCAGCACAAGCACCAACTTCATCGATCCAACTCTCAGCGCAACGATGATGAAGCCTGAGTAAAGAACGCTGAGAAAAAAGAGCTTGGTAATTTATATCACCCGTAAGTTGACCAGCGAGCTAGCGCCCAAGCTAAGCACAGCCCCAAAGAAATAGACGTAGCTCCGCTGGTAGAACGGCAACTCAGCTTCAGCCCGCTTTGCCAAGAGTCTTAGTGAAAAATTCAACAGCTACTACAAGCAATGGGAAGAGCACGCCAGCTAGACCCAGCCAACCCACAGCTTGTCCTAATAAAATCTGCAAAGGCTTGTTGGTTCTGTCTGCGCGATCAACTGTGACGTTGATGTACTGGGAGCTTGCCCCAACTAAAAACGCCCCAATGACTCCGACTGGCACACTAGTTGCGATCCAGCCATTCAAGCGATCGCCTGGTTGAATGAGTCCTAGGGCTGGAAACAGCACCAGACCCAGAACTTCTAAAATCACCCAAATTCCTAAAGCGACAAAGAAATCCCTTTGCGTAATATCCTCTAAGGTAAAAGATAAAGGCTGTCTTTCACGAGCAGGTGTGCGAGGAGCTAACCGAGTTCTTTGCTTAGGCATAGTTGTGACTGCTAATTGAGGAATGCGTCCGTGGGATAGCGCTATTTTATAGAGAAGTTGCTGTGGTCTTCACAATCGATTCGTTGATCATCGCCTGAATCCCCTCAGTTTGGCGAGCGTACTCTGCGTCACTGAGCACTGGAGTTGAGTCAACCAGTGATATTGGAGTAGCTAAATCAATCCAAGACTGACAACCTCCATACTCTAAACGATAGGGAATCATTTGAGTTTGGGGCAGGCGATAGGCCCGCAATAATAAGAGATAGAGCGGGGTGCGGGGTTTCCACTTTAAGCGATCGCTGACAAACCGCTCATTCCAAATGTGGTAGGGCAGGAGTTGAGCGACAGTTGCTGCCTCTACGACCTGAAGAATGTGGGTAATTTGAGCCCAAGCGCTGATTGGCACAGTCTCAGGGTGCCAACCGGATGTTACAGGTTGAACTTGAGCGGCATAGACAGGTTTGAGCAAATCAGGTTTTTGGTGCTCATAGGTGGGATACAGCACCACTGAGTCATGAGCCACTCTAAAAGTACCTCCTTGCTCTTTGATGCCCCCCTTCCGCAGTAGCAAAATGGTTTGCCCTTGCACCAAGGCACTGACAGCAACAGCCCACTCTTTTAGGGCGTGAGTCATTGTTGGTTCCATAGCTTCCATAGCATTGACTCCCAAATGAGTCGGTCAGGCTCTATTCACTGCAATCTGCTCACTGCAATCTGCGATCGAAGCCTCTATCCTAATCTCTCACCTCAATTTCAGCCAACTCTGAGATTTGAGTAGGAATATAGCAACTCTAAAATGATGGATCAGATTGATTCAGGTTGGTGAGTTGTAAGAGGCGCTTCACCAAGTGAATTGGTAATAACCCCGTCAGCCCCGAAATTCAGGATTAGCTAATTTTTCTATTAAAAAAGATAAGTTTGCTAGAAACTTGCACAGCTTTAAGAGTCAGTATTTATATTTAACTAAAAACTATTTCAGCTAGCTTTTAAGTTGTATTCCACAGCCACAAAAAATAACTACTGAGAGTGATCGCTACATTTCTATATATCTTTAGAGGGAATTAATAATTTATCTAAAAAGATAGATTGAGCTGCCTCAGCATTCCACTAGAATCTACGGATAGATAGCATTAAATTCTTACGATTACCTGGGTGCAGTCCACAATTATTTTTTGAATAAATATCACCATTTTTGGCATCGAGGTTTTAGTAATGGCTCCTTTAAAACCCTACACGACTTACCACACCATTCCAATTTATTTGAAGCAATCAGAGCAAAATCGCGGTTTATGGTTGCAGTGGCAACGCGGCAAAGTGCGTTATGGCATTCGAGTTACTGAATTGAATGAAGCTTTAGGCAAAGCTTGGGCCATGATCGACGCCATGCTAGAGCTAGAAGTGGTACGGCGGGCTGCGTAAGTTCCAGCAGTTTTGCGCTACGCCTAGCTCTCTTAAGTTCAAACCAAACTCGGTTCCATCAATTTCATAATTGAAGTTATAAGCCTCGGGCTGCTCCTTCTCCACGAGGATCAACGGCTCCTTCTAGCTGTCCATTGGGCGCTACCACAATCAAATTGGCATTTCCCCAAGGAGCTCGCTCCTGAATCTGATAGCCACGCTGTCGCAAGTCCTTCAGCGTGGCTGCATCCAGTCCCCAAGGTTCTACCCTAAGTTCATCGGGGAGCCATTGGTGATGGATGCGAGAGGCAGAAACGGCAGCCCCAGCATCCATGTCATAGACCAGAACGTTCAGAATGATCTGGAGGACCGTAGTAATAATCGTGCTACCGCCGGGAGAGCCTACGGCTAAGCGCAGTTTTCCGCGCTCCGTCACGATGGTTGGGGTCATGCTGGACAGGGGAATTTTGCCAGGGGCAACTGCATTGGCATCATTCCCCACTAGCCCATAGAGATTGGGAATGCCAGGGGCGATCGCAAAATCATCCATTTCGTTATTGAGCAAAATTCCTGTGCCGGGTGCCACGACTCCAGCTCCAAACGGGCCGTTGACCGTAAAGGTGAGGCTGACCGCATTGCGAACTGGGTCAACTACAGTCAGGTGAGTCGTATCATCAGACTCGGCTGTTGTCATAAACCGTTTTAGAACCGCTGGATCAACCGCCTTAACGACTTTGGAGGAGCGGGCCTGTCGAGGTGGAATTTCTTGACGCCTTGTGGCCGCATAAGCTCGACTGGTCAGAGCTTTAACAGGAACTTGGACAAACTTAGGATCGCCTAAAAAGACCGCGCGATCGGCATAGGCAATCTGCATGGCGCTGGCCAGCAAATGCAACGCATCAGGGCTGTGCCAACCCCAACTCTTGAGGTCGGCACAGCCCACAATATTCAAAATTTCTAATAAGTGAACTCCCCCAGACGAAGGGGGTGGCATAGAGCAAACTTGGTATTGCCGAAACGGGCCGCAAATCGGAGTGCGCCAAGTTGGGCGATAAAGCTGGAGATCTTTAGCTGTAATTAAGCCGCCATTTTTAGCCATATCACGGGCGATCGCCGCCGCAATCCAACCTCGATAAAAGCTTTGGGGATCTTGAGCGATCGCTTGCAAAGTCTTGGCTAAGTCGCGCTGCACTAAGCGATCGCCGACTTCATAGAAAACACCATCGCGAGTAAAAACTTGCCGTGCTGCTGAATTCCGCAAAATTACTGCTTTACGGGCTGCGGCAGACTCCACAAAGCGAGGCGTTATCTCAAAACCGCCTTGTGCCAATTGAATCGCTGGATTGACCACTTGCGCCCAAGGCAACTGGCCATAGCGGCGATGCACTTCATAAAGTCCCGCCACCGTTCCTGGCACTGCCACCGCCAGATGTCCATCCACACTGGTTTGGGGGCGGACTCGTCCTTGCGCATCTAAAAACATATTGCGAGTGGCTAATTGCGGTGCTTGCTCGCGAAAGTCTAGGGCTGTGGTTTTACCCGTTTTACCCGCATGGAATAGCAAGAAGCCACCCCCACCGATGCCCGCCGAAAAAGGTTCTACGACTGAGAGGACAAAGGCTGTAGCAACGGCTGCATCTACGGCATTACCGCCCTGCCGCAACATCGTCAGTCCCGCATCACTTGCCTGGGGATGAGCCGACACCACCATTCCCTGCTGACTGCGTTGGGGTGAGATAAAAGCGGCTAGACTAGACTGCCCCACTGCTAAGGCAACTGCACAACTGGAAACCAACGCGATCGCTAGCTGTGTGCAGTGATACAAGTAAGGATATGGCAAGCTTAAACCAGTCGGTCGATGGAGTTGATAGCGTTGAAACATAAGCGGGTCTCCTCAACAGTGATCTCAGCAATGATTCTGTTCTGCGAGCGGGACCATTGCCGAAAGTGATTTTTCGGGAATACTACAGGACAGTGTTAGTTACCACTAGACTTGGGTAGCCTGAGACTTCTGAGCCTGGGCGGGTTCAACCAAGGTTTGGGTAGGTTTGAGGTAAGGACTGGGTGTTGAAGGCTAGCAGCCTAGGAATGATTGAATGTTTGCACAAAGTTTAATCAACCATCAATCCGCTTCTGGGCCAAATCTAGCGCTGTTGGGTCGCGCTGGTGGCGATCGCTAAAATTAACAGCATTAACAGCACGAACGAGAATGGGCTGCTCAATGGGAGATTGACAATGAAGGCACCTCTGCCTAGCAACGAATCAGCACGGCTTGAAGCTCTCTCTCAGTACAACATTCTGGATACGGCTCCAGAACAAGCCTTTGATGACTTGACTCGTCTAGCAGCTCAGATCTGTGAAACTCCCATTGCCTTAGTCAGCCTGGTAGATGCAAGGCGACAATGGTTCAAATCAAAGGTGGGGTTGAATGTTCAGGAGACTCCTAGAGACGTTGCCTTTTGTGCCCATGCTCTCCACAAACCAAAAATATTCATTATTCCAGACGCACTAGCGGATGAGCGGTTTGCCAACAACCCTCTCGTTACTTCAGCACCCCATATCCGCTTTTATGCGGGCGTCCCTTTGATCACGCCAGAAGGCTATCCGTTAGGGACTCTTTGCGTGATTGACTATGTACCCCGTCAGCTCAGTGATTGGCAAATTGAAGCCTTATACGCTCTAGCTCGTCAAGTCTTAACCCAACTAGAGTTGCGGCGTAATTTAGCCAGCCTTGCCCATACCGCAGTCGAGCGCAAGCAGCCGGAAAAAAAGCGATATCACCTGCGTTTTAAGATTCGCAGTGGTTTTGCCCTCGTAGCAGGCGTTTTGTTGATGACTGGGTTTGCGGCACATCGAAGTGCCACTCAGCTTCAAATAGCCAGCAATTCGGTTGAGCAAACCCATTATTTGTTAGAGAGCTTAGGAGATACTGTCGCCCAACTCAAAGAAGCTGAAGCCAACCAGCGGAGCTACTTGATCACAGGTAAAACCTATTATTTAGCCCCTTACAAAGAGGCTTTGCAGGGTATTAAGCAAGACCTAAATCAGCTCCGCAGCTTGACTCATCATGACCTCAGCCAACAGCGAAACTTTAAAGCCTTAGAGACGTTAATTTCCCGAAGGCTGATGGAGCTACAGCAAACCATTGATTTGCGTAGCCAGTACGGACTGGAGTCCGCCGTACAGCGTGTACTGGCAGATGAAAATAAAGACAACCTTGATGATATTCAAGAGCTTACTGTAGCAATGCAGCAACAAGCCAAGCAATTGCTGCGACAACAATCACAAGCAACTGCAACCAGCACTCAACAAACGCTGGTGATGTTCTCGGTGGGGCTATTGCTGTATCTTGTGATTCTTTCAATCGTTTACTACTTGGTAGATCGAGAAGTCCGAGAGCGTCAGCAAATAGAAGAAGCTCTATGGCAAGAGCGCAATTTTGTGTCCACTATCCTAGACACCTCTGCTGCTTTAGTGATTGTGCTGGATACTCAAGGACGAATTGTGCGCTTCAATCGCACCTGTGAGCAAATCACAGGTTATTCATTTGCTGAAGTGCGAGGTCAACCTTTTTGGGATCTTTTTACCGTCCCTGAAGAGACCACAATGGTTCAGGCTGTATTTGCCGAGTTACGAGCAGGGCAATTTCCTAACCACCATGAAAATTATTGGCTGACTAAAGAGGGCGATCGCCGTTTAATTGCTTGGTCTAATACAGTGCTCCTAGACTGTGCTGAAGTGGTGGAGTATGTCGTTGCGACTGGAATTGATGTCACAGAACGGCGCTCTACCGAGAAAGAGCTAGATCAATCTTTTTCCCTGCTACAGGCAACCTTAGAGTCAACCGCTGACGGCATCTTAGCAGTGGATACCACTGGAAAGATGGTGATTTGGAACCGCAGATTTGTCGAGCTATGGCAAGTTTCTGATGAAATTATGGCATCGCGGCAGGATCAGCAGTTTGTTGACTTTGCTCTAGGGCAACTGCAAGAACCAGAAGAGTTTCTCGCTCAAGTTCAGAAGTCCTATACAAGGCCTGAGGCGGTGAGCTGTGCTATTTTCCAGTTGAAGGATGACAGAAGTTTTGAGCGTTATTCCAAGCCGCAGAAGATTGGTGACAAGATTGTGGGAACTGTCATTAGCTATCGAGACATTACTCAGCGGCAACAAGCGAAGGCAGCACTCCATCAGCAGTTTCATCGAGCTGTATTGCTAAAACAGATTACGCAGGAGATTCGGCGGAGCTTAAATACTCAACAAATTTTTCGGACGGCGGTGTGGCAGATTGGTCAAGCATTTAGTGTCAATCGCTGCTTGATTCGGACTTATGTCACCAGTCCCTCGCCCCAAATTCCAGTCGTGGCTGAGTATTTAGAGCCTGGTTATGATTCGGTGTCTCCAATCAATGTTCCAGTTGCTAGCAATCCGTTTATCATTTCTGTGTTAGCGCAGGACCAAGCGATCGCGGCTGATAACATCAGCATCGATTCATCCTTTCAGAATCCGATCGCGGCCTGGGAGCAAATGGGCTTGAAGTCGCTACTGGCTGTGCGGACTTCCTATCAAGGCGAACCCAATGGCGTCATCTCTCTGCATCAGTGTGATGCCTATCGCCATTGGACTCTAGAAGAAATTAGTTTGCTAGAAGCAGTAGCTGACCAAGTAGGCATTGCTCTAGCCCAAGCCCGCCTCCTAGAACAAGAAACTGATCAAAGAGAACGCTTAACTGAGCAATATCTAGCCTTAGAAAAAGCTAAGCAGACAGCCGAAGCCGCCAACCGAGCTAAAAGTGAATTTCTGGCCACGATGAGCCACGAAATTCGGACACCGATGAATGCGGTGATTGGGATGACAGGGTTGTTATTGGATACCCCTCTCACCATTCAGCAGCAAGACTTTGCTGAAACTATTCGTACCAGCGGCGAATCGTTACTTGCCATCATTAACGATATTCTCGACTTCTCTAAAATTGAATCGGGCAGGCTGGATCTAGAAGAGCAACCCTTTGACTTACGCACCTGTATTGAAGGCGTTCTAGATTTACTGGCCCCCAGAGCGGCTGAGAAGAATTTAGAGCTGGCTTATCTCATTGAGCCAAATACGCCTGTGGCGCTCGTGGGTGATGTCACTCGGCTACGGCAGATTTTGGTGAATTTGATTGGCAATGCCGTCAAGTTTACGGAAACTGGCGAAGTGACCGTAGAAGTTAAGGCACGTCAACTACTGCGTAGCTACAATGCTGAGTCTTCTGACAATACAGAATATGCCGTGAGATTCGCCATTCGCGATACGGGAGTAGGGATTCCCAGCAATCGCCTCGACCGCTTGTTTCAACCGTTTACCCAGATTGACTCTTCCACCAGCCGTCAATATGGCGGTACAGGTTTGGGGCTGGTGATTAGCCAGCGTCTGAGCGAAATGATGGGAGGCAGGATCTGGGTAGATAGTGAGGTGGGCGCTGGCTCTACTTTCTACTTCTCCGTGATTGCCCAAGTTGCGGAGGACTTATCAACCAGTTTCAATATGCGGTTGCCCAGCTTAGCCAAGAAACGGCTGCTAATCGTGGATGACAATGCTACCAGTCGGCAGAATTTAATGCTACAAGCTCAGTCTTGGGGCATGCGGGCACGAGCAGCCAGCTCCGCCACAGAGGCGTTGACTTGGTTACGTCAAGGAGAACAGTTTGATGTTGCTGTGATTGATCAGCAAATGCCCACCACAGATGGTTTAACGCTCGCTACTGCCATCCGCCAGCAACAAGATTGCTCACAGTTATTACTGATTTTATTGACGACCCTCCGACAATCTGGGATTGAAAGGCAAAGCGCAAACTTTGCGGCAGTTCTGAGCAAGCCTGTGAAACAATCCCACTTTTATGATGCCTTGAATGAAATTTTTGCCGGAGTGCCTACCCCAGCACGCTCAACGCGCTCTAGTTTCTCTCGCTTTGATGCCCAAATTGCCGAACGTCATCCTCTCAAAATTTTGCTGGCCGAAGACAATGTGGTGAACCAAAAAGTCGCTTTGCATTTGTTGCAACAGTTGGGCTACCGAGCAGATATTGCGGCTAATGGCTTAGAGGTGCTTTCGGCCTTGCGACGACAGGTTTACGACCTGGTCCTGATGGATGTGCAAATGCCAGAAATGGACGGCCTCACTGCCACTCGCCGTATTTGTCAGGAGTGGTCCCCAGACACCCGCCCCTACATCATTGCCATGACTGCCAACGCTATGCAGGGCGATCGCGAGCTTTGCAAAGCCTCTGGTATGAATGACTATGTGAGCAAGCCGATTCGACTAGATACGCTTGTGAAAGCCTTAAATAGTTGTCCCTCCAAAAGCCAAACCTTACGGAGTGGAGAAACGCGATCGCCAGAAGATGTGCTGAATCGACAGGCGTTACAAGCCTTACAAGAGTTGGTAGGCGAGAATGCCATTGAATTTTTAGTCGAAGTGATCGACACCTACTTGGAAGATGGCGCTAAAGTGCTCCAGAGCATGTGGATGGCGATCGTTCAGGAAGATCTGGATTTATTGCAGCAGGCCGCCCATAGTCTGAAAATCAGCAGCGTGACTTTAGGAGCTAAAACCCTGGCAGCCCTATGTGAAGAGCTAGGCGCGATCGCTTATCCTAACGAAATCGAATTAGCCAGAGAACTGATGCAACACATTGAAGCGGAGTATGAGCGCGTCAAGGCAGCGTTGAAGTCTGAGCGGCAACAGTATCAAGTCTAAGTTTGTGATGATGCTTTTGATGTCGCTTCTGCTGTCTCGGTTGCAGGTGTAGGTGAGCTAAACCAGGTTTGGGTGATCCAGGTGGTGAGGATGTGAGACAGCAAACCTAGAGGACCCGCAAATAAACAAAGGGCGATCGAGTGAATGGTCCAAATGCCAGTGCGCTGACCTTCCCAATAAATCCAGCGACCGACAAACAAATCCATGACCAAGAAATGCACCCAACCTGTAGCGGCAGCAGATTCGACCGCAAAAAACCGAGCAATATCGGCTAGCTGAGGGTTAGACAAAGCTTCAGCTGATTCCGGCGTAATCGTGCTGACAAACAGATAGAGGTAGAGAGCGGCTAAGGCCACAAACGGAAGCAGCGAACTCGTGACGCGCCGAGTCACACTCCAGTTGGGCAGCAGAATCATCAACGCCCAAAAAGGCAGCACAAACAGATTGGCACCATCAAATAGTTGGGCAAGGGTCATGACGCAATTTCTCCAAGTAATTTACACAATGGCTCCCCTTACGGGTTCGCTTCTGGGTCTGGGGACAAGACACCCGTAAAGACTATTGTGGCTTGCCGCGACTGAGAAGGCGATCGCGCCAGTTTTTCGCGCCAATTTCTCGCACCCATGTGTTCAGTCAATCAATTTGGGTAAATCAGACGGATGTGGGACCAGACACTCCGAATAAAGTGGGGAATTATGTTTAGTACCCCCCAGCGTTTTGAAACTTAAGAGCACCATGACAGTGAAACTCAGTCTGCTAGCGGCGATGCGTCAGATGGTTCTGTTTGCCTTGACTCCTACGGCGATCGCCCTGAGTGTAGGGTTGCCGAGTTGGGCGAAACCTGCGATGTTGCAAGCGAGGTATGCAGATTCGCAAATTAATGTGCGTTCAGCCCCATCCACGGTCGCATCTCTGGTTTCTACAGGGTGGGTCGGCGATCGCGTTGAGGTGTTGCGAGAAGCGCGGGGGCGAGATGGTGCAAATTGGAGTTATGTTCGCTTTGAGCGAGGTCGCTTAGCAGGCTGGGTGCGGAGTGACTTGGTACAGATGCAGCGATCGCCGTTGCCAGTTCGGTCAGTTCCGTTAGTTTCGTCTTCTGTGGCCTCGCCTGCGATCGCCGTTCGTCCTCAACCCAGCTCAGCAAACCCCACAAAGGTAACAACGCTGCGCCCCAAGAGCCTAGGGCTACCTAGCTACACCCCAGAGCAAATCAGCTATTTCTTAGAAGTGGCAATGGGTGGCGAGTTTGGTGCCTCAGATTCTAGGGTGCGGAAATGGCAGGGTCCGGTAAAGATAAAAATTCATGGGTCGCCCACCGCAGAAGATCTACGCACGTTACAGGCAGTTATCCAAGATATTGAGGGGGTCACAGAGGGGCTGCAACTGCAAATGGATCAAGACAACCCCAACATGGAAATCTACTTTGTACCGGAGTCCGATTTCCGGCGGTATGAACCGAACTACCAAGCGCTTAATTACGGCTTTTTCTGGACGTATTGGGACCAGCAGAATACCATTTATAATGCCAAAATTTTGATTTCGACCGTCGGGGTGAGCCAGAAGGAGCGATCGCACCTGATCCGCGAAGAACTGACCCAATCGCTCGGCTTGATGCAAGATTCTAGCCGCTACCCCGACAGCATCTTTTTCCAAGGTTGGACTGACCCCACCGAATACAGTGAAATTGATAAGACGCTGCTTCGGATGTTGTATCGCCCAGAAATCCAACCTGGGATGACGCGATCGCAGGTTACTCAGGTGCTCAGCCAATGGCAAACGGCAAATCAGTCCTCGGCTGCAACCCAACAACTAGGCGATCGCGCTCCCTTAGATTTCTCCCTACCCGTAGCCCCATATGTTGGGCGCTGAAGATCGGAAGTTATTAGATTGAAGTTAATAAATCCAAGAGCCAGAAACCCAGCCCCCATTAGCCAATTCATACCACCCGTTGGAGGTGCGCCCAGTGATGCTAGCTTGTGAGCCATTGGACAAACTGCCAACTACGCCGTAGCCAGCACCGGGGCCAGAGCGAATGTTGAGAGCGCTGCCATTGGTCGAAATCGTGACCGCACCACTCGGAGCGCCACCGCCACCACCGCCACCGCCGCCGCCAGCGCTGAGGTAGTCTGCCGCTACCCAGCCACCGCCCGCAAGCTGTGCCCATGTGTAACCGTCCCCGGAGGCCCGATTGCTGGTAACACTCACTTGCCCGCCGTACCCCAAACTGCCGATTACCGCACTTCCTCGACTAGGGCTGGAGCGAATCAGTAACCCACTTCCGGCAGTAACGGTGTAAGTGCCAGGAGCACCGCCGCCACCGCCACCACCACCACCAGTGATGCTACCGTTATTAATGCCTAGAGCCGCCGCTGTTGCCGCACCGACAATGCCATCAGCGCTCAGTCCTTGTTTTTGCTGAAAGCGAATGACAGCCGACTCAGTCGCAGGACCAAAAACACCATCCACGCCACCCGTGTTGTAGCCACGATTGACCAAGGCGGACTGTATAGTGCCGACGAGACTGCCACTAGAGCCACGTTTTATAACTGCCGCCATTGCATCTGAAGTGGTACTGAGAATTGCCAAGCCGATCGCGATCGCGGCAAAGCTCATCCATCCAGAATTGAGGAGTTTGAAGTTAAGCGGCCGGAAAGAAAATTGTGGCTCTGAATCAGGGTCAGCGTAGGCGACGGCGGTATGAACAAAAGCTAAAGTTTCCATGCTAGATGCATTCTCCAATAGGGCTGTTGAATGAATACGTACGGTGGCTGATGATTCCTCGATCACCACTATCTAAGCAAGGTGCTAATTATACTGAGTAATCGTAAGGAATTAAGATCCCGTATAATCACAGTCTCTCTTTAGGTTCTCAGATAATCCACCGAATATCGCCACTTAAAAGGGTAATTTAAGCTTTAGGAAATCTGGATTTAAAGGCAGGCGGGTACCAGCGTCACTAGAACCTGCAAGAAAAACTAGCAATAGAGTTGACAACAAAGCCCGACTGGATGATTCCGGATCTGTACTAACCCCGATCTTTGCAACTGAGCAGCTTGGTGGAGAGTAGATCTACTGAGACGGAGACATGACAAAGTATTGCCTGGTAGTTAGCTAGTAATTAGCCAAAACCGTAAATACCACCAAAAATCTTACCAAGCGGCACTACTGCCATTCCTATACTGAGCAGTCTCCGATCCAGTGCTGCTTCGAGTTAGTTGGGTAATACCAATTCTCTAAATTCTCTTTACAGATATTCGTAGGGGCGAATGGCCGTTCGCCCCTACAGCCAATCATTTGTAGCCCGATTTTTAGAAATTGGTATAAGTCTAAACTGTGGCTAATCGTGCAAAACTGTTGCAAAACCGCTGCGAGTCTTGCAAACGCTTGAAAAACAGTAGTGTCAGCTTAACTTTCAGTTCACGGGAGGAGCATTGGGCCAACGGAGATCTGTGAGTGAATCATATGGCTGAGATGCACAACCCGTGAGCAAGTAATCGTTGGGGAAAAGCTAGTAGTCTAGCTCTTCTAACTTGGTAGAGGGCGTTTGAAGGTCAGCGTGTTGAAGGTACTGGTGTACATATACTTGCCGTAATCATCTCGCGAGATGATCTCTTGGTTGACCACATGGCTCACCAGTTCCCATCCTTGCCGACCGAGTCGATTCAGAAACTCAATCACGCTAGAAACGTTATTCTGCTGTTCCCCATTGAGCTGTAGCCTTAGGGTCGAGGTAGAACCAACCCGGTTGACAAAATAGAAAACTTCGCAATACTCCCACTTCTGCATGCACACCTCACCTAACAACCACTTATCCTTAGCCCAAAAATGATGGCTATTCGTAGATGATGTTGTCAAGCATAATCACATCCCTCAAGTTGGCACCTAGCAAATCTGCTCCTGCCAAGTTAGCCCGGGTTAAGTTGGCACCTACTAGTTCAGCGCTGCGTAGAATCGCCCCTTTTAGATTGGCATCACTCAGATTCGCTTTCTGCAAAGTCGCTCCAGTTAAATTAGCTCCGACTAAATCCGTTTCTCGCAAAACTGCGGCTCGCAAATTGATGCCTTGCAGATTAGCCGCACTGAGAATGGCTCCTGTCAAATCACTTTCTGAAAAATCTGCTTGACTTAGATCCGCCCCGATCAGAATAGCCCCCACAGGCTTTGCTCGCCGGAGATTTGCTCGGTTTAGGTCAGCTCCGGTTAAGTTAGTACGGCTCAAGTTAGCACTGCTCAAATTGCTTCCTGTTAATTTAGCTAAGGCTAAATTGGTGCCAGCTAAGTTAGCGCGGCTGAGGTTAGCTCCAGTTAAATCAACCTCAATTAAATGGGCGTTTGATAAGTCAACATCGCTCCAATCTACGCCTCTGAAGTCACGTTCCCCATCGGCATATTGCTGATAAATCTGATTCACATCCATGCTAAATCCTTGATCACTCCCTGTAATTCACTACATCACAGTACTTACCAGAGTTATGACTGTGGAGATGGTTGGTCTAACAACTTCCTTCTCCACAGTCGAGCAAAATTAATCTGGTAAGCTACTAAAATTTTCCAGTGTGTAGGAATACAAAACCTCCTGGAAATGGCTTGCTTCTATAGCTATTAGTGCTGAAGTGGCCTTTGAGTGAGTATAGTAAGCAGATCAAAAGCTCCCGGTAGTCTGACTGAGCCGTTTTAGTCTGTGATGAAAATCACGTATTCTTGGTATTTAAGTCGCTTTTCTAGTACCTAAGAATTACACAATGAGTCAAGAGATGCTGAGTGCTGGAAAGCCTTAGGGATGGAGTTAACAGCAATAAAAATGAGTGCGAATGAAGTCACTTAGGGGGAGTAATTAAGTTCTATGGAGCTTTTAGAATATTTGGTAGAGCTAGAAGACCGTGTCCAGATGCTTCTGCCGTTAGTAAGCGATCGCCTGGATCATTATTGGAGCTTAGAGCAAGTCAATGAGCTACTCACAAGCAATCGCCTTACGAACTTAGACGAGCCTCAACCCGAAGAAGTTTAAGTGGCAAACTCAAAAACTCAGTATCCATAATAACCGCACTGACCAAGCACACTGACCAAGCCAGATCGTTAGTTAGATCATCGTTAGCCAGTGCGATCGCAGGTCTTGAAATCTGACAGTTCACTACCAGAGAGACAGCCACTAAACAGGTTTAGCGGACTTGGTTGAGCTGAGCCAAGACATTACGGTAACCATCGGCTTGACCCAATTTGAGATAGAGATTTGCAGCTGTTTCCATATCTGCCAATGCCTGTTGACGATTGCCTTGGCTCAATTGCAGTAAGCCTCGTTGGAAATAGGCATCCGCATTGCCTGGATTAATTTGAATGGCTTGGCTATAGTCTTCAATCGCTCCATCTGGGTCTCCAGCAGCTTTACGGTTCATGCCCCGCTCGGTATAGGCAGTATCGTCGCTGGCGTTCATGCTCAGCGCTTGGGTGTAGTCTTCCAGCGCTCCTTGAGCATCTCCTGCATTCGAGCGAGCCTTAGCCCGAGTCGCGTAGGCCACCGCATAGTTGGGGTTGATCTCCAGGGCTTGAGAGTAATCGCTGGTTGCTCCCTGCTGATCACCTAAAGCTGCACGAGCATCCCCTCGACCCTTATACGCTTCTGCGTAGTTGGGCTGTAGTTGAATAGCTTGATTGAAATCAGCGATCGCCACCTGAGGTTGTCCCATCGCTACCAGCGCAAAACCCCGATTTCCGTAGGCTTCCGCGTAGCTAGAGCGTACTCGAATAGCCGCTGTGAAATCGTCAACCGCCCCCGTTTGGTCACCATTTGCGGCGCGGACGAATCCCCGATTGAAATAAGCTTCCGCATAATTAGGCTGGAGCTGCACAGCACGATCGAGATCGTCTAGAGCGGCATTGCGATCGCCTAGAGCGGCCCGAATGACTGCTCGGTTCAAATAAGCTTCTGCGTAGTTAGAGTTGTGCTTCACTGCCTGGTCAAAATCTGCCAGAGCGGCTTGGCTCTCTCCTAGAGAAGAATGTACAAAACCTCGGTTGAGATAAGCAGCAGCATAGTCAGACTTGAGCGTAACCGCTTGATTAAAGTCTTCTAAGGCCGCTTGAGAGTTGCCACCTTGGTAATAAAGATTGCCCCGATTCACATAGGCCGTCGGATCATTCGGATTCAGCTCGATCGCTTGGTTGAAGTCAGCGAGTGCCCCTTCTTTATCGCCCAGCGTAGACCGAATGTAGCCACGATTCACATAAGCCGACCCATAATTCGGATTCAGCTCGATCGCCTGATCAAATTCTTTCAGAGCCGCATCGTAATTTTCTTGTTTGGCTTGCTGGGCTCCGCTGCGATAGAAATCTTGAGCCTTAGGCTGCTTGGTTTTTTCCGATTGGGCCAGTCCCACTGGGCTTAATCCACCCAAAAGAACAAGGGCTCCCAAAATTGTGATTGCTCTGTGCATGATTTTCATGGCTCCACCTCACGGTTCTATGCAGGGACGCGACTCACGAGAGGCGAATTCTAGGTAGCATGGCTCCCGAATTTCCCCTAGTTCAGTTTGCCCGTTTTCGTCAAAATTCATAAAGTTTTCCTGAAAGTTACTGATTTCAGCTCAGCTCGTCAAGGTTTGTGTAGCTAAATGGCTTTTTCTGGAACTTCATCCAAGATTTTTGAACTCAGATGATGACTCTGCCTACTAAATGGGCACTAAGTAGATAGGTATCCAGTAGCACAACCAAACGATTACGAGTCTAAGGACTAGCTCAGGTAAATCTAGGAGAAAACCGAGTGGGCATTTTTGACAAGATTAAAGGCGAATTTGTCGATATCGTTGAGTGGCTCGATCAAAGCAACGATACGATCGCCTATCGGTTTCAGCGCCACAACAACGAAATTAAGATGGGGGCTAAGCTGACGGTACGCCCTGGGCAGAAGGCTGTATTCGTCAACGAAGGGCAAATTGCAGATACGTTTAGTCCTGGGCTTTACGAATTAACGACACAAAATTTACCTGTTCTCAGCACCCTACGCGGCTGGAAGTATGGGTTTAACTCTCCCTTCAAAGCAGAAGTTTACTTTTTCAACACCAAGATTTTTACCAATTTGAAGTGGGGCACACCCAACGCCATTACGATTCGCGATCCAGAATTAGGTCCAGTTCGTCTGCGGGCCTTTGGCAGCTACAACATCCGAGTGGCAGACCCGGCTCAACTGATTCGCCAGCTCGTAAGTACGGACGGCCTGTTTCAGGTAGATGAAGTCAGCGATCAAATCCGCAACATGATCATCACGGCCTTTGCCACCTGGTTTGGCCGAGGCAACATTGCCTTGTTTGATTTTGCTTCTCGCTACGGGGAGATGGGCGAAACCATCCGGGCTGGGATGCAGCCAGAGGTGCAGCAATTTGGGCTGGAACTCACTCAGTTACTAATTGAGAACGTCTCGCTACCCCCTGAAGTCGAGACTGCCCTAGATAAGCGAGCGTCGATGGGCATTTTGGGCAACATGCAGCAATATGCTCAGTTCCAAGCAGCTAACGCGGTTGAGGCCTCGGCTAACAATCCGGGGGGCGGCAATCAAGCACTGGATTTTGGCGTGGGTTTGGCGATGGGGCAGCAGCTCATCTCTAATCTTCAAGGTGGGCAAGCGGCACCGCCTGCACCTGTGGCACCTCCCGCTGCGCTTACAACACCCCCTCCACCACCTGTCCAAATTCAGTGGTTTGTTTCGCGGGGTGGTCAGAATCTGGGGCCATTTACGCCAGAGCAACTACCTCAAAATGGCTTAACGACTCAAACTCACGTATGGCGATCGGGGATGGAAAGTTGGAAGTTGGCTGCAGAAGTGCCTGAGCTAGCCACAGTTCTAGCCTCAATTCCACCTGCGCCTCCGGTGAGCTAAACGAACCCCCATGACCGCTACTCAACCCCTGATTAAACAATTTCCTTGCCCTGGTTGTGGGGCAAGTTTGCAGTTCAACCCTCAAGCAGGTCAACTGAAATGTCCTTACTGCGGTCGAGAGGAACTTATTCCTCAGAGTGCAGAGCAAGTGGTGGAGCGATCGTATGAGGAATATCTCAATACAGGTCGGACGAAAATGGCAGCGCTCTCAACGACGGCGCTGGAAGTGGCTTGTCCGGGCTGTCGGGCGCAAATTGAGTTTGAGCCACCCGATGTGGCTGGGCTATGTCCCTTCTGCGCCACCAGTATTGTGGCTCAGCCCAAGTCAGCAGATCCCCTTATTACCCCAGAGGCCGTGTTGCCGTTTAGTGTGGGGCAAAAAGCCGCTCGTGAAAAAATTCACCACTGGTTAGGCAAGCTTTGGTTTGCACCCAATGGTCTGAAAAAAATGGCACAACATGAAGGTTTGCAAGGCATGTACCTGCCTTTCTGGACCTACGATTCTTTCACGGTCAGCCATTACCAAGGGGAGCGGGGGACTTATTACTATGTGACAGAAACCTATCAAGAAACTGATTCTGAGGGCAAAACGGTCACTAAGACTCGCCAAGTGCGGCATACTCGCTGGAATTCTGTATCTGGTCGAGTCGATCGCTTCTTTGATGATGTGTTGGTAGCAGCTTCACAGTCTGCAAATATTGAGCGCCTAGAAGAGTTGGAGCCTTGGGATTTGTCTCGGTTGGCTCCTTATAATCCTTCGTTTTTGGCAGGGTTTAAGGCTCAACGGTATCAAGTCACTTTGCAAGAAGGATTTGAAACCGCTAAAGGCAAGATGGCTCCAGTGATTCACTCGGATGTATGCTGCAATATTGGGGGAGATGAGCAGCGAGTGCATTCTGTTTCCACGGCCTATAGTGCCATTACCTTTAAGCACATTCTTTTACCTGTGTGGCTTTCGGCTTACCGCTTCAACAATAAGCAGTATCAGGTGATGGTGAATGCCCAAACGGGAGAAGTGTTGGGCGATCGCCCTTACAGCATCTTCAAAATCACAATGGCGGTGCTTTCTGGAATTGCAATTGTTGCTGGTACCTGGTTTGGTATTGATGCTTATCAACAGCGGCAACTTCCGCAGCCTGAACCTGTCACCGCACCTTCGCTTTCCGATCCAGCAACATCTCCTGAGCTGCCAGCGACAACGCCGACTGCATCCCCGAAAACGGCTCTAACTCAATCTACTAAGCCAGTAGATGCCAATGATCCATTTCGGCAAGCGATCAATCGAGCCACAAAAGCCTCAACTTTGGGGCAGTCAGCCGAAACTCAGGAAGATTGGTCTGCTGTGGCGAGTCAGTGGAACCAAGCGATCCTGCTTCTAGAAGAAGTTTCACCTGATAGCGCCAACTACGAAACGGCACAAACTAAGTTGCAGGAGTACCAGCGCAACTTTGACTACGCCAAGCGAAAACAGGCTGAGGCTGCGCCTTAACTTAACGCTAGTAGTTGCCGCTAAGCCGTAGGCGACGGGTATAGCTTTTCCATAGGGGCACTTGGTATCCTGCGAGATTCAGGGTGGGGATTTGGAGAATCTCGGCACTGGGCGATGAGTCCGCGCTTAGAGGTCGGCGGATCACGGTGGATTCTGACAAAAAGGCTCGTCCATAGGTGTTGGCAACATCTTCAGCTTCACGGCAGCTAATCTGCAATTGACCAATGGGGATGCTATTGGCTGAATAAGACCATTGAAAAACTTGAATCGGCTGGTTAAAAGGAAAAGTGAACCGACGTTGACATAAAGCATCAGTGACTTCATACATCTTGGCGATGTGGAGGTCATAAAGACTCAGTTCGCTATCGAAGGAGGCTCGGTCATTGCCACGATCGGGCACTGAGAGACTGGCAAAGGCGGTGCCAGTGCCATCTACACCGCTAATGATGATGCTATTGATGGGGACTTCTTCCCTAGCGATCGCGGGAGCAATGCTAGCTATAACGATGGCTAGCATTGCCAATGTGCCAGTGAATGCAATTGCTAATTTGGGGAGCATAGTCGTTCTCCTAAAACAGGAGCAGTAATCTGAGAAGCTGATAGATCTCGACTTCTATTGCGGCTTCTAGTTCTATCTTGACTGCAAAGGCTGCCTGCAACCAGGATGGCAAACGAGCTAGGATTACCAAGTTGCGATCGCGGCAGGCGAATTATGCGGAAGCGGCAATGGATTTGGGTATCGCTCTTTTTACTAACGGTGCTGATAGGGCTAGTGGCAGGCCAAAACTGGCATGGGCGATCGCCTGCTTATCTAGCTGTGAATCACTTTCGCAAGGATACAGCCCTATCTGAGCAGTTGTCCCAATTTTCACCGTCAGCGCCCGACTCTAGCGCCGCTCCTTCAATTTCCCAGGTTAATGCTCCTACGGTCGATTCCAAGCGGCTGTTTGCCCATGTGCAGGCTTTGGCCTTTGAGCGGCACAGTGAGAGCGATCGCCTGCAAGCGAGAGAATATATTCTGAAAGCTTTGGAGCAAGCAGGCTGGCAACCTTACCTACAGGTGTTTAGTAGTGGGGTGAATGTGGTGGCTGAGCGAGCAGGGACTGACCCGCAAGCAGGCAGCATTCTCGTGGCCGCTCACTTTGATACGGTGGTGGGGTCTCCTGGAGCTGATGATAATGCGACCGGAGTCGCAACCACGCTGGAGGTAGCTCAGTTACTCGGCTCGCGATCGACTCCCCGCACCTTAAGAATTACTTTTTTTGACCAAGAAGAGCGGGGTTTGCTCGGTAGCTTTGCCTTTACCTCCGATGCCAACCTGCTACAAGATCTGCAAGGCGTGATTATCCCGGAAATGTTGGGATATGCCTGCTACGAACCAGGATGTCAAAAGTATCCAGTTGGTTTACCTTTCCAACCGAAGACGAGCCAAGGAGATTTTTTAGCAGCGGTTGGCGATCAAGAACATCTACCACTCCTAGAAGCTTTCCATCAGCCTGCAAAACCTGGACAACCCGCGGTGATTACTTTGCCGATTCCACTGCGAGGTTTGTTGACTCCAGACTTGCTCCGCAGCGATCACGCTCCGTTTTGGCAAAAAGGGATTGGTGCAGTAGTAATTACAGATACAGCAAATTTCCGCACGCCTCACTACCATCAGCCCAGTGATACCCCAGACAAGATTGACCAGAAATTTTTTGCGGGGTCTGCTCAGGTTGTGGTTAATGCAGTGAGTGCCCTGCTGGAAGGACGTCATAGCTTAGCAACCTCAAGCAACTCGTAGCCCTACACAATCTCTGTTACAACGGCGACAGTGATCTGGCCTTTGAAGATCTGCCTTCTGCGAGATGTGAGGGGTATTTTCTCCTGCCAAGGTTAAGTCTAAAGCTACGCCAAGGACTCTATGAAAGCATTACTGCTCTATCCTCGGTTTCCTCAGTCTTTTTGGTCGTACGATCGCTTTATGGAAATAGCTGGACTCAAAGCGGCTATTCCTCCCTTAGGAATTATTACAGTTGCAGCGCTTTTACCTCAAGATTGGGATATTCGGTTTTACGATCGCAACGTCAAAGTTGAAACCGAGGCGGACTGGGAATGGTGTGACATAGTTATTCTCTCCGCCATGCTGGTGCAAAAACCAGACTTCCACGCCCTGATTCAAAAAGCAGTGCAATTGGGCAAGAAAGTAGCTGTGGGCGGACCTTACCCTACATCAGTGCCACAAGATGCCCTAGACTCCGGAGCGCATTATCTGATTCTGGATGAAGGAGAGATGACGGTGCCGCAGTTTTTGACGGCGATCGCTCAAGGCGAATCTCAAGGTATCTTTCGCTCTCTCGAAAAACCGGATGTTAGCTTAAGCCCTCCGCCCCGCTTTGATTTGCTGCAACTAGATGCCTATTTCATGATGGCGATCCAGTTTTCGCGGGGTTGCCCCTTTAATTGCGAGTTTTGTGACATCATCACGCTCTACGGGCGAAAGCCCCGCACCAAAGAACCGCAGCAAGCCTTAGCTGAATTGCAAGCGCTGTACGACCTAGGTTGGCGAGGCTCGCTCTTTATTGTGGATGATAACTTTATTGGCAATCAGCGCAACGTCAAACGCTTTTTACGAGAGTTGATTCCCTGGATGCAGGAACACAACTATCCTTTCACCTTTATGACTGAAGCGTCCGTCAATCTGGCAGAAGATGACGAGCTGCTACAGATGATGGGGGAAGCAGGTTTCTACGCAGTCTTCCTCGGCATTGAAACGCCGGATCAAGACAGTCTCCAGGTAACGCGCAAGATGCAGAATACTCGTAACCCGCTGATCGAGGCTTGCCGCAAAATCAATGACGCAGGGATGCTGATCTACGCTGGCTTTATTCTGGGTTTTGACGGAGAGCGCACAGGTGCAGGAGAGCGAATTCAAGCCTTTGTAGAACAAACCAATATCCCTCAACCCATGCTTGGGATTCTACAAGCTCTGCCTAATACGGCTTTATGGAATCGGCTGCAACAAGAGCAACGATTGGTTGCAGGTACGGGCGTAACGGATGTCGGCGACCAGAATACTTTAATGAATTTCGTTCCCACTCGACCAATCGCGGAGATTGCCAAAGAGTATGTAGAGGGTTTTTGGACCTTGTATGAACCGACTAACTACTTGAGGCGGTCTTTTCAGCAATGCCTCAACATTACGCCTCCCTCAGGCCGCAAGCAGATGATGCAGTTTACGCCAGGTAGAGGATTAAGGCTGGTAAGTCAGTTAATCTGGCACCAAGGAATACGACGACCTGAAATTCGCGGGCAGTTTTGGCGACAGTTATGGGCGATCGCGCGAAACAAGCCCCAAACTCTGGCAATGTATCTGGGCTTATGCGCCGCTGGGGAGCATTTTTGGGAATATCGGGCTTTAGCGAGACAACGCATTACTGAGCAGTTGGGCTACGATCCCACGATCACCCCTGTGGTACCGGAAGCCCAACCTACTTTGGTCAGGCTATGATGCGTTTGCTAAAAGCGTTCCCTTAGGCATGAACGCTGCCATCGGGCATGCGGGTGCTAGCCAATCCTACGCCTTTTAGAGTTGTACCTGCGATCGCGGCTCCCCGTAAGTCTGCTGCTTCTAGATAGGCTCCATCTAGGTCGGCCCCCTCTAGTTGGGCTTCCTGTAAATCTGCACCACTCAGGTCTGCTCCCCTAAGATCGGCTCCCCGGAGGTCTGTCTTACTTAAGTTAGCGCCCTTCAAGTCAGCTCCTCCCAGCTTGACTCCCCGCAGGTCAGCACCGCTTAAATTGGCTTTGGTTAAATCGGCTCCGCTGAGGTCAGCCCCAACCATTTCGGCGCTAATCAGGCAGACCTCGATCATTTCTGCATCGGCCAAGCAAGCCTGATTCAGTTTTGCTTGCTCTAAGTGGGCATTGGTCAAATCCACGCCTCGTAAGTCTGCGCCAACCAAGTGCGCTCCCGTTAAATGTGCCCCAACCAACTTGGCATTTGTTAAGCACACATGCACTAGGTTAACTCTGCTAAAGTTGCGTTCTCCTGCTGCATATTGTTGCAAAAATTCTTGAGTATCCATCTTGTTTATCCCCAGTTTTTATTATTAGATTGAATGCTGATTGAACCTAAGCCATAGCGCTTAATTCAACGAAAATTTCCTGCTCAAGCTAATACGAACAATCTGCATTTAACTAGAGCCACAGTTTTATTGATTTTTAAGCAATTCCTCAAATGCCAAGTGCTTCAGCACCTGAATATCTCGGTTTCAGAAAGTCTATTTTAATCTCTACAACACCGCAAGATAGACGGCTTACATTGAATCCATGCTGTAGAAAATCCCTAGATCAGATTGTGTAGAAATTCAGATTTAGAGATGCTGATAGAGTTAATTAGATAGTAAAAAATAGTCTTCACTACCTTCACCCTAGCATGGAATATTGAATTAAGCTTTTAGGATTTTCAGTAACTCTTCTCCTAGAACAGCTCCCGCTTAGGTTAAGACTATGACTCAAAAACCGACAGTCGATCGCCAACGCGAACACCAAGCCAATGAGCGGACTTTTCTGGCTTGGCTGCGAACCTCGATCGCGCTGATTGGCTTTGGCTTTGCGATCGCTCGTTTCGGGCTATTTTTGCAGCAACTGCAAATCACTTTGACGCAACAGAGCGCGCGAGTACATCCGTTTTTGAACTCGTCAAACTTAGGATTGAGTTTGGTGATTCTGGGAATTGCCACCATCTTGATCGCGGGTTGGCACTACAACCAGGTGTTTTGGCAAATCGAGCGAGGAGATTATCGTCCCAGTCGATGGCTTGTTTGGGTGATGACGATTGCTGTGGCTGTTTTAGGGTCGCTTAGCATTCCTTTGGTTCTGTGGAGAAATTTCAATACGCCTGTTCCTCCCCACAACAGCGATCGCCCGAATCTCACTAAACCTATAGAATGAGCGGAAGGGAACAACTGCTAGGGACTGATGGCTCGCACTCCTACGCTCTCATTTGATCGGGGTACATTGATTCTGCATCCACCACCGAAAGGTAAAGCGTGGATTGAGTTTGCCACCTGGGACGACCGGGTAGAACGCTTCCGAATTCCAGCGATTCACTACCGCGAATTGGTGGAAGCGCTGCAATCCGACGGCACCGCTTTTGAAGACCAAGCGCGGATTTTTGCGCCATTGCCTTTGGTGGCGAGTGTGGAGATGCAACCCTATCCTCACCAAAGCGAGGCGCTAGCGGCCTGGATAGAAGCAGGACGACAAGGCGTGGTAGTTCTGCCCACGGCGGCAGGGAAGACGTACTTAGCGCAAATGGCGATGCAAGCCACACCTCGTCACACGCTGATTGTGGTGCCCACTTTAGATTTGATGCATCAGTGGTACGCCCACCTGATGGCTGCCTTCCCAGATGTAGAGATTGGTTTGTTGGGTGGAGGCTCCCGCGATCGCACCCCCATCCTCGTTTCTACTTACGACAGCGCCGCGATCAACGCAGAATCCTTGGGCAACCAATATGCGCTGCTAATTTTTGATGAATGCCATCACTTACCCAGTGACTTCAACCGGGTGATTGCTGAGTTTGCGATCGCCCCTTACCGTTTGGGACTCACGGCTACTCCAGAACGCACCGATGGTAGACATACCGACTTAGAAACTCTAGTAGGGCCAGAAGTCTACCGCCGCACGCCTGAGGAACTCTCTGGAACGGCACTGGCGAATCATGAAGTGGTGCAGATTAAGGTGAAACTCTCGGCCCAAGAGCGCGATCGCTACGATGAGTTGATCAAAACTCGCAATCAGTTTTTGCAGGATGTAAATATCCGCCTGGGGAGTATGCAGGGGTGGCAGCGGTTTGTGCAGGCGAGTGCCCGATCGCAGGCAGGACGCAGAGCCATGTTAGCCCACCGCGAGTCGAAGGAGATCGCCTTAGGCACAGAAGGAAAGCTCCGAGTCTTAGCCGATCTGTTATCGCAGCACTATCCAGAGCGTATCCTCATCTTCACTAACGACAATGCCACGGTTTATCGGATCTCGCAAAATTTCTTGATTCCAGCGTTGACCCACCAAACCCCAGTCAAAGAACGCCACGAGATTCTAGACCGCTTTCGCAACGGCACTTACAAAACTCTGGTGACATCTCACGTACTCAACGAAGGGGTTGATGTACCAGAAGCCAGTGTCGCCGTGATTCTCTCTGGTACTGGTTCACAACGAGAATTTATTCAGCGATTGGGTCGCGTGCTCCGTAGAAGCAAAGAAGGCGAGAAATTAGCCATGCTGTATGAAGTGGTGGCAGAGCAGACCAGCGAAGAAAATATCTCCGATCGCCGTCGTTCCACTACTACCCCGACTACTGCCAAATTCAAGCCCAAACCTGCACAGCAACCCCGACAATTAGAAATTGTCCCCTCAAATCCTACCTCTAGCCCCTACGAGATAAGCGCCCATGTTACCCACCGAGCTGCTGATTCACCGATACAGTGGGGAGGAGATCATCCCGAAACGCCTGAAGCTTGAGGCGACAAATGTAGCGATCGCCACTGAGCTGATCTCGTTGTTTCGAGATGTTGTGGGGCAGACGCAGGGAGAACTGAATCGGCAACTGCAAGAACTCGAAGGAGACACCCCTGACTACCGCATGAAGCGGGGTTTGGCGCATTTGCTCAAGAGTGCTATGTGTACGTTTGAGATCATCAGCCCTCTAGAGCCGCAGCAGTTGCGAGAACGAGTCTTTGCCTTTGCTGCGAATACGCTGCCCAGCCCCCAAGCGACTCCTCAAACATTGGATCGGTTGGCAGATTCGTTGAGCAAAGAACTAGAGCGAGAAGTCTTCCCAGACCAAATCCGCGCTGGCTTGTATGCCGACTTAGCAGAGAACCGCATCCTCACCCAATTTGAAGAACCTACGCCCGAAGCGTTGCTGCATCGCTACAACTTGTCACAAGTGCAGGGCGTATTCTACAAAGCCAGCCACATTATCTTGAATGTGCATCGCAACGATCCGGGTGAATACAAGCTGCTGTTCCGTTACCTGAAGCTGTTTCAACTGATGACCTACATTGAAGGTGACGCGGATCATGGCTTTACGATCACGATTGATGGGCCTGCTAGCTTGTTCAAAGTCAGTACCCGCTACGGCTTGGATATCGCTAAACTGATTCCGGCGATGCTGCATGTGACGAAGTGGAACCTAAAAGCCACTTTGCAAACCCGCGATTTTTACACGAATGAACCCAAATTGCGCCACTTCAGCCTCAAAGACGATTGTGGTTTGGTGACTCACTACCCTCCTGGCAAGCCCTACGACAGCATGTTGGAAGCTTCCTTTGCCGATCGCTGGGATTCTCTGAAATCTGAGTGGCAATTGGAACGAGAAGTCGATTTAATCCCGATTCCGGGCAGTGTCATGATCCCCGACTTTCGCCTTGTACATCCCGACGGTCGGACGTTTCTGCTCGAAATTGTGGGTTACTGGCGACCGGAATATCTCCGCAAGAAATTTTCCCAGGTGCGCCAATCGGGTTGCGACAACTTAATTTTGGCCATTTCCGAGCGCTTAAACCTGGAAAAAGCAGGCGTAAAGGTACAAGATACTCCTGCAAAAATTATTTGGTTTAAGGATAAATTGGCTCCAAAAGCCGTGTTGGCGGCGATCGCTGACTCAAACTAAACCAAAGCGATCGCTAATCGAGGCTGATGAGTAAATTTGCTGAAACATAAAACCAATTGCCTCGTCAACTTGGGTATCGGGGTCATCAACTAAGTTGACCCGACTGAACGACGCAATCTCTAGCACGTTCGTTAAGCCGAATCTGAAAACTCCGGCGAGAGGTTTGAATTCAAAAGCTCTACCGGGTTTAAGCGATCGGCAATTTGTAGAGTTGGCATAGTCAGGAGGGATGTAAGAGATGCACCGCTTACTCAGCGCCATTTCTTTAGTGGTATTGCTACAAGGCTTGCAATTGGTAGTGCAAGCGCAATCTGTACCTGAGACACCACCCTTGGGTGAACCTGTAGAAGTGATCGCCCCTGTCGCTGATCCGATCGCAGCGGTAGTTGCGGCTGGCTTGATGACAAAAGATAGTAACGGGGATTTTCGTGAAACTGATTTGCTCAGTCGCGCCGAGCTGGCTTCTATCTTAGTCAAAACGTTTCAGTTGAATCAGCGAGCGGCGGCTAAGCAAGGTGAGCCAGTGCCTGTAGATGATGTATCGCCTAACTACTGGGGCTATAAAGACATCCAAACGGTGCTAAAAACAAAGACCATGACAGGCTATCGCGGTCGTTTGTTCTATCCCAACCAGAAAATAACTAGAGCCGAAGCCCTGGCAATTTTTGCTCAAGCCTATGGCGTGTACCAGTTCCCAGATGCAACCGTAGAGGCGATTTTGGCTCGCTATCCTGACTCCCAAAACATTCCTGCGTGGGCACGTAAGGCCATGGCAACGGCGCTGAATGAAGGCTTTGTCAATGTGGAAAGGAACCGCATTAGTCCGCTCCAGCCAATCACGCGAGGTGACTTGGCTTATGCCTTGAGCCAATATTTAGCGCGGCAAACGAGACCTGATTCTACGCCTGCTCAGGAAACTCCAACACCTCAATAATCAAGTCGCGCTTAGGCTGAATAGAGCTGCCGCAGCTTTTTCAGAATCCGCTCAATCTTGCTAACTCCAAGTAGGGTGGTAATCGAAGAGCCACTTGAATTGTAAATCTCCCAACCAAGTCGGAGTCAGCTGATAAATCCAGTTACGCATGAAGCAACCTACTGCGGAGTCAGTCTGCCCCAGTTGGCTGACTTGTCGCGAGGAGGTAAATACCTGAGCAACACGGTGGCTGCGGCTAGCTTCAAATTCTCGTAATAAGGATACTATCTGGGTGCGATCGCCTGCTTGCTTTAACTGCTTAGCCAGCTCGAAAGCATCTTCGATGGCCATACAACCTCCTTGGCCTAAGCTAGGCTGTACGGGATGGGCAGCATCGCCGATTAAAGTCACTCGGCCTTTTCCCCACTGCTGACCCAACGGTTCGCGATCGAAAATATCATCCCGATAAATTGGATACTCACCCAGACTATTCACAATCGCAGGGACTGGCTCAGCATAGTTGGAAGCCAGCGATCGCAACATGGGCAAAGCACCGCCTTGGCTAGCGTCCTCACCCCCCATTGCGGTGTTTTGGAAGGCATAGAACGAAAAGCGCCCGCCGCCAACATCGAAGTAGCCGAAGCGATTGCCTTTACCCCAAAATTCCAACCAACTGTATTCTGGGTCCAACGGCAGCCCAGCACCAGAAAAATAACCTCGCCAGCAAGTGGTGCCGCTATAAATTGGTGGTGTCAAACGCTCACAATTCTCTAGACTAGCTCTTACCCTGGAATACAGCCCGTCTGCCCCCACCAGGATATCTCCTTCGATGCTGCCATCTTGAAAGGAGACTCGCACGCGATCGCCCAAGTCTTCAAATTTCTCAAAAGCGACTCCTGTATGTACCTTATCTGGAGGGAGAGCTTGATAGAGAATCTGCTGAAGCTCTGGTCGTAATAAACAAATCCCTAAATTCTCTTCTTGAATAAACTCTGGAGCATTGAGGTATAAAGGGCGACCCTTCTGATTAAAAAATCCTCCTTTGCGGATTTTGCCACCCTTCTCATAAAGAGCGTTGTAAAGCTTACCTGCCCATAACAGTTGGTAGATGCGGATGGCATTGCGCTGAATAAAGATACCGCCTGGCCCAGAGAGCATGGCATCCAGCGATCGCTTTTCATATAGTTCAACATCAATTCCGACATCTAGAAAAGCCCGGGCCAGCGTGAGGCCACCGATACCACCGCCGATGACAATTGCTTTTTTGATAGAAGGTTGAGTCGGAATATGGTTTTGTTGCATAGCTACATGCACGGAGGAAACTTAAGCTACAAAAATGACAATGGCAATTTACTCACTGTAACTGATGCTGATTGCTAGCAGGCTATTACGATGAGCAAGGTGAGAAATGAGAGGTAAGCCAGTTTGACTGACCAAATGAACAATCATGCTTGTCGCCATGCGCCTGCAACTGCTCGCAACCGAGAGCCGATTTTGCAAGTGTTGCAGCGAGTGTTACCTGACACAGGCACAGTCTTGGAACTAGCCAGTGGCACTGGAGAACATGCCATCTTCTTGGCACCACGCCTCCAACCAAGAATTTGGCAGGCCAGCGACCCCAATCCTGAAATGGTGGCAAGCATTGCCGCGTGGCAACAAGAATGGCCGTCCAAGCAGCTGCGATCGCCCTTACAATTAGATGCCCGTGACCCTGTTTGGCCTGTTGAGATAGCCAGCGATGGCAACGATCTGCCTGAGCCACCCATTAGCGCGATCGTCTGCATTAATATGATTCATATTGCGCCTTGGTCAGCTTGTCTAGGACTAATGGCTGGCGCAGGACGCATACTTCCGGCGGGGGGCATTCTGTATCTCTATGGCCCTTATCAGCAAAGTGGACAGCACACGGCTCCCAGCAATGAGTTTTTCGATGAGACGCTGCGATCGCAAAATCCGGAGTGGGGTGTGCGGCACTTAGAAGATGTCGTCGCAGCAGCCAACGCTCAAAATCTGACTCTATTGGAGACGGTACCGATGCCTGCCAACAATCTCTCTGTGATCTTTCAGCATCTTTAGCAACGAGTTTTGTTGATGATCCTCTAGGAGCAGTGGTGGGTTTCTGGCTGTGCCTACCTCTACTATGGAACTAATCAGGCTTGATGAGGATAGATTTAGGGATGACTACGACTTATGTTTTCCTGGCAGGTGCAAGTCGGGGTGTAGGCCGAGAAATCGCTCGTTGTTTAGTCGAACAAGGCATCCAAGTGAAGGCCCTGTTGCGCTCTGAGGCAGCTCGCTCAGAACTAGAAGCAATGGGCATTACAGTGGTGCTGGGCGATGCTTTAAGCGCCGCTGAAGTAGAGCAGGCAATGCAGGGAACCCCAATTCAGGCTGTGATCAGCACCATTGGTGGCTTGCCTAAGGATGGAGAAAGAGCCGACTATCTAGGCAACAAAAACCTAATAGATGCAGCCGTGAAAGTAGGAGCCGCAAAATTTATTTTGGTATCCTCTATTGGCAGTGGCGAGAGTATTGTCGCTCTTTCCCCACAGGCATTAGAGACGTTACGGCCTGTGTTGATTGAGAAGGAGAAAGCAGAGCAACATCTGATTGCTAGTGGCTTGAACTACACGATTGTCCGACCGGGTGGCTTAAAGTCTGAACCTGCAACCGGAAATGCAGTGCTGACAGAAGATCCGAAGGTATCCGGCATGATTCATCGGGCTGATGTAGCACACCTGGTTTGTCAGTGTCTCCAATCCGATCGCGCCAATCACAAAATTCTCTCTGCCATTGATCGCCAGATGTTGTTTGTCCCGGTTGAGTTTGCCGAATTTGCGCTGCCTTAAGTTCAGGCATCCAAGGCTAGCGATCGCTTGATCGCTTATTTTGGCTCCTGGCTAATGGGAATCTCGATCACAAATTCTGCACCGTGGCCAATTTCAGAAACACAGTGTAGAGAGCCGCCATGCTTTTCTTTCACGATCTGATAGCTGATTGACATGCCTAGACCTGTGCCTTTGCCGACAGGCTTTGTCGTGAAGAAGGGGTCAAATAAGCGTTGTTGAACCACTGGCGATAGTCCAGGTCCATTATCAGCAATCCTGATTCGGACTCGATCAGCACTGGCTCTCTCTGTGTAAATACAAATTCGACTTGGATTCTGAACTGCGTCTCGCAAGGAGCGCTGTTGATTCTGTGACTCCAGAGCATCAATGGCATTGGTGAGGATATTCATAAATACTTGATTGAGCTGCCCTGCATAGCACTCGACCAAGGGGATATCACCATAATTCTTGACCAATTCAATGGCAAGGTGGCCATCTCCAGCTTTGAAGCGATTCTGCAAAATCATCAGCGTACTGTCAATACCTTCATGGAGGTTAACCGCTTTCATCCCCGCCTCATCCATGTGAGAGAAGTGACGCAGAGAGACGACAATCTGCCGGATGCGCTCGGCTCCTATTTTCATTGAAGAGAGCAGTTTAGGCAGATCTTCCACTAAGAAATCAAGATCGATGGCCGCTGCTTCCGCCTCCACAGCTGCGATCGGATGGGGATAATGTTGTTGATAAAGCTGGAGTAGCCCTAAGAGGTCTTGTGTATACTCGTTCGCGTGTTTCAGGTTGCCATAGATGAAGTTGACGGGATTGTTGATCTCGTGAGCCACCCCAGCGACAAGCTGCCCTAAGCTAGACATTTTTTCGCTTTGAATAATTTGGGTTTGGGTTTGTTGGAGTTCCCAGAGCGTTGATTCTAGTTGTTGGGCTTTTTCTCGTAGTTGGGTTTCAGATTGGCGCAAGGCAGTTTCTGTTTGCTTACGTTTAATGCCCAGTGCAACTTCTTGAGCCACAAAGGCCAAAGCATCTAGAGTAGAAGTGCTGAGGGGCTGGCGAGCAAACAAAGCTATTACACCTAACAACTGATCTTCCACCATGAGGGGGTAGCCAGCAAAAGCCACCATACCCTCTCGCAGCGCCCAGGCTTTATCGCCAACCCGAGGATCGTCCAGCACCGTATTGGTTAAGTGTGGCTCGCGTTCGGCAGCAATCAGGCCAATCTTGAACTGGCCGACTGGGACACGGGCATGAGCACCATCAAGATGGGTGTAGAGACCAGAGCTAGCTTGCAGCTCTAAAATGTTCTCTTCTGGGTTGAGGAGCCAGATCCGGGCAAAGGCAGCATCTAAATGCCCCACCACCGCATTGGTGCATTGATGGAGCATTTCCTGGAGGTCATCACTGCGAGTCAGGGAAGCATCAACCTCGGATCGGAAGGCAGCCAGTCGCACTTGATCCACTAGCGCTTGCTCTGCCTGCTTGCGAGCGCTAATGTCTCGTGCTACCCACAACACAGATTGTTCGGTCAAGGCGACCAGCGTGGCATCAAACCAAATCAGTTGATCCTCAACAGGTAAACTGTACTCAACCTTGACAGCGGTTTGTGTCGTTAGAGCTTGCTGAATGTGGTGTAAGAAAAAGTCTGCTGCTGCTTGAGGCAGTACCTCATGCATGGTCTTGCCCACCAAATCAGTTGAAGGACGGTATAGGAGGGGAGTGCAACTCGGTGCAATTTTTAAGTAACGGCCTTCAGCACTAATCACTAAAATCACATCTTGCATCGCCCCAAATAGAGTCATTAACTCTGCTTGAGACATGCTTAATGCGACTTCTGCCTCAGAGCGTTTGTCTTCAACACCCTTTTCAGCAGTAAGTTTACGGGCTGTGAGGTCTTGAGTAACTTGAGAAATCCCTTGGAGTTGTCCATTGATATCAAATAGTGCGGTTAGAACCACACTGGCCCAATATCGAGAGCCGTCTTTACGAACCTGCCACCTCTCCTCAGCAACACGACCTTGAGCGATCGCAGTTGCCAGAACTTGGCTAGGTTGACCTTGCTCCATATCCTCAGCCGGAAAAAAGCAAGAGAAATGCTGCCCAATCACTTCCTCTGACTGATAGCCTTCTAAGTTTTGAACCCCTGCATTCCAACTGCAAACATATCCGTCAGGGTCGAGAATCATGGTTTCGCCATTTTGCACAGGCCCTAGAGAGCGGGTGAAGCCTAACTGATGAGGCTGGCAAGAAGTCGCTGCTAGTGGATGGTGCATAGGGGCTGCTTGAGAAGCTAATTTTGGGCAGCATCAGCTTCCTAAACTTTTGAGGTTGCCTTAAGGTTGCCAAAAATTTGGGCAGAAAGTACTGACACTAGACCTAAGACTTCCCAATCTAGTCATGATTTTTCTAAGACTGTTTACGGAATCTGCATCAGCTAATTAGCGCGGCTTTATTCGTAATATTGCTGAGTTCAACCCAGTTTCACCCCAAGCTAAAACCAGGGGGTTGGGTGAAAAGCCTAGTTGGAATTAAACCGTTTGACCCAATCCTGCTGAATCGCAAAGTCTAAGGCCAAACGAGCGATCGCAAACAGGCAGATACTTTCGATCGCCAGCACCCCAAACGGCCAAAGTGTCCCTTGGAGGTTGAACCCCACATCCACCTGCGCCAACCCACGCACTAAGCCAAAAGCTAATACTACACCCGACTTGAGGTGCGGATTTTGGTCTTCGCGGATCACATAGCGGTAGGTGACCCCGAACAGAAACCCCGCCAAAATGGCGATCGCACCACTAATGAGCAAATTGGCTTCGATACTGGCGATTTGTAGGCTGGCGAGGCTAGCAAACTGGGTAGCCAAAACTTGACTGTTGACAAGCGCGATCGCGGCAAAGGCCACGCAGACAGACAAAGCGGCTAAGGTTCCTGCTTTGAGCGATTCAATGCGTTCTGCTAAATTCAGCTCGAAAGACCCGTTTACCATGCGCAATTTTGCTCAATCCTGTCAAGGCGCGATTGTATCAGGTTGGGCCACCCGATCGCTAAATTTGCAATTAATTGTCAGGGTTGAGCTGAGCTAGTGACGGACAAAATGGAGGCATTGATTGCTCAAGTTTTGAATTATCATAAGGGTCGGAGTAGTTTCATAGGCTTGTCTTTAACAATATGGATATTCTGACGCTGGGCTGGGTTTCTCTCCTCGCTGTCTTTACCTTTTCGATCTCGATGGTGGTTTGGGGCCGTAACGGGTTTTAACTCCTTCCCCGTCCCCTCTCTCTAGGGAGAGGGGTACCATAGGCGGGGTGGGGTTAAGCCTCAATCAACAAACTTAGAGTTATTGGCTTCACGCATCTAAGTATTCTTCAAAGGCAAATCTTTTTCGTTCTTGATTGTTTTCATTCAAAAGTTATTGTGGAAGCTACTGTTGCTAACATCCTCGTTATTGCTGCGCTCGGACTGTTGATCACTGTTACTGGTGGCGTTGCCTATTTGACCGCTGTGGATTGGCGCGATCGCCGTCGGCGGGAGCAGGAGCAGCGAGAGCAAGTCCCAGGCCGGGTTCGCCGGGAACAAGAGCAACAAGAAAAATCCCGCGGTCGCAATCGGCGTGGCAAAGAGCAGCGGGAAAAGACCCCAGGCCGTCGAGCCAAAAAATCTGAATGATTCAGGCGAGCCAGGAATAAAACTAACTTTAATCAGTAATTGCAGCACTTAAAGATCGCTCAGTATCTCTGAAGAGTGCTTCAGATTGATTTGTGCGAACTAAGAGAAACCAGGAATTTTTCTAGCATCTACCTGGCATCTACAGATTTGTGATCTGCGGTTTGCTGTCTTGTGATCTACGTGACGACAAGCCAAGTTTTGCTGTGATACGGTGATGAGAATTGGTAGCGTCGTGGCTGTAATTTGTAGCTTTTTACACAAAAGTTACAAAGCGATCGCGGTTAACCAGCGATTTTCGGGAAATTTAAAGTAATTCTTTTTTGTAGAGCTATCCCTATGAGTATTTTCTTATCTTTGGCAATGCTTGTGGTGATATTAATATTGAGCGAATCTCCTGGTGGTGCGCTGGCGATGGGGCTGGGTTTGTTTACAGCAGCGATCGCAATTCGGCATGTAGCGTCCCATTAATCTCCCATTAATTGAAGACTAGAATTGCTGGCGTCTGCCTCTGCCAACTCCTGCGCCTGTCTCCTACTTTATAGGGATGTATAATCCTCGCCCAAAGGGATGCTTAGAAGTAGGAATGATAGGGCAGGAGCGCTGGTATGGAAGCGTTACATCGAGTTGCTAAAAAAGTTTCTGACACGATCTGGGAGATTCCAGTTTCTTATAAAGAAGGGATGCGGGTGCCTGCCCGAATCTATGCAACTGAGAAACTAATCAAAGACATAGACGAAGGCGTAATTGACCAGATCACCAACGTCGCCACATTACCAGGCATCACCAAATACGCCCTCTGTATGCCCGATGGCCACTTCGGGTACGGCTTCCCGATTGGAGGTGTGGCCGCAATGGATGTCGAGCAGGGTGGGGTGATTTCTCCCGGTGGCATTGGCTTCGATATCAATTGCGGGATGCGTCTGGTCGTCACGAATCTCACCTATAAAGAAGTTAAGCCGCACATCAAGCAATTGGTAGACAAGCTGTATAAAAGCGTGCCTGCGGGTGTGGGCAGCAAAGGGTTTGTCAAACTGTCTCGCAACGATTTTCGGCAAGTGCTAAAGCAAGGAGCGCGTTGGTGTGTAGACAATGGCTACGGTTGGGAAGCTGACCTAGAACTGATGGAAGAAAATGGTTGCCTCGCCGGAGCCAATCCGGACAAAGTGAGTGAAAAGGCGATCGATCGCGGCTTTAACCAAATCGGGACGTTGGGTTCTGGCAACCACTACTTAGAAATTCAAGTTGCTAAAAAAGAAAACATTTACGACCGAGAGCTAGCGCGAGCCTTTGGCATTACCATCCCCGACCAAGTGGTGATCATGTTCCACTGCGGTAGTCGAGGTTTTGGCCATCAAGTCGCCACTGATTATCTACAAGTATTTCTAAAAGTGATGGAGAGCAAGTACGGCATTAAGGTGCTGGACCGAGAACTCGCTTGCGCTCCTTTTGATTCCCCTGAAGGCCAAGCTTACTTCGCGGCCATGCAGTGTGGCATCAACATGTCCTTCGCCAATCGCCAAGTGATTTTGCATCGCATCCGGGAAGTTTTCTCTGAGGTGTTTGGCCGCTCCGCCGAAGACCTGGGTCTAGAGATGGTCTATGATGTCGCCCACAACACCGCCAAGCTAGAACAACATATTGTAGATGGTCAAGCGCGATCGCTCTTGGTTCACCGTAAAGGAGCCACTCGTGCCTTTGGACCTGATATGAGCGATGTCCCAGAAGCCTACAAAGTGTACGGTCAACCTGTGATTATTGGCGGCAGTATGGAAACGGGTTCCTACTTACTAGTGGGGGTACCAACTGGTGACCAAACTTTTTTCAGTACCGCTCATGGCAGTGGCCGCAAAATGAGCCGAACTAAAGCCCGCAAAACCTGGAATGGTGATGTGCTGCAAAAGGAGATGCTGTCTAAAGGCATTTATGTCCGTAGCACTTCTGCATCCGGTTTAGCTGAAGAAGCAGGCGGTGCTTATAAAAATGTAGATGATGTGATCGAAGCCGCTGAGCTAGCAGGAATCAGCAAACGGGTGGCGCGCCTGACCCCCATCGGCAACATCAAAGGTTGATGGCACCTAACCCCCAGCCCCCTTCCTTGTAAGAAAGGAGGAGCCAGATTCATAGCCCCTCTCCTACAGGAGAGGGGTTTGGGGAGAGGTTTGCAAGGGCCGCGATCGCCCAGCCACTAAACCATCACCCGCGAGTTCTCCCTGCCCCTTTACTTCCTTCGAGCCAGCCGTTTAACTAGTAGTCAAGGTTTCTCACTGTTGCTGAGGCAGTTAAGGTTCCATGACAAAAGCTTTATGGCAACCGCCCCGTTTGCGTCGTGATGAAGAGCAAGTGTCTCAGCGTCACGCTACCTGGTTGGAACTGTTTTACGATTTAGTATTCGTTGCTGCGACCGCAGAACTAGCCCATAGCTTAAGCGGCAACATTTCCTGGACTGGCTGCTTAAAATTTGCAATTTTATTTGTGCCCATTTGGTGGTGCTGGGTGGGAGCAACCTTCTACGCCACTCGCTTTGATATCGGAAGCATTGTCGATCGCTTGTTTGCCTTAGTCCAGATGGCGATCGTCGCAGCAATGGCAGTCAATGTACATCATGGGCTGAGCAGCTCCGGGAGTGGCTTTGCCATCTGCTATGTTCTGTTTCGTGTCACCTTGATCTTGCAGTATCTCAATGCGGGACATCACATACCAGCCGCGCGATCGCTGACAACTTGGTATGCCACTGGCTTTGGCCTAAGTGCTGGACTTTGGCTAGTCTCAGCTTTTCTGCCTCCTCCTTTGCGATTAGGGCTGTGGGTGGTGAGCTTAGCGATAGACCTCTCTACCCCGCTCTCTGCGGGTCGTCTCGTTGCCAAAATTCCTCCCAGTATGCCCCACGTTCTAGAACGCATAGGACTGTTTACCTTGATTGTCTTGGGTGAGTCTGTGATCGGCGTAGTGGGAGGGTTGGCAGAACATGAATGGAGCCTAGGCTCTATCCTTGTAGGGTTGTTGGGGTTGGCGATCGCCTTTAGTCTGTGGTGGTTGTACTTCGATACGGCTGATGGCTCGCCCCTTAAGTCGATGAAAGTAGGCAAGATGCGGGTTGCTCTCACTTGGCTCTATGCTCACCTGCCTCTAGCAATGGGATTGGTCGCTGCTGGAGTTGGTGTAGAACACCTAATTGCCCATGATGCTACTGCCATTCCCTCTAGTGCGGAACGGTGGCTGTTGTGCTCGGCGATCGCGACTTGTTTGTTGGCGTTAGCGGGGATTCACTACATGAGCTGCGCCTTGGGAACTGCGAGGTATCGCAAAATTTTGAGCGCTTATCGCACTGCATCCGCCGTTCTAGTGCTGCTCCTGGCGATGGTTGGCGATCGCCTCTCATCTCTGAATCTGGTAACGCTCGTAGCCTTAGCTTGTGTCGTCCAAGTTCTACTTGATCTCCTCCGCAGTTCAGTCGCCACTCGTCCCGCTACTGCCACAGAAACCAGCCAGCCCTCCAAGCCAACTTAACACCCCTAAAAGCTGCTACATTGGCTCAAACCTATGACAACTCGCACCCCCCTAACCTTGATCACAGGCCCTCTCGGTAGTGGCAAAACCACATTGCTACGGCATATTCTCGCTACTATTCCTCAAAAGATTGCCATCTTGATGAATGAATTTGGTGAGATTGCGATCGATGCCAAAGTGATTCAAGGCCAGAATGTGAGCATGGCTGACTTGGGTGGGGGGTGTGTTTGCTGTTCGCTCTTGGGTGAGTTTGAAGCGGCTATAAATGAGATTATTGAAACCGTCAATCCAGATCTAATTGTGGTAGAAACCACGGGTTTAGCAGAACCGGATGCGCTGGTGTTTGACATTCAAGAAAGCATTCCGATTGTGCGACTCGATGGCGTAGTGACCGTGATTGATGCCGATGGTTTGGTTCAATATCCGCAAATCGGCCATACTGGGCGAATTCAGATTGAGGCAGCCGATGCCATTTTGCTCAACAAGGTGGATTTGGTGGCAGAGAGTGAGCTGGAAGCGATCGCCACTAAACTTCACCGCTTTAACGAAACGGCTCCCATCTTCCACACCCAGCGTGGTCAAATCGATCCAGCCTTATTGTTTGGGATTGCCAAAGCGGAGCGATCGCTCCAACCACCCCATCACATTCACCAGCCAGAGTTTGATTCCTTCAGCTACACCTCTCCTGCGACGTTCGATCGCGCCTGTTTTGAAGAATTTGCCGCTAGCTTGGCTCCAAGCGTCTATCGAGCTAAAGGCTTTGTGCGGTTTGTAGACGATATTTATCTATTTAACTTTGTTGCGGGTCGTTGGGACTTCGAACCCTTTGAGCAAGCAACGACAGAGCTAGTCTTTATTGGCAAACAGGTGAACGAGCACCAAACCGAAATCTTACAGCGCCTCAAGTTATGTGAGCATTGAGACAAGCGTATTCTCCGCAATAGCATGAATCAGAGTCAATTGGTTACACTCTACTGAACTGTTGACCATGACCGCTTGTTGAGAAATACGGAGGTTAGAGCATTTTGGAAGTCGCCCTCTCCCAACTCTGGCGCTATGGTGGCGCTGTGTTGCTAGTTGCGATCGCCTCACTCCTGATTTTGCTAGCCTCCGACCCGACGATTGCAGCAAACCCTTGGCTGATTGGTTTCGCCCCGGTCATTTTGAGTGCAAGATATGGAGGTCTAGGGCCAGGTCTCCTCGCTACAGTTCTGATGGGTGTTGCTTGCGCCTACTCTTCTCCACCATCTCTGACCTCTAGTGGGGCGATCGCCGTTGCCCCAAACGACCTGATTCCAGTAAGCGTATTTGCACTAGAAGGAATTTTGATCAGTGCATTTCTAAAAAAGTTTCATGCGCCTCCATCCCCCCCGCAACCGGGGTCGCATTCCCAGCAACAATTGAGAGCCATTTTAGACAACGCCCCAGTCGGGCTGTATGTTGTTGGCAATTCTAGCTGTGAGTTTATGAACCAGTACTTATGCTCTTGGTTAGGACTGACTTCAGAGCAAATTCTGGGCAGCGGTTGGATAGATAGTATTCATCCAGAAGATCGAGAGTGGGTGATCCGTGCGTCCACCGAAAGCCTGACCACAGCCCAACCTTTTGAAGCCGAGTATCGCATTCTAGATCAAAGTGGCACGCTCTATTGGATATTAGATCGGGCTGTCCCTGTGCGAGATGAGGCAGGTCAAGTGCAGTTCTTTCAAGGGTCTTGTGTAGATATTACTGCACGTAAGCAGGCTGAGGAGCGCTTGCAGTCATTGGCGCAGCAATTGCAAGAGCGAACCGCAGAGCTTTCCGCCTCACGCGCCCAAATGCAGGCCCTTCTAGACTATACTCCCGCCATCATCTACATCATTGATGTGGATGGTTATATGAGGTTTGCCAACGCCGAATGGTATCGGATATTTGGACCACTTTTCGGAAACCCAATTGAAGGGCAAAATCTACGCGATTTTTTGCCTCCTGAAGCAGCGGCTGTGTTCTTTCAAGAAAATGAAGAGATTTTTGCCTCAGCAAAAGTCATGACATTTGAGAATGATATGACCTTACCCGATGGCGTTCATACTTTCCTCCGCATCAAATTTCCGCTTCAGGACGCAAGTGGGGAAGTTTACGCTTTCTGTGGAGTCTCATTAGATATCACTGAGCGTAAGCAAGGGGAAGAAGCCCTGCGGCAAAGTGAAGAACGCTTTCGCTCTTTGAGTGCCTGTTCTCCCTTGGGGATTTTTCTCACGGATACTCAAGGAAATTGCACTTATACCAATCCTTCCTGGCAGGCGATCGCAGGTCTTACCTTTGAAGCAGCCTTAGGCGAAGGGTGGGCTCAAGCGATTCATCCCGAAGATCGGGAGCGAGTGGCCGCTTATTGGTCTTACTGCGCGTCATCGGGCCAAGCGTACTCAGATGAGTTTCGCTTCCAACGGCGAGAGACAGTATGCTGGGTACATTCTCGCTCGTCTCCTTTGTTTGCCGATAATGGTCAGCTCATGGGTCATGTGGGCACTGTGGAAGATATCACCGAACGCAAGCAAGCCAACGAGCAATTGCAAGCGTTAACACGCCAATTACAAGCCCAGAATGAACAACTCACCGAAGTTTCGCGCTTAAAGTCAGAATTTCTCACGAATATGTCGCATGAGTTGCGGACACCCCTCACTTCGATCCTAGGCTTCTCCAGCGTGTTGCTGCAAAAGAATTTTGGAGCTTTGAATCCTAAACAAGAGCAGTATTTATCCCTGATTCACTCTAGTGGCGACCATTTACTCGCACTGATCAATGATTTGTTGGATCTGGCAAAAATCGAAGCAGGCAAACTAGAGCTTGATTTTGAGGAGCTGAATCTCGCAGCGTTATGCCAAGCCGCTCTAGAAATGGTAGAGGTGCGAGCCTTGAGTAAACAGCAGCAGTTATTTCAAGAACTTCCTCTGGCTTGTGAATTCATTCTGGGTGATCGCCAGCGAATTTTACAAGTGTTGCTGAACTATCTATCCAATGCGATCAAGTTTACGCCAGGAGGCGGCACCATTACGCTGAGGACTCAAGTTGTAACTGATGTGGAGTTACAGAGCTTCAATGTGTTGGAGGTAGAGGAAGAAACGACTTTGCAGGGTGCATCTACTCCTATGTTCGTAGGGTTATCCGTTAGCGATACAGGAATTGGTATTCCTGTTGAAGATCAACATTTATTGTTTCAAACTTTTCAGCAAGTAGATGGAGCCACCGATCGACGGCATGGAGGAACAGGTTTGGGGTTAGCCCTGACTAAGCGATTAGTCGAGTTACATGGAGGCAAGGTCTCGTTTACCTCTACCTGTGGAGTTGGCAGCACTTTCTCTGCTTGGTTTCCCTTACCTGAGAGCAACGTAGAACCAATTTAGATCTGTAAACATAGAGCTAAAAGATAATTACGATTTAACCAACAAATAGTATGTCTTACGAATTTCTAGAAGATATTGCGATCGCGGATATAGCGTTCCAAGCTTGGGGCAAGGATTTGGAGGAAGTGTTTTTGGCGGCGGGAGATGCCGTTACCAATACCATGATTGATAACCTAGAGGCGATCGCACCTCAAGAAACCCGCACCTTTACCCTAGATAACGACGAGTTAGATCTCTTGTTATTTAATTTTCTACAAGAGTTTGTTTACTACAAAGACAGTGAACAACTCCTCCTGCGCCCCCAACAGGTACAAATCGAGCAAAAGGATACACTTTATTACCTAACGGCAATGGCAAAGGGAGAAGAGCTTGATCCAGAACGCCACCAGCAGCGAGTCGATGTAAAAGCGGTGACATTACACCGATTCAAGCTAGAACAGACAGCAGATGGGTGGACAGCCCTGGTGATTTTGGATATTTAGCGGTGCTGGAACGACGAGTTATGTGAGCGATCGCAGTTGATATGCACCTAATCCATAAAGTCATGATGAACTGATTTTTTGCTGAGTGGCTCTCCGGTTAAACTAGGTTCTGGCACGAAAAGTATACAGAGCCTAAGTAATTACTCCGGAATGGGTGTAGATACTGGTTATGGAGAGACAACACCGCAAGCAACCAGGAAAGGAGTAATGCATCGAGAAGCCGCTAACTCGTTTGAGCGTTCCACCCGTCATTTTTTCTCAAACGGCATTCAATTTCTATTGCAACTCCTGAATAGAAAAACCGTTTTGATTCTGACTCTCCTATTCATTGCTGGGGTGTCGGGGGCTTTGTGGAATATGTCGCGGCTCTCATCTAGCTTGATTAAGTCCCAGGCACTTCAGAGTGCTGCTTTGTACGCTCAAGCCATTGAAGAAGCTCGTACCCTCTACAGTTCCGAAGCGGTCAGACGAGTCGCAGGTGTTCCCGGAATTACAGTGACGTATGACTACACAAATACGCCAGGTGCAATCCCAGTCCCAGCCACCTATTTGATCGAGCTGAGCCATCACCTGAGCGACAAAAATCCTGGCATGTCGGTACGGCTGTATAGTGACTACCCATTTCCTAGCCGAAAAGCTGAAGGTGGCCCTAAAGATGAGTTTGAGCGTGAAGCGCTGCGTTATCTGACCCAACATCCAGAGCAACCCTTCTATAGAATCGAAACTTTTCAAGGTCGTCCGGCTCTGCGCTATGCCCAAGCAGACATCATGCAGGCTAGTTGCGTCAGTTGCCATAATAATGACCCCAATAGCCCGAAACGAGATTGGCGGGTCGGAGATGTGCGAGGTGCACTGGAGATTACACGACCGCTCGATACGTTTATGGCTCAAACCAATGCTGGATTACGTGGCACCTTCCTCATGCTCACCACTCTGTCGCTCCTAGCGCTATCAGGAATTGCATTGGTGATTGGTCGCTTACGTCAAACTTCTGAAGAGTTGGAGTTGCGCGTGATTGAGCGTACGGCTCAACTTCAGTCTGCAAATCAGGAATTAGCGATCGAGCAAGGAAAATCAGAACGCTTGTTGCTAAATATTTTGCCACCCCCCATTGCCCAAAAGCTCAAAGACGGTCAGAGCAATATTGCAGATGGTTTTGCCTCGGCCACGATTTTGTTTGCGGATCTGGTCAACTTTACCCAATTGGCTGAACAAGTTCCTCCTGAAGCACTCGTGGCGATGTTGAATGAGATCTTTTCTGCCTTCGATCGCCTGAGCGAACAATATGACTTAGAAAAAATCAAGACAATTGGAGATGCCTATATGGTGGTGGGAGGCTTACCCACGCTACGACCTGACCATCCCCAAGCGATCGCCGAAATGGCTCTAGCCATGCGTGAAGAGATTCACAAATTCAATAGCCGCTATCACCAAAATTGCAGCCTCCGAATTGGCATTAACACAGGGCCAGTAGTCGCTGGGGTAATTGGCACCAAGAAGTTCATCTACGACCTATGGGGCGATACCGTCAACGTTGCCAGCCGCATGGAATCTCATGGGTTACCAGGAGAAATTCAAGTTACTGCGGCTACTTACGAATGCCTCCGAGATGACTACAGCTTCGAGCCTAGAGGTTCAATTGAGGTCAAGGGGAAAGGAGCCATCACAGCCTATTTACTGACAGGCAGGAAAAGCCACGCCAATCTTTATCTAACTCCTGCATCGGTAGCCTGAAACAGGAGTTTGGTTCTTGGTACAAGACGAACCAAGTCGAGAAACAGGAGTCAGTTTAGGCTTAGCCCGGATGATGCGGTACTGATTCGTTGTTTATCGAACTTGTTCATGTTGTAGCTGAATCAGGATATAACTGGCAAACTCACGATCTGTTGCCAGCTTGAATCCCATCAGCCGTTCTAGAGCTTCACTCCGATTGGCAGTGATGGGGTTGGCTTGGTTGACGACCAATAAGTAACCAACTTGCCAGTCATCTATGACTAAATTTTCTACTTGGTGTCGCTCCTGCTGTCGGGCCGCATAAACCAACAAGCCATTCGCCTCTAGGTTGCAGATAGCGCGGTTTAGTGTAAGTTGAGCACTGATTCTATCTTGACTGGCGATCGCATCCCAGCTATCAAGACGCTCCTGAATGTTTTGCAAAAACTCGTTTGCCAGTTCGGTTCTATCACTATCTAGATGGTCATGATGAAACCGGGAAGCATGGCTACCGCGCAATAAAGATATAAGCTGAAGACCAGTCTCCATTCGGTAGAGTAGTAAAGGAGATTGAATTGGTTCTGATGCTGGCGGCTCTAGGTTAAAAGCAGCTCTGATCCACGCTTCATGTCTGCGCTTGATCTCCCTTAACTTATCTACAGGATATGTGTGGGGCTGAGCATCAACCAGTTGATGATGAATTTGACAGAGCAAAATGAGATTGGAGTAGTCATCTAGCTCTTCCACAGTCAGCGGGAAATTACCACGGGGGCCATTGGGTTTGGGTGCCACAATATGACATTCATTCCCAATTGCCGACTCTAAGTATGATTCAGTGGCATGCACGACCAATCGACGCTGACAAACAGCACAGCGATCGCCCGATCGTTTCCACAGAATCCTACGGGTCTGATTAGAGATGGCCATCGTGACAGTTAAGTAAACTCTACCAATCCCCCTAGTATTCCCCCAGCAAAATTAGCTCTAACAGAATGGGTTGGGTCTGGCCTGTGGCGATCGCAAGCTTGAGCAGCTATTTTTTCACCTATGGCTGAATCGAGTAAGTGACTTGTAGCAGCCCTGTATCATAGGTTTTGGTATGTTGCAGCTTTAGCAATGTCTCTAAAGTGGGGTCATGAGCAACTAAAGGAATGCCACCACCCAGAATAATGGGATGAATTGAGAGAATCAGTTCATCCACAAAACCATGCTGGAGACAAAAACGAATGAGTTCAGAGCCGCCTACTAGCCAGATATTTTGCCCTTGAGCGCGACGTAACTGGTTTAGGAAGTTAACCCAATCAGCGCTGATAAACTCTACATTTTCATCTTGTTGCTGTTGTTGTGTTTTGGAGAAAACATATCCTTTTTTGCCGTGATAGGGATACTCGCCAAAGCCCAAAACTTGCTCATAGGTTTTACGCCCCATCAAAACTGTATCGACTTGTTCAAAAAACTCAGTGTAGCCGTAGTCTTGGTCTGTAAATAGCCAATCCACGTCTCCTGATGTTCTGGCAATATATCCATCTAGACTGGTAGCAATGAATAATTGAATTGAGCGCATCTTGCTGTTACTGGTTGGTAGGCTCTAACGCAGCTCGATCCCAATGAGCTAAGTCGGCAGCAGCTTCATAAGTGGTTTGAAAGAAGGCAAGGAGCATGGCATCTGGATCGGTTGCCTGTTGTAGAGCTGCGTAGGGCAAAACAAATTCTTGGAGATCGGGGCTGTAGAAGGCTTCCGCAGGTTGAATCACATAATCTCGAAACCCTTCAGGCCCAGGATAGGCATAGGCGTAGAAGATCGGCTCCGCCACGGTGCCGCCTCCGGGCCAGAAGCCACAACTGCTCACTTCATGCGAGTAAGCTTCTCTGGTTACCCAATCGGCCATGTGAGGAACGCCACCAGGATGTTCTGGGGCAAGACGACCCGAGAAGCGGGTTACTGCTAGGTCAAAGCTGCCCCAAAAGAAATGTACCGGACTCGCTTTACCAATAAAGCGGGAGCGAAATACAGTCATGACCCGGTGTGTTTGCACCAGAATCTGCCAAAGTTGCTGAGCATACTGTGGATCATAGGTAGCATGTTGATGGTCTTGCTCAAAGCGAATGGGATCAGCGATTTCTTGCGGCATAGTCCATATTTGGACTGCAATCCCCAGTTCACGCAAGGTGCCAATGATCTCTTGGTGAAAATCTGCTACAGAACGAGAAACGAGAGGGATATTTCTGGTAGCGCCATCGCTCGTTTCAATGCGTAAGTTGTGATCGAGGAAGTCAAAATCAATCTGAAAGAGACGGGTTTGGTAAGGAATAGCAGAGGTCGTCAAGCCTCTGGGCGTGACATACAGCGTGGAATGCCACCAGTGATTCAATTTGGGAGTCAGGGCGAGCCGAATCTTACCGACAATTTGAGTCCACAGATGCAGAGTTGCATAGGTATCTTGCCATGCCGTCACTGGCAGGCTCGGCCAAAGACTATTGCTAGCGGTGTTATGCACAGGAGTTGCCATGAAGTGAACCTCCAGATCATCCTGTCCTTATTAAACTGGCTACGCCGCAGCAACCCTGCTTTCTTTAGCAATTTATTCGGTTGAGTGAGAACCCAATCAGCGATCGCCCTTGATACGAACCTAAATAGGCGATCGCTCAGATAATTATAATTGCCTGGAAAGCATTACACAGCCAGTTGAATGATTTCTGCTCGTACCTTCGCCCCTGTTATGGACAAACGGGCAACTGAAATAGGCAACTTAAAGCGCTTTGGCCCGGCGCTCCCTGGATTCATATACAAGACACCTCCCCGTTCTTCTATCAACGGTTTGTGGGAATGTCCGCTAATCACAACTTGAAATCCAGCCGCTTGGGGAGCAAACTTGAGCTCTTGGAGGATATGCAGCATGTGGATGGAGATGTCTGCAATTTTGATGCTCTCCTGCTCTGGAATCGCCTCCGCCCAACTAGCTTTGTCATTGTTGCCTCGGATAGCAATGACAGGCATGGGAGATTGCCCTGACGCAGGAGTAGGAATGGCTTGCAATCCTGCCAATACCTCTGGCTTGCCAATGTCTCCTGCGTGCAGAATCAGATCAGAACCCCTTAAGGCAGCGATCGCTTCAGGACGCAAAAGCCCGTGAGTATCGGCAATAACTCCTATTTGCGTCCCTGACTTTATGGCTTGCTCCATTGCTCCACCATTGTCGCTGCCTCAAACTACTCTGACTATGCTGCCTGAGCTAAAGGAGAATTGTCATAGTGAGCCAGAATATCCGCTGGATCGTTGTAGATGGCGATCGCGTCCGCCAGTTGCTCATCTGGGAAGCCACCGGAACGCACCGCAATTACCCCAACTCCCGCTTTGCCTGCTGCCTCAATGTCATAAGGCGTATCGCCTATCATCACGACTTCTCCTGGAGCCATTTGGCTTTTAGCTAGAGCTGCTTCCACAATATCCGGCGCAGGTTTAGAATGTTCGGCATCCCCAGAGGCAGTGGCTTCATGGAGCAGATCATCTACTTGAGCGACTTTTAGTAATGTTTTCAGTTCTTCCTTAGTAGCGGAAGTCGCAATAATCAGGTGTAAGCCTTGCTCCTGCATCTTCAACACCAGGTCTCGGCTACCATTGGCGGAATCTAATTCCTTGCCAAATTTGTTGAGCATCAACTCTTTGCGGCGAGTGCTAATCTCTTTTCCCACCCCTTCTTTGTTATTTAGATCTGACACCATCTGCGGAATGATGTGATCACCACCCATGCCAATTAGGGGCCGCACGTTCTCAAAAGGAACTTCATAGCCAAAAGCAGCAAAGGCTTCCACCCAAGCTTGAGCATGAGCATCGTTGCTCAACACTAACGTTCCATCAACATCCAGAATCACACCTTTGAGCGCCACTGCAATTTCCCCTTGCATCAAATTTCCCGCATAGTGGCACAAGTCCAGAGTCAATCCATCAGCCTTGGAGATGAGAAGATTGAGATTCAAGATTGTAGCGAGAGTGCATGGATTTAGAAGGGCTGCTGCGAAACAATCGGACGATTCGGGTGATTGGGTTTGATGATGCACCCTTTGTGCGGCGATCGCCTGATCCGGTGCCAGTCGCAGGAGTCGTTTGTGCGGGGACTCGGTTTGAAGGCATGGTTTGGGGACAAATCCAACCGGATGGCTGGGATGCCACGGAGGAGCTTTGTCGTTTGCTGATCGGGCGGAAGTTTTTGCCACAATTGCATTTGGTGTTGCTCGATGGCATCTCCTTGGGCGGCTTCAATGTGATTGATCTCCCTTTGCTGGCAGAACGACTCGGTAAACCTTGTGCGGCAGTGATGCGACGGCAGCCTGACTTGATGGCAGTCAAACACGCGATGCAGCGATTACCAGAAGCAGATCGTCGCTTGGAGATGATGCAAAAAGCGGGTTGTATCTATGCGCGATCGCCTTTCTACTTTCAAGTGTGTGGGGCAGCGCCTGACTTGATTGCTCAAGCGCTGCCTCGTCTTAGCGATCGCGGCCATGTGCCAGAAGCCCTGCGAATTGCTCACCTCATTACCGCAGCAGTAGTCAAAGGGGAGAGTGGGCGACAAGCATAGTGCGGTAAACCTGAGAGAGAAGAAAGCAACTGTTGGGTAAGGCTATGTTGCAAATTGATGGTTCCTATGGTGAAGGGGGCGGCCAGATTCTCCGCACCAGCTTGAGTTTGGCGGCAATCACAGGGCAACCCATCCGGATCGATCGCATCCGAGCAGGACGCAAGAAACCAGGATTAGCGATTCAGCACCTCACGGCTGTCCGAGCTGCTGCCGAGATATGTCGAGCGGAGCTATTAGGAGATGCGGTCGGCTCCACTACCCTAGAATTTCGGCCCACGGTGTCGCCACAACCAGGACAATACAGATTTGATGTGGCAGAAACGACAGGGGCAGGTTCGGCTGGAGCCATCACATTAATTTTGCAAACGGTGCTGCTACCTTTGGCGCTCAGTTCTGGGAACTCCCAGGTCACCCTTCGAGGCGGCACACATGTGGCTTGGAGTCCACCGGCCACCTACATTGAGCAAGTGTATCTGCCGATGGTGCAGCAGATGGGAGTGCAAGCAGAAATGCAACTACAAGCTTGGGGTTGGTATCCCCAGGGAAACGGCGAGGTCGCTCTAGAGATTACAGGGAGCCAAACACCGTTGCAAAGCATTGAAGTGCTAGAGCGGGGCAAGCTGAAGCGGATACAGGGATTGGCTGTGGTGACAGAGTTGCCTGCCCATATCCCTCAGCGGATGGCGAGCCGAGCTTATAACCTGTTACAGCAAGCGCAACTGCGATCCGATGTGCAACCCCTGCGAGCAAAAGGGATCGCGCCTGGGGCAGGGATGTTTCTCACCGCAGAATACCAACATAGTCGGGCTGGGTTCAGTGCCATCGGCAAAGTCGGTTTAGCGGCGGAAAAAGTCGCAGAAATGGCCGTACAGGAGTTCCTGGCATTTCAGGCGACAGATGCGCCGATAGATGTGCATTTGGCCGATCAGTTATTGTTGCCTGCGGCTCTTGCTACAGAGGTGAGCCAATACCGAGTCGCAGAGGTGAGCTTACACCTAACAACCAATGCCTGGGTGATTGAGCAATTTGGTTTGGCTCAGGTAGCGATCGCCCCAGATACGCAAGTTGTCACCGTCACACCCAATCGTTAGCGAAGCCATGACTATTTCTCCCCGCAGACTGAAGCTGACCTCACTCACCTACTTACCATTCAAGGTAAAGGATGCGCGGGAAAGTGAGACATTGTATGAATTATCTAGTGGCGGTTTTACCCGATCGGAACCAGGCAGAGGCCGCTTATACAGCCTTGGAAAAATCAGGTCTACCTCTTAGTCAGGTAGATATTCTGGGCAGGGGTTACAAAAGTGCAGATGAGTATGGCTTGATTGACCCCAATAGCCAAGCGAAAAAAGGTGCGACAAGCTTAGCTATCTGGTTAATTCCTTTTGGCTTTGTGGCGGGTTACGCCTTCAACTATCTAACCGGAATTGCTATCTTGCCGATCGCTGCGGTTGGCAACCATATTATTGGCGGGCTTCTGGGAGCTGCGTCTGCGGCTTTGGGGGCTTTCTTGGTTGGTGGGGGCGTGGGTTTGTCCGTAGGAAGTGGTGATGCGCTGCCCTACCGCAATCGCCTGAATGCAGGGAAATACTTGGTGGTGGTGCAAGGGTCTGAAGAGCTGACTCACCAAGCAACTCATGTGCTGCGTCAGTTTGAACCGGAGAACCTGCAAGGTTACGCCGAGCTCACAGCCGCCTAAACATAAGTAGACAGATCAAAGACTGGCATACAGCTTAAGAAATGGGGGTGAAGTTCTTGGAGTTATCCACATCCCTTCACCCCCAACTTTTCTGTATGAAAAACTTTTGGTCAGCTCAAACCACAGCTTCAACTGCCGTGGGGCTGCTGTCAGTGCTCCTAACCACTGCTGCCCCTGCGATCACGCAACCCAGTAGCCAATCTACCGCCCAATCCGCTGCCGTCCGAACGACTCCAGTCAAGGTGCCAGAAATTCTCTCCGGGCCACCCAACACCACGTTGCCAGTGCGACGGTCTTCTGGGAATTGTCCTTCTACCATTCGTCTCTGGACTGCCTCGCGTTACCACGAAGGCGGAGCCGAAAACACCGTGATCATGAATATGTCTGCGATCACCTCAGCGCCTGCCAAGTTTATGGATGTGCGCGATCGCGTGGTGATCTATGGTGCGCCTTTGCAGAAAACCTACGCTTCTTGTGTCGGCTGGGTCGTCGCTCCCAACGCGCCTGAGTACAATATCTGGCTGCAATTTGGCAACGCTTACTTCCGCTTCGATCTAGATGCCTTAAAGGGGAGACCTTTGAGCGAAATCACCTATCAAAACGTGGTGAAGGGCCAACCCTATCTACGTTGGGCGATCGCAGATTAACCAGATTCACACCGTTAGACTCCCAATAAGAGGGGCTGACGGATTGGTTGCGCCGCAGTCAGGAGTGCATCATAGATGTGGTGGTGGCAAAAAAATTTGATCAGCCTCTAGGCCCCGTTGCCTAGAGGCTGATCATCGTCCCTAGCTGTATTCAGCCTAGAGTCAGGATTAGCGTTCGACCACTGCTGCTCTAATTCGATCTGTTTTGCGATTAAATCAATTAAGTAGCGGATACGCTCAATGGTGACTCGGATACCATCAATCGTCTTGGCACGCTCTTCAATCAATTCTTCAAAGCGTCTGTGAGAACTCATGGTGATTCAACAACAGGGCAAAACTGAGACAATCTACATACAAACCAAAATCGCAGGGATTGCCCGGATTTGAACCTCTCGTAGGGGGCAACTGACTAGAAAAACTTTTAGTGATTCAAAATACAGAAAAGCTTCAGAGGCAATGCTAGCAAGCGATTGGTAGTACTGCGATCGCCACGGTGTGAGTAAACAGTAACAACTGCGTAAAATAAAAGCAGGAAGCGAGACGCGAGCAAATATGTACCTGACCTGGCTAGACAGCAACTCTTGGCTGATTGAAATGGGAGGCAAGCGGATTCTGCTAGACCCCTGGTTAGTCGGGCCGCTAGTTTTCGGTAACATCAACTGGCTGTTTAAGGGCAGCCGTCCCCAAGAGCGGCCAATTCCCGATCGCATCGACTTGATTTTGCTGTCTCAAGGGTTAGAAGACCATACGCATCCGCCTACACTTAAACAACTCGATCGCTCGATTCCGGTTGTTGCTTCCCCCAGCGCTGCTAAAGTGGTGCGCGAGTTGGGTTACCACCAAGTAACGACTCTGGCGCATGGGGAAAGCTTCAATCTAGACAATCAGGTCACCATCCAAGCTCTACCCGGCTCACCGATTGGTCCCTTCGTCACCGAAAACGCCTATTTCTTGAAAGAACTTGCCTCTGAACTCACTCTTTATTACGAGCCTCACGGCTATCATGTCCCCGTTCTGAAAGAGATGGCACCTGTGGATGTAGTGATCACCCCAGTCATTGATATGAAAGTGCCTGTATTAGGACCAATCATTCAAGGGAAAAACAGCGCTTTGGAACTGGCGGAGATGGTGCAACCTCAAGTGATGCTACCGACCGCCGCTGGAGGTGATGTCACCTTTGAAGGTGTGCTGATGGCGGTAATCCAAACAATGGGTAGCACGGATACACTACGCACTCAACTAGCGGCTAGCAAACTCTCAACCCAACTATTAGAGCCAAAACCCGGCGATCGCGTGGAACTAAAACTCCAACCCCGGGCGATCGCCAAATCATGATTGTGAATTAAAACTTTTGGGTTCTACCTGTAGGGGCCAACAGCCGTTCGCCCCTACAGGTAGAACCATCAGGGAGGGTGGCTCCTTGCAAATTGGCTTTGTGCAGGTTGGCCCAGCCCAGCTCAGCTCCTTGCAAATTGGCTCCTTGCAGATTCGCCCCACTCAAGTTAACGCCCCGCAGATAGGCGTAACTGAGATTAGCCCCTTGCAAATTGGCCTTGCTAAGATTGGCCCAACTGCAATCGGCTTTAGATAAATCCGCTTCGCTCAAGTTAGCTCTAGAAGCATACACCCGCCCCAGATGCGCCTGGATTAAGTTGGCCTTGGTGAGGTTAGCTTGGTAAAGATGAGCAGTAAGCAGCTCCGCGTTATAGAGAGTGCCATTGCTAAGGTCTGCTTGACTTAGATTAACCGCCATCAGGTTGGCTTCGCTCAAGTTGGCGCGGCTCAAACGAGCTTCACTGAGGTCTGCACCTCGGAGATTGGCTTCTCGTAAATCGGTGCCAATCAGGTTGGCTCCGCTGAGGTCAGCCCGCTTAAAATTGGTGCCCCGCAAATCCGTGCCGATCAAGTTGGCTCCGCTGAGGTTGGCATCGCGCAAATCTGCCTGCATCAGGCTAGCGTCAACCAACTCGGCGTTGCACAAATAAACTTCTATCAAGTCAGCCGCTTGAAGATTAGCGTTGTTGAGAATGGCGTTGCTGAGATTGGCAGCAATCAACTTCGTATGGCTGAGGTCTACCCGCTTGAGATTGACTCCTTGCAAATCTGCGCCTCGGAGGTTAATGCCGCTCAGGTCTGCTTCGCTCAAATCTGGTTCTACAGCACCATTGTGAGTTCTCCACTCCAGCCATCGCACAGCACCCATTTTCAATAGCGCCAAATGTTCTGGATTTGCCATTGAGTGCTTCCTTTATTCCTTGCCTCGATCAGTGGGGTTTTCACGCCCAGTCACGCTTTCAATAGCTGCGAGAGCGGCACTGGAGCCAGCGAGAATGTCTTGCTCGTCTCCGCCTAAGTACAGCCGTCCAAAGCTGCCAAAGGCTTGCACCTCTAGCAATCTAATCCCGGCTGCCTTTTCAGCTTCATTCGCAGCCAGAGCCGCATATCCCGCAGGTTCAACTTCCAAAACATAAAGGGTTTGGCCTGCCAAAATCAGATTGCCCCGCCGAAAACGGTTGATTAACTGAGTTTGGTGCGCATCAATGTTGCGGATAATTTGGCTAGAAACCACCCGTGGCTTCAGGCGATCGCGCTCTTTCGCTCCCAATGCTTCTAGAATGGCCATCCCAGCAGTCCGGGTATCTCCTTGGTTGCGGGAATGCACTTCTAACAAGCCGTACAGACGCTCAACGATTTGCAAGCCTGGTCGCACCGAGGTGGCTTTGAGGGCAACATCTGTGATCCGGTTGATTTCAATGCCGGGGGAAATTTCAACCCAGAGCGAAGTATCACCTGGGAGTGGCAAAAAACCAGGCACCACGGTTCCCAAAAATGCCGCATGCTGCGGTTGAATATTGTCTAGATAAACGTAGCTGCGTAGTTCTATGCCCAAGGTTAAAACTCAGTACAGACCAATTTGCTCAGTGTACGGGTAAAAGTATCTCAGCTATTGTGCCATCCGGCTATGGTTCCGCAGAGATGACTTGCCATGGGGGGCAGAAAGATCCCTCAGGCACGCTTGAGGTACCACCACTTTCAACCCAGTTATTCGAGCAGCAATCACAACTCACAGTTCAAGCAACTGCTGATATGGGTCGAGCAGCAGCAAAATCTGAAGGCAAGGTTCTCAAGCTGATCCAGATCTTGTACTCCACTCTCATACAGGTAATACATACTTGACTGTCTTGCTCGGCCAAGTCCATTGCTAGGGCAAACGCTTCTTGTCTGCTATCAGCAGGAAACCTTCTCCAGAGGCAGTACAGCTCTTTGCCAGAACACATCCCTTCGCGAATCTCATGGTCATACAAAAACTTAAAGGGGTGGACCAGTTCGTGAGACAACACCAAAGGCAACATAAAACTTCGAGGGAGGAGCTACTTCATCTTCCTTAATGCTCTATCAACAAAAATGTATTCTCTCTTACTTAAAGGAAAATCAATTTAAATCTTTACACTGTCATAAATAACTAATAGGTTTGTTAAAAAAACGACAGTAAGCATTGCCACACTTCCTGTTTTCCCTTAATAAGACGAGCTTGGTCAGAGGCTGCCTTTAGCTCATCTAGATTAAGCCACTTGGCGGCATCAATCTAAGCAATTTGCCTGAAGCATTGTTTGTAATAATAGATACATCAATAATCCAAATAACTTTGGCTAATATTAGCTCCCTAAATAATAAAAAACTTTGAGAATTTCCGGATCGCCTCCCGTTTTCTAGGGGAAAAAGCTATAAGTTTTTTCAAAGAGAATAACTAGCTAATCTAAGAAAAAAACATTTTATACAATTGCTCAACCGTGAGCCTGATCACCCTAAATTTCATAGCGGCAGCAGACTATACAATTAACCCGTTCTTGAAACAGCTTTCATGTCAGTTGATTCATTTGCCCTGTAGCAATTTATTCAAGAGCCTCCTTACATGAAGCCACTACTACCTAACGTCTTGACTCAGCGCTGGCGAGGACGCCCGGAGGAGGACAACTCAGAACTCGAAGCTCAACCTCCAGCAAAAGTTTTATTGCCTGGGACTACTGGTTCTCTGACTCGTCGCACGCTGATCAAGCTGGCAGTAAGGATTGCGGGTGTAATTGTGGTGTCAACCACGATCAGTTATTTCCACATGATTTCTAGCTTCAAGTCCCAAACACTGGGGCAACTGGAAAAGTATGTAGAAGAGCGGGTGGAGCGAGAAAATACGATCTTTGCGTTGGCAGAAACGAACCAAGCAGTCTTGAAAACTGAGTTGCTCCGGCGCTTAGAGGAATTAGGGGATCAAGATCCCAAAACTGAATTCGATCGCTTGTTTGCGCGATCGCCTGATGGAGCTATTCGCAATCGCTCAGAAATCTTTGATGGCACTCGTGAAGCAGGCGTATACATCGACAAGCGAGTGCAGCTCAATGCAGATATTCGGCAGCGAGTCCTCACCTTCTATCAACTGGCGAATATGTATGGTGCGGCGTGGCATCATCAGCTGCAAAACACCTATTTCACATTGCCAGAGAACATTATGGTGCTCTACTGGCCCCAAGTGCCAACTTGGGCCGCTGATGCCACCTCAGATTTATCCATGCCTGACCAGGAATATTACTGGGCGGCTGACCTAAAACATAACCCAGCGCAAGAAACAGTCTGGACAGGCTTGTACTACGACATTGTAGGTAAAACTTGGTTGGTGACTTGTGCCACCCCTGTCAGCCGCAGCGGCAACCCCATTGTCACTTTGGGCCAAGACATCACCTTAGATGAGCTACTCAACCGCACCATCCACGATCGCTTGCCTGGGGCTTACAACATGATTGTGCGCTCCGATGGTCGCTTAATTGCCCATCCGCAGCGTACAGCGGAGATTCAAGCCAAGAAAGGCGAGTTCGACATTCAGGAGTCGGGCGATCGCCATCTAAAGCAAATCTTTCAGAAAATTCAGACCCTGCGATCGGGTCAGGTGATTATTGACAACGCGCAGCATGACGAATATCTAGCTGTCGCCAAGATCAAGGGACCCGATTGGTATTTCGTTACGGTCTATCCTAAGTCGATCTTGGCGCAACCCGCTTTCCAAACGGCTCGTATCATCTTGCTCTTGGGCTTTTTGTCTTTATTGCTAGAAATTTTGGTGCTGTTTTTTGTCCTGCGCCAACAGATCGCCAAACCCTTAACCAGCTTCATGCAGGCTACAGAACTGGTGGCTGCGGGCGATTTCAATATGCAGCTAGATGAGTCACGCCGAGATGAGTTGGGACATTTGGGGCGCTTGTTTAACTCAATGGCCGAGCAAGTCCACAGCCGAGAACAAAGCCTAGAGCAAGCCCGTGAGAAATTGCGACGCAACAACGAAGAACTAGAACAGCGGGTGCTAGAGCGCACCACCGAGTTGAGCCAGGTGATCACTCAACTAGAGGACGAAATTACCGAGCGGCGGCAAGTAGAATCGGCTCTGCGTGATTCAGAAACGCAACTCAAAGAGCAAGCCCTACAGCTCCAGCAAGCGCTGCAAGATCTCCAAAGTACTCAAGCCCAACTGATTCAAACGGAGAAGATGTCTGGTTTAGGGCAACTTGTGGCTGGGGTGGCGCATGAGATCAATAACCCAGTAAATTTCATCTACGGCAACCTCACCTATATCAACCGCTATGCCGAAGATCTGCTCGATCTGGTGCAACTTTATCAGCAACATACCACCGAGAAAATCCCTGCGGTTGAAGCTCAGATTGAGGCGATCGAGTTGCCTTTCTTGGTCGAAGATCTGCCGAAACTCTTGGCCTCCATGAAAGTTGGGGCCGAACGCATTCGCCAAATTGTCCTATCCCTCCGCAACTTCTCCCGCCTCGACGAAGCCGAAATGAAGCCCGTGGATATTCATGAAGGCATCGACAGTACGCTGCTGATTTTACAGAATCGTTTAAAGGTACAACCCCATCGGCCAGAAATTGCTGTAATGAAAGAATATGGTGAACTGCCGTTGGTGGAGTGCTACGCCGGACAACTCAACCAAGTGTTTATGAATATCCTTTGCAATGCTATTGATGCTCTAGAGGAAGATTATGAGCAGCGATCGCTAGCTAATCCCGCAACGATACCCAGCATCACGATTCGCACCACTACCCACAAAGCAACGGTGCTGATAGACATTGGTGACAACGGCCCTGGTATGAGCGAAACCGTTAAGCACCAATTGTTTAATCCCTTCTTCACGACCAAGAAGGTGGGAGAAGGAACTGGCTTGGGCTTGGCGATCAGTTATCAAATTGTGGTGGAAAAACATCACGGTCAATTGCGCTGTCTTTCCACACCTAGTCAAGGTACTCACTTTTTAATTGAGATCCCAACTGCGCACAAAGCGATCGCTGATCAATCTGCCGCTGATCAATCTGCGGGTGAGAAATCTGCGATCGCTTCCCTTAACGAGTAAGCTATTGCTCGTCGCGTCCATGAGCAAAGGCAGGAGGTGAAGTTGCCTCAACTGCCGTGAATGGCTCTAACACCTTGTAAGTATGTAAGGCTCCTTTCGGCACCACCCAAGAATCACCCGTTTCTAGAAGCACCATTTGGCCTTCTAGGTGCAACTCAGCACGACCTTGGATCACATAACCGACAGTTTCGTATTCACGACGAGTTTCAGGCTTGGATTCACCCGGTTGCTCGTTTTCCCACATCCGCATGGCTAGAGTCACCCCTCCAGCCAGGTACTTCTGCCCCAACTCACCATGAGGAGACTGGGCAGATTGAACTTTGATGACTGTGGTATCACTCATGATTTTTCGACCTATAACGACAAGTTAAACAATTGGCGATCGCAATGGGACAGGCTCCAGCCCATCAGCCTGACTAGGCGAGTGGAGCCGCAAAGAGTCAGGCTTGATATGCTCAGCTTCTAGAATTTCAACCAAGTTATTCAGCTCCGAGAGCAACTGATTGATTAAAGCTGTCTTTTCAAGTTGAGGAGCAGGGTCAATCTCCATGACTACGGCCTACGGCTTGAGGACAACTTTGATGCAGTTCTCTTTTTTGTCTCTAAAGATCTCGTATCCGTGGGGGGCTTGGTCTAGAGGCAGTTTATGGGTAATGACAAAGGAGGGGTCAATCTTGCCTTGCTGTACCGCTTCCATCAAGGGTTTGATGTAGCGGTGCATATGGGTTTGCCCCATCTTAAAGGTTAGGCCTTTGTTGAAAGCAGCCCCAAAAGGTACTTTGTCTAGAAAGCCACCATACACACCTGCTAGGGAGACATGGCCTCCTTTGCGACAAGAGAGAATGACTTGACGTAGGGCAGTGGGGCGATCGGTTTCCAGGCGTACTGCTTGCTTGACTTGGTCGTACATTGCCATTGGGCCTGTACCATGCGCCTCCATGCCTACCGCATCAATACAGCTATCGGGACCTCGTCCGCCCGTCATTTCTTTAACAGCTTCCCCAGCGTCAATCTCTTCGTAATTGATGATTTCGGCTCCACATTGCTCTTTCGCCATCTGTAAGCGTTCGGGAATGCGATCGATCGCGATCACCCGCTCAGCCCCCAGCATGAAGGCACTCTTAATGGCAAACTGACCCACCGGGCCACAACCCCAAACGGCTACCGTATCCCCTGGCTCAATGTTGCAGTTTTCTGCCGCCATGTAACCTGTGGGAAAAATGTCAGTTAGGAATAAGACTTGATCGTCACTGAGCCCGTCAGGCACTTTGAACAGGCCCACATCAGCAAAAGGAACACGGGCATATTCGGCTTGGCCACCCGCATATCCACCAAACATGTGGGAGTAGCCGAACAGCCCAGAAGGAGAATGTCCCATTGCTGCTTCCGCCATCCAGCCGTTGGGGTTGGAGTTGTCGCACAAAGACCACAAATCACGCTGACAGAAGAAGCAACCACCGCAGGAGATGGTGAAGGGAACGACGACGCGATCGCCGATTTTCACGTTCTTGACGGCGCTACCGAGTTCTACGACTTCTCCCATGAATTCATGCCCGAGGATATCTCCCTCTTTCATGGTGGGAATATAGCCGTCAAGGATATGCAAGTCAGAGCCGCAGATAGCGGTGGAGGTAATTTTGATAATGGCGTCGCGAGGATTGAGGATGGTGGGATCGGGGACGTTACCGATCCGAACATCATTGGCTCCATGCCAGCAGAGTGCTTTCATTTAATCTTGCTCCTTTACGCTTTTGAATTAGGTTTTGATATAAAACCAAGAAGTAATGCACTGAAATATGAAACAGAGATCGACTCTTCTTTCCCCCTTCCCTGGTAGGGAAGGGGGCTAGGGGGTTAGGTCATGGCTTGAACATGACCCGCATGCAGTTGTCTTGTTTGTTTTTGAACATTTCGAAGCCGCGTTTGGCTTCTTCTAGCGGGAGGGTGTGGGTGAGAACAGCGGAGGGGTCGATGCCGCCGTTAAGAACGTGCTCTAGCAACATAGGGATGTAGCGCTGACCGTGCATTTGACCCATCTTGAAGGTCAGGGCTTTGTTGAAGGCAGCGCCAAAAGGCATTTTGTCTACGAAGCCAGAGTAGACTCCCATGATGGAGAGAGTGCCGCCTTTACGACAGGCAACCATCATTTGTCGCAGCACGTTGGGGCGATCGGTTTCCATTCTTACGGCTTGCTTGGCTTTGTCATAAAAGCCTTCCACGCCCATACCATGTGCTTCTAGACCCACAGCGTCGATGCAGCTATCGGGGCCGCGGCCTCCGGTCATTTCCTTGAGCGCTTCGCCTGCGTCTACTTCTTCGTAGTTGATCACTTCGGCTTTGACCAACTCTCTTGCCATCCGGAGTCGTTCGGGGAAGCGATCGATCGCGATGACTCGTTCGGCACCGAGCATGTAGGCACTATGCATGGCGAAGAGACCTACAGCACCTGCCCCCCAAACCGCGACGGTATCTCCCGGTTGGATGTCGCACATTTCTGCGCCCATATATCCGGTGGGAAAAGCATCGGAGAGAAAGAGTAGTTTCTCATCTGGGATACCTTGGGGAACTTTGATTGCTCCGTGGTCGGCAAAGGGGACGCGGATATATTCGGCGTGGGCACCCGCATAGCCGCCAAAGGCATGGGAGTAGCCGAAAATCCCAGCGGTGGAGTAGCCTGTGACTTGCTCTTGCAGCCAGCCTTTGGGGTTGGAGTTATCACACAGAGACCACTGTTGCAGGTTGCAGTAGGAGCACTGCCCGCAACCGATGATGGATGAAACGACAACGCGATCGCCCCGTTGCAATTTCTTTACTTCGCTGCCAATCTCGACTACTTCACCCATAAACTCGTGACCAATAATGTCACCAGGCTGCATGGTAGGGATGTAGCCGTCATAAATGTGGAGATCGGAGCCACAGATGGCGGCGGCTGTGACTTTGACAATGGCGTCGCGCGGATTGAGAATCTTGGGATCGGGGACTGTGTCCACTCGGACATCATTCGCCCCATGCCAGCAAACTGCTCTCATCGAATGATTACTCCTGCCTATTGAGATGCACGACAGGACGTTTGTCCTTCGGTGGTCGCAATTTCGCCTGCTTCCATCAGCATCTTGAAGCGGCGCAACTCGTCGCCAATTTGCTGTTCGGGTTCTTCGCCCAGAAGTTTAGCGATCGCGGCGGAGACGGCCCCACCGGGAATGTTGTACTCCATCACCACTTTGACTTCAGTACCCCGTCCACCTGTGGCAGGTTGGAAGCGGACAAAGCCAGAGTTATCAACATCAGCGTTTTCGGCGGAAGCCCAAGCAATTAGATGATTTTCTTCTTCTTGAATGATGTCAGCATCCCACTCGACGCTGGTGCCCAAGGGAGCGCTAGCAATCCAGTGCGATCGCGTGTCGTTGTAGGCGGTGACAGATTTGAGGTGCTTCATGAACCGGGGGAGGTTCTCAAAGTTACGCCAGAAGCGGTATAGCTCTTCGGCAGACTTGTTGATGGTGACAGTTTTTTCAACTTTGATGCCTTTGTTGAGACCCACAGCGTCTTGAGCTTGCTGGAGCACTCCCTGAGCTTTTTGCACAGTGCTTTGCTTAGTCACACCTTGATAAAGCAATCCCCCGCCTGCGACTGCGGTCAGAACGCCCCGGAGCGATCGCTGTTGTAAACCTGCAAGCACCAAGGCACCTCCCCCGATGAGAGAGGCCCAACGCTCAGCATCACTGGCCTCGCTACTGCCAGACTGGTTAGGCACGATTGGCTGATTACTACTTTGTTCCATTTGTTTTTCCTTTAGAGTTTCAAATTTGAGTTTGTTAACTAACACCTAGCTGAGCCGAGAGGAAAGCAGCATCTTGTGAGCGTTGTAGTAACTCACAGACCTCGCGATCGCTAGTTTGTGGAAACGCTTCGTACCAGGCTCCCACCGAGGCAAATCGCTCTGGCAGCACAGCACAGATGATGGCGTCCACTTGGGGGCTGAGCTGCTCGTAAGCTTGCCGCGCTCCTACCGGAACCGCTACCACAATTTCTTGGGGTTGGTGTTGCCGCACTGCCATGACTGCGGCTCGCATGGTGGCTCCTGTGGCTAGACCGTCATCTACAAGAATTACGAGCTGGTCTGAGATAGACAGCACCGGACGATCGCCTCGATACAAATGCTCGCGGCGTTGCAGCTCTTGTTGTTCGCGCTGCGTCACCTGTTCTAGCGCGGTATCGGAGATCTGTTGCATCTCCACTACATCTTGATTCAGCACGCGTACATCACCTGAGGCGATCGCGCCCATCGCTAGTTCTTCGTGACCAGGAACACCCAGCTTCCGCACTAGAAAAATGTCTAGCGGCACATGGAGGGCAGCAGCAATTTCAAAGGCGATCGGCACCCCACCGCGAGGCAAGCCTAAAACCAGCACATCAACGCGATCGCTATACTGCGTCAGCAACGATGCTAGAAATTGACCTGCTTCAGTTCGGTTTTGAAATCGCTTCATGATTCAATCTCCTGACCAGCTTAGAGAGCTAGTGATCTGCAATAGCCTGCCACCTCAAATCTTGGCTGCGGCACCAGAGGTAGGTTGAGGGGGGCTGACGGGGCCGACACTAATGCGAGCATGATAAAGATCGGCGACTTGCTGCTCATGCTTGGCAATGTCGATCTCCATGTCATCAAAAATTAGAGTAGTGGTGGGGTCGGTCAGTTTGTTACGCAGGGCATAGGTGTCTACAACTCCCGTTTGCAAGTCACCCAAGGCTCGCCGCAAGATCGAAATATCATCGGTACGAGTTTGCAGCCAACCTTTAAGAGTCGCCAAGGTACCGCTGGCGACTGCTTGCAGAGATTCTTGCTCCCCGAACAGCCGTAACCTTGCTTCTAGCTTCTGGATATGTTGTTTCTTAGCAGCGCAGACATGCTGAAAGACAGACCGCAATTCACCGTCATCTGTCTTCTCGGCATACTGCTGGAAAGCTTCTAAACCGTAACGCTCTCCGGCGATCGCTGTATTAATGGCGCTAACGATCTCCTGCTTACTAGAGCCACCCCACTCTTCGCCTAACTTCCACCAACCTGCATCGCGATCGCTGACATCAGGCAGCGTGGTGTCAGGAATGCTCAGCCCCAGGCGAGTCAAAATCGCAGTGGTAAACATCGGCAAGTCACCTGGACGACGAGAGGTGAGTAGATTGCCATCTACAACTAGCGGCTCATCCACATAGTTAGCTCCTGCATTCTGCATATCTTTGCGAATGGCTCGGAAACCTGTGGCAGTGCGACCTTGAAGTAAGTCTCCCTCAATCAAAACCTGAGGACCGTGACAAACCGCTGCGACCAACTTATTTTGGGCGATCGCATCTTGCACGAAACGCACCGTCTTCATATTGGTCCGCATTTTATCGGGAGCCATGCCACCCGGAATAATCACTGCATCAAAGTCAGCGGCACGGGCTTCTGTAGTAGTGCCATCAGGTTCCTGCGACACTCTGCCTTGCTTGCCTTTGTACTGCTCATTCATGCGAGAACCGAGAACCACCACTTCGGCCCCAGCTTTTTTCAGAGCTGTATAAGGAACGTGAAACTCTGAGTCTTCAACACCGTTTTCAATTAAAATGGCAACTCGTCTCGAAGAGGCGGGAGTTCCATTCTGAGCGTAATTGGATACCATAATTGAATTCCGTACCTCTGATTGCGGGCATTAATGCTGCAATGAAACACGCAAGCATCAATGGTTGTAGCCGAAACTAATTCTTGAATTCTTGTCAGTAGATAGAGAAATAAACTAAATCCAGAATTAACTCGTCTTGTGACTCATCACCTGGCTTATTAAGTGCAAAGGTATAGATGCTTACCGAGCCGCAGCCGTTGATTGAGTCAGTCTGGCTGCAAGTAGCGCTTTCGCCCGTTCTGCTCGTCTGTTCTCTTCTTCCTGTAATTCCTGGAAGAATTGAGTCAACTCGCTGTCGCCCGCTTCCTCCGCGTCCTGAATATAGACTTCGCAAGTGGCAGCCCCTTCTAAGGCATGGTAGAGCACACTGACTAGGTCGTACTGCTCGTCGCTAGTGCCAGTCGTATGTTCGCCGTGATGAGACATGGTGATCCTCCTAAGGGTTGGCACATTAATTGGACGCTTATGCTGTGTAAGCACGTCTCAGCGTACGTCCGCCAAGGACAACCTCTCCTCGCCCTACAGACAGATCTCAACCAAATCTCAGTAGACCTCACTCAACGGCTCTCAAAGCTCTCAAAGCTAGGAAATATAATTTCAAGCTTTTGGCCTGCACTTCGTCGACTCTTCTAAATTACCTACTCCTCAAGGGGGGAAGTTGATAGCTAACTTCTGCCTCAAGCAGCATGGAACTTTGCCAAAATTTGGCGTTAATGAGTGCCTATAGAGCGCCTTGATCACTTGCATTCAAAGTTATGTTCGGGTGCATTCCAAAACTCCAGCGATCGCCTTGCTTCTCCCCCAGCTGGGCTGCTATTTACGAACTTTCCCAAAACGACATTCCTGACTCGTTCAATTAGTGAGAAACAGCATCCTGTCCATTTAGCAAATCTTTTTGTTATGAGCCAGAGCCTATCCACCACTGACAAATCGACCACCCACAAATCGACTCGTTGGTTTGCGCTTGTACTAACTCTGATTTTAACCTTCCCCTTATTTGCTGCCTGTGGCGATTCTCAAGTCACCTCGCCTCAGCAACCGCCTACTTACAACACTCGTAATGACAGGCAATATGCGCCTCCCCGTAATGATACACGGGTAAACCAAGGGTTGAACAACAAGCAGAAAGTTGCCATTTTGGCTGGAGCAGCCGCGCTTTACTATCTTTACAATCAGCATCGCAACAAACAGGCGCAAGGGCCAGAAGGACAGTATTACCTCTCCAAAAATGGTCGAGTTTACTACCGGGATGCTCAGCGTAAGGTGCATTGGGTGACACCACCACGAGAAGGCATTCGAGTACCTGAAGCAGAAGCTCGACGCTATCAAGAGTTCCAAGGCTACAACGGTCGAGAAACAGGTCGTGACCTCCGCGATCTAGCCGCAAGTGGTGAGCCCGCTCCCGCTTATTAAATATAGGTTTAGGTAGTGATTAGTTGCTACAGGATAGTTGCTACAGGACACATTGAAAAACTGCTGCTCAGCGGTTGTGGATACAGGCTGAGATAGATTGAGCCTCCGTGAGCAGCTTGATAACCAAACCGAAATAGGAGATCCATCATGGTTGATGATTTTTTCCGGAGAATGCAGGATGCCCTACTGGGAGATGACCCAGATGTGAACTATGACCGACGGGTCCGCCCGGCTAGTGAAGACCCCTACGGCGATCCAGCGGACCAACCTCCCTACGGTAACGTGCGTCCCGCCAGCGAAGACCCCTATGGCGACCCCGCTAACCAAGCTGGCTACGGTTACGATCCTTATGGCAACGTGCGTCCCGCTAGCGAAGACCCCTACGGTGACCCTGCTGACCAAGCTGGCTATGGCGTTGGCTATCAAGACCCCTACGGCAATGTCCGCCCGGCTAGCGAAGACCCCTACGGTGACCCTGCTGACCAAGCTGGCTATGGCACGGACCCATTTAGAAATATCCGCCCCGCCAGTGAAGACCCCTACGGCGATCCCGCAGATGACCCCCGCTACCGGAGAAACGTTCGTCCCGCTAGCGAAGACCCCTACGGTGACCCCGCTGACCAAGGCTGGTAAAGCAATTTAGATTGATGTTGTAATTAGAAAAACTCCGCCTAGGCAAAAACTGGGCGGAGTTTTTAACTATTTGTCAGAGCCTGACGAGACGCGATCGCCCTTACTTTCGAGCCTTCACAAAGAAGGTCGTCATGTCTTGCCATACTCCTGCATCCGTTGCCAACTGCTCAATTTCTGCTCGATATTTCCTCTGAAGTTGCTCCAGTTGTTGAGCAGATAATAGAGATAAGGGATTACCTCTTGGGTAAAAACTACTTTCGCTCCAGCTTAATCTACCGTCATCTAAGCTCAAATAGCATCCAGACGGCTCAATTACAACCTCAATCTCTCTGAAACCCGATTGAAGCAACAAATTACGACACTTCTCAGGCGTGTTAAGCGGTTCGTTAATGTGAGGTAAGGAAAGATTGAATAGCTCTGTGTAAACTTTGCCTTGAAGTGGGGCCAAGTAAGCAGTGTCAGCAGGACAGGTAAAAGCCACAAATCCTCCTGGTCTCAGAAACCGATACCACTTCTCTAAGGTTTTAGGAATATCAGGCAAATATGTGATCGCAGAGCAACAGAAAATTACGTCAAAGCTTTCGGGCATAAAGTCTACAGCTTCTGCATCTGCTTCAACGAACTCAATGTTTGTTAATCCTAGAGGTTCAACCTTCCGCTTAGCCTGAGCCAGCATCCCAGGAGAAAAATCGACTCCCACCACGTAACCCTGCACTCCAACTTTTTGTGCCGCCGAAATTGCCACTAATCCAGTACCTGTAGCAATATCAAGCGCTCTTTGATGCTTTTGCAAGGGTACAAAACTTAAGAGCTGGGCTGCTTCTTGAGGGTGCCGAGAACCTTCTTGGTCATAGGCAATTCTCTGATTAAAGAAATCAATCACCTGTTGCTTGTATTGATTCATGAACTTTAGAACTAGGTGTTTCTAAGCGATTGCCTATTACCCTATCCAAATAATCACTCTGATTTCCCTTACCTCTCAAGCCGTTATCTATCTAATTGCAGAGGGCCAACCGAGCGAAACAGTTGCAGTCCCAAGGACACGCCCCATCCTTATTCCTGCGTTTCTGCCTATTTGTGGAGTGAGTTCAGATTTATCTTCGTTACCTTGGCAACTATAGAACTACAAACTATAGAACTGCAAAACAGAGAGGCAGGGCAATGGCTAACCAAACCTCATCTGGTGCCAAGTCAGGACCAGGTTCAGAACCAGGACTGAACGCGAGCCAACATGTGGACGCACCAGAACTGAATGAATATACCAATCCCGCATTGTTTAGCGACGAAGCGGAAGGACCAGAAGAGATTGCGGATGATGACGTGCCTCAGGAAGTCACAGAATCCTATGGCACGGGGGTGAAAGATCAACCAGGTTGGACCACTGGCGGACGCACCATGCACAACCGCCGACAGGCCTACAACGAGACTAGCCCAGAGCTGAGTGGTGGAGATGTTGATGCAGCCTGGACCATGCACATGGAAGGCGAAGAAATGGTAGGCGGCACCGTCGCCACTCCAGACCAAGATATTGTGGATGACCTAGGCGCAGCAATGGGCACAGAAATGCGCGATCGCGAAGACTTCTACGGTAACGACAAATTTACTCAGCGAGATGAGCATCGTTGGGACTTAGATCCTGCCTCTGCTGAGGATTACCAAAATCGACATCAAGAAGAGTAGGGATTCACCAAATTAGATTTGCAGTTATGTTGGGCAGGGTTCACCTGTCCAACTAATTAAAGTTAACTGGGTGACAGATTCATCCCCGGAGAGATTTGCCCCTGAGGGATTTGTAGTTATAAGGATACAGAGGTGATGCAACTTAAGCCAATTAGTCAGCAAGTAGTCGCGATCGTGGGTGCCTCTAGTGGCATCGGTCGCGAAGCAGCGCTGCAATTTGCTCAGCGAGGGGCCAAGGTAGTCGTAGCGGCTCGGAGCCAACCTGGGCTGGATTCTCTGGTGACGGAGATCCAACGGACCGGAGGTGACGCGATCGCTGTGGTTGCGGATGTTGCCGATATGCAACAAGTCCAGGCGATCGCTGACAAAGCAGTAGAACGTTACGGTCGCCTGGATACTTGGGTGCATGCTGCTGCTACGGGTGTGCTGGCTCGCTTTGAGCAGATTACCCCAGAGGAATTTCAGCGGGTGATTGATGTCAACCTGATGGGGCAAGTTTACGGCGCGAAGGCAGCGTTACCTTACTTAAGGCGAGAAGGTCGGGGTGCCCTGATTCATATCTCCTCCATGGAAGGTCGGCGGAGTCTGCCACTGCAAAGCCCTTATTGTGCGTCCAAACATGCGCTGCAAGGGATGTTGGAGTCTCTGCGGGTAGAACTGCAACATGAAGGGATACCAATCAGCGTCACCAGTGTTCTGCCCTCTGTGATTAATACGCCGTATTACAACAAGGTAAAGACCAAGTTGGGTGTTAAGCCCACTGGAATTCCGCCTTATTATGATCCGCGCTTGGTCGTAGATGCAATTCTGTATGTGGCTGAGCATCCCACCCGCGACTTTATTGTGGGAGATGTCGGTCGAGTGTTGGATGTGGCGCAGCGGATCTCTCCTCCTCTAATTGATGCCGTTTTAACAGTCGTGGGAATTCCAGGACAGCACACCACTGAGCCAGAATCAGAAGCTTCTCCTGATAACGTTTTCGCTCCGATCGCTGCCGCTCAGGGACTCGATCGCGTAGATGGTGATTTTGGCAACCTAGTTATTCCCAGCGTTTCCGATTGGTTCGCCATGCGATCGCCTTTTGCCTGGGGCGCAGTGGCGGGAACAGTGGCAGTGGGAGCATTGGCTTTGCTAGCCAACGGAATGCTCAATAATTCTCAGCAACCTTAATAAGAATCTACCCCCCAGCCCCTGCCCTAGTAGGGAAGGGGAGCTAGGAGCTAGAGCCATAACCCCTTTTCATAGCCCCTCTCCGCGTCGGAGAGGGGTTGGGGGAGAGGTCATCTAATTTAACAACCGGAAACTTCTACCTCTTCATCTTTAGCCCAGTTAAAAAACCCAACCAAGGAGTTCTATATCATGCAACTTAAGCCGATCAACCAACAAGTGGTTGCGATCGTCGGCGCTTCTAGTGGCATTGGCCGAGAGACCGCGTTGCAATTTGCTCGCGAAGGAGCCAAAGTCATTGTTTCCGCCCGAAACCAAGCAGGATTAGATTCCTTAGTTGAGGAAATTCGGCAAGCAGGCGGAGATGCCACCGCGATCGCGGCAGATGTGCGTGAGTTTAAGCAAGTCCAGGCGATCGCAGACAAAGTGATTCAGCAATATGGCCGCTTGGATACCTGGGTGCATCTCGCGGCGGTAGAACTCTATGCCTCGTTTGAACAGACCACCCCGGAAGAGTTTAAGCAAATCATTGATATCAACTTAATGGGGCAAGTGTTTGGCGCAATGGTGGCGTTGCCCCATCTAAAGCGGGAAGGACGCGGGGCGCTGATTCATGTCTCTTCTGTAGAGGCGATCCGAGCCTTACCGCTGCAAAGTGCTTACGCTTCTTCTAAACATGGCATCAACGGCTTTCTCGAATCGCTGCGGGTGGAATTGATGCACGACAAAGTGCCAGTCAGCGTTACTGAAGTGCAGCCTGCTTCGATCAATACACCCGTCTTTGACAAAGCTCGCACTAAGTTAGGGGTAAAGCCTATGGGGGTGCCTCCGCTCTATGCGCCCGCCGATGTGGCGAAAGTCATTCTTTATGTGGCCGAACATCCCACGCGCGACATTGTGGTGGGAGATGCAGGTAAGGCGATCACTCTACTCCAGCGGTTGTCACCTCAACTCGTGGATGCCTTCATGCGCCAGAGTGGGTTTGAGGCTCAGCGCACTGATAAACCCAAATCTGAAGATGCTCCTACCAACTTGTATGAGCCGATCTCTGGATACGACCAAGTAAACGGCGAGTTCCCCACTCAGCCCAGCCTGACCACTTGGCTCGATACTCACCCCACCGTCACTTGGGGGGCGATCGCAGCCACAGCCGCTTTAGGAGCAGCCGCACTCTTGGGTTGGGGCAACGAAGTTTAGATAGGTGAGGATGGAGAAACGACGATGGCAAAACAGCGTAAAACCAAACAGCAGATTCAGCAAATAGCGCAAGCGCAACTTGGCTACGAGCAACTCCGCCCTGGCCAAGCTGACGCGATCGCCGCCCTCCTAAGAGGACAGGACACACTAGCTGTGATGCCCACAGGGTCAGGTAAATCTGCCATTTATCAACTTGCTGGGTTGCTGATTCCAGGCGCTACCGTGGTCGTTTCACCGTTACTCGCGTTGCAACAAGATCAAAAAGCAGCCATTGAAGCCCAGAAGTTAGCAGAGGTTGGTGTGGTCAACTCCACGATCGCTGAGTCTGAGCGAGCCGCTGCCTTTGCACAGTTAGCCGAGTCGAATCTAGAGTTTCTGTTTTTAGCTCCTGAGCAATTCAACAACGAGGAAGTGCTAGAGCAACTCCAAGCAGCCGCACCTTCGCTGTTTGTGGTCGATGAAGCCCATTGCATCAGTGAATGGGGCCACGATTTTCGACCCGATTATCTCCGCTTGGGTACGGTGATTGAAGCTTTAGGTCATCCGTTAGTTCTGGCTTTGACTGCTACCGCTGCTCCGCCCGTACGGGAAGAAATTGTCGATCGCCTATGCATGCAAAAGGCCAAGGTTGTGGTGCAAGGGTTCGATCGCCCCAACATTTGGTTAGCGGTAGAACGTTACGAAGACACTCGTGAGAAACAGGAAGCTCTACTCGATCGCGTGGTGCGGGCTGAGAAACCAGGCATTGTCTATGTAGCCACTCGCAAACGAGCCGAGGAGCTAGCGGAAGCCTTAGAAGAACAAGAGGTGAAAGCCGTGGTCTACCACGCTGGGAAATCCCCTCAAGTTCGTGAAGCTGCTTATCGCGCTTTTATGAATGATGAAGCAGAAGTGATTGTGGCGACGACTGCATTTGGGATGGGTGTGGACAAACCAAATGTGCGCTTCGTTTTCCATTACGACATTAGCGACTCCATCGATTCCTACTATCAGGAGATCGGTCGAGCCGGACGCGATGGAGAATCGGCTCAGGCAGTTTTGTTCTACAACCCCGAAGACTTTAACCTGCGTCGCTTTTTTGCCAGTGGCGGCAAAATTGAGACTGAGGATGTGGAGCAAGTGGTGCAGGCGTTGCAAGAGCGCGAGGAACCAATGGCTCCCCGCGAACTGCAAGAAACTACGAACTTGTCCCGCTCCAAACTCAAAAATACCCTCAACCGTTTGGGCGAAGTAGGAGTCCTAGAGACTTTGCCTAACGGGGAAGTGGTACCCAACGAATCACTCCCTGACCTAGAAGAGGCCGTCGAGGAAGCAGTGCGCCTGCAAGAACATCGCCAACAATATGTGCGATCGCGAATTGAAATGATGCGGGGCTATGCCGAAGTACGCGACTGCCGACGCCGTTTTGTTCTCAATTACTTCGGTGAAGGCCTTTCAGAATCTTGTGGTTTCTGTGATAACTGCAAAGCTGGAATCACGAATGAGCCAGAAACAGGTCATCAGCCTTTCCCTATCAACAGCCAAGTGGTGCATAAAAGCTGGGGCATAGGCACAGTCATGCGCTACGAAGGCGACAAAATCACTGTGCTATTTGAAACCGTTGGATACAAGACGTTAGGCGTGGGCATGGTGCTACTGCGTGGCTTGCTCAAGCGGATGGATACAGCTGTCGCAGATTCAACCATTAGGAGCTAATCCTTAAGGAGTTACAAACCACAAAGGGGATGGGATGAACACACAGTTAATTGAAAAGCAAATTCACTTCGCTGGATGCAATGTTTCCTATTTAATTGGGGGACCGATCACCGCTACACCACCAATCTTGTTTGTGCATGGCTGGGGCGTTTCGGTAGAACCCTATCAAGAGATGCTGAGCCTCTTGGCCCAACGGTATCGGGTGATCGCTCCCTACTTACCCAATCTGGGCAAAACAACGGGATCAAAATCTGTCTGGAATTACAACGATTACACCCAATTTTTAATCGACTTTATTAACATCCTTAATTTAGAAAAAGTGCATCTGATCGGTCACTCCCTAGGCGGTGGCATTTCGGCCCAAGTTTCCGCCACGCTGCCTAGTGTCGTAAGCAGCCTAGTGCTGATTGATAGCACAGGGATTCCTTCTGGCACCATTCCAGATGTGTTGCCGCGTCGCTTGGTGGAAATGTTAGGTCAGATGCCTCAAGCTCGGTTGCCGCAGCTTCAGCAGATTTTTCAGGCTTTTACATACAACTGTTTCTTTCATCTCCAGAATGTCGCTGAAACCCTGAAGGTAGCTTTGGAAGGAGACCTGAAACCGTTACTTCCCCAGATCCAAGCGCCTTGTCTCCTACTTTGGGGTGGTCAGGATTTAACAACCCCTCTAAGCGTGGCTGAAGAGTTTTTAGGTCATATCCCTAACTCTCAGCTTATTGTCGTTGACGAGGGATTTCATGAATGGAATTTATTCCTTGTGGAAAAGTCCAGCAGCATTATCTTGAATTTTCTGGATGGCATCGAAGCAAAGCAGCAGGTAGGTATAAAGCTTGATGAGTTCCTTATTCAGCGTTGATTGGCGAGAGCTATTTGTCCCTAATCTCTCTTTGGTTGAGCTTTTTGTACGGGGTTCAATTGTTTATCTAGTCTTGTTTGGGGTTCTGCGATCGCTCCCTAGTCGGCAATTAGGCAGCTTGGCAATTACAGATTTGTTAGTCGTAGTTTTATTTGCTGAGGCTGCTCAGAACGCGATGGCGCGAGACTATACTTCCATTACAGAAGGGGCGGTTCTGATTGGCACCGTCATTTTTTGGAGCTACGCTCTCAATTGGTTAGGCTTTCGTTTTCCAGCGGTGCAGCAATTCCTCAATCCCCCACCCTTGCTCTTAGTTGAGAAAGGTAAACTGTTACGGCGCAACCTGCGGCGAGAACTGATCACGGAAGATGAATTAATGAGTCAATTTCGCCAACAAGGGATTGAAGAACTTGCAGATGTCAAGGCTGCTTATATGGAAGCGGATGGCAGTGTTAGTGTCATCCCAGAGAAGCCTCGATCTGTGGCTTATCGGACTTTGAAGCGTGACGTTGTGACCAAAGGAGCTGAATAACCAGGGGGCAAGAAAGGCGCTAGCTCAAGGAATGCGCTAGCTCAAGGAATAGGACTGCACCAGAGCCAGCATTCCTTCTGGCAACGTAGCCCCATGCAACTTCGCCCCTGTCAGATTGATGCCTGTCCATTGAGTATGGCTCAAATCTGCGGCAGTCAAAATAGCATCCGTTAGGTCAGCCCGGATTAAACTGGCACCTAGCAGGTCAGCACTGCTCAAATCTACGCCTTGCAACGTCGCTCCAATCAGATCTGCTTCATATAAGTGAGCCCGCCGCAGATTAGCCTGATACAGATTCGCTCCGTGCAAGTCGGCTTCCCCTAAACTAGCGCGGCTGAGATTGGCTTGAACCAAGTTTGCTGCTTTTAGTTTCGCTCCCACCAAATTAGCTCGACTAAGATCAGCTTTGACTAAATCAGCTCGGGTCAAATTAGCAACTCTCAAGATTGCGTCTATCAAACGGGCTCGGCTCAGAATGACACCCGTTAAATTAGCGCCTGTTAGGTTAGCGCCACTCAGGTCAGCGCCGCTAAGATCAGCGCCACTCAGGTTCGCGCCTACTAAATCAGCTCCTTTCAGGCTAATTCCCCTTAGAATGACTGCCTGTAGCGGTGCTTTTGGTAGTTCTATGGCACCAAAATCCTTCTCACCCGCTGTATAACGCTTTAGCAGCTCATTCACATTCATTCTGACTCACACCTTATCCCTAGGAAGCTATGGGGATCATAGCCCAACCTCTCTAAGGTGGAAGTGCGTAGTGTGATACAAGGGCAGGGCGATCGCCTTAACCTAATATTTGCAGAATATCTTTGGGAACGGAGAGAGAGGGATTCGAACCCTCGTTAAGTTGCCCTAAACAGCATTTCCAGTGCTGCGCCTTCAACCACTCGGCCATCTCTCCTGGGGGGTCTGCACTGCTTATTTCAGCACAGGATTTCTATCTTAGCAAATACTACCAGAAGTGGCTAGGTTTTGGCGAGTTATTTCTAAATAAGCTTCCATCATTTATTTTTACTGACCTAGATCTGACTTTTATCTGACTTTTACCGCTATAAACAAAAATCTGCATCAGCTAATGTAATTTATATCACCCGCTTGAGAAGCTACGTTCTCGTAAGGCATCTAGCCAATTGCCTGTCGCTGACGCTGTTACTAACGGCACTAGACTGACTGTCGCTAGTAACACCACTGACTTTTCTCTGAAATTATTCACCTACCTATTGCTCTATGTCTTCTCTAGGAGTTGAGTTCAACCCCTATTTCGGCTTGGAGGAAAAGCTTTGAACTCGAAGGCTCAGATGAGCAACTCATTTCCACTCTCTACCTCTGCTGTAGCGGTGGACTCAGAGCGATCGCCTGCCCCTAGCTTAGAACAGCAGGTTGCCAGGTTAGATTTGGCACTGTTACAGGCTGTCCTGAATTCATTAGGTCAAGGTTTTGTGGTGGTGTCCCCCACCCTCCAGCTGATTTATTGGAATCAGCGGGCGGTAGAACTGTGCCGTTGGTTCCCGCCCTCGCGCTCAACTTTGCCAGAGGAGCTGGAAACTTTTTGTCGCCTCTTTCTGCGACGCAATTGCCCAGAGAGCCAGGTAGTCTTAGCGGATTACCAAATTGAGCCGACGATGAGACTACAAGTTTCGGCTCGCTGGCTCAAAGGTCTGCCCAACTCCGGTGAACCAACTGCGGCGGCTGATCTAGAACAGGCAATCTTGATTGTGCTGCAAGATCGGCAAGCAATCCTGGAAGAAGAATTGCAGTTGGTGCAGACACAACTGGAACTGACCAAACGAGAAGCCGAGATTTGGCTGTTGCTGAAACAGGAGTATAGCTACCAAGAGATCGCCCAAACCTTGCAGGTCAGCCTTAACACCGTCAAAACTCATATCAAAAATCTTTACTCGAAAAAACGGATTTATCAGTGCTAAGCGCCTAGATTTGTCCCAGCGATGGCCAAAAGCTGGCACAGTTATAGATAGTCCATTGTCATTGTGGTACTGAGTTTCCTGCGGAAATTCTCTGCTACTGAATGGACAAATCCCTGATTGCAGTGCTTGCACGCTTTGAGATTCATGACCCGTTCCTATTCTGTTCGCATCCATTACCGCCAGAAAGGTACCCACCACACGGTTCAGGTACCAGAAGATCGCTATATCTTGCATAGCGCCGAGAACCAAGGCGTAGAGCTACCCTTTGCTTGTCGCAATGGGGCTTGCACGAGCTGTGCGGTGCGCGTTGTCTCTGGCGAACTCGATCAGCCGGAAGCAGTGGGTCTCTCTCCCCATTTGCGCGATCGCGGCTATGCCTTGCTCTGTGTCAGCTACCCCCGCTCTGATTTAGAGGTAGAAACTCAAGACGAAGATGAAGTCTATGAGCTGCAATTTGGTCGCTATTTTGGCAAAGGCAAGATCAAAGTAGGTCTGCCTTTGGACGAAGACTAGAATTGCCGCTTGAGGATTTGAGGTTTTAGATTTGAGATTGAGAGTGAGCCGAGACCAGGAGCGATCGCGTTTCCAGAGCTGGCGGTGGTGGCAAAGGTTGGGAGTTGACTGCGGCCTCTGGTTGCTAGTAGCTTCACTGACAGCCTGCCAAAGCCCGATGTCAGCTCAAGGCACCTTAGTAAAAGTGGAGCAGATCGCCAATGGACAGGTGATTGAGATCAGCCCTGCTAATAACTCCCCTGGTACACCAGAACGAGTACGGCTGATTGGCATTGATGCACCAGATTTAGCCCAGCAACCTTGGGGACCCGCCGCTAAGCAACAACTAGAGCGTCTGATCGGCAGTAAGCCTGTGCTGCTAGAACCTGGACTAGAATCTCGCGATCGCTACGAGCGAACACTGGGCTACATTTGGCTAGATGGTAAGCTAGTCAACGAAAAGCTAGTAGAAGCGGGCTATGCGTTGGCAGTACCGCGATCGCCAAATACCAAATACGACCAACGCTTAAAGCGTGCCCAAGAAAAAGCCAGACTCATGGGGGTGGGCATTTGGAACCCTAACGAACCCATGCGCCTGACTCCGGCAGAATTTCGCGCCCAAAATCGCTAGTTAATGCACACCTTCGAGTTGCTTCTCTGGTTCTGGAGCCTCGTTGGGGATGCCCAGGATGTCGTTATAGAGGTTGGAGTATTCTCTAGCAGATTTATCCCAGCTAAAGTCGGTGTGCATGCCGCGTTGCTGCATTTCCTGCCATTGCGGCTTGAAGCGGAAGCCTTCCCAAGCGCGGACCATGCAGGTATAGAGATCCAGCGGTTCGTAGCGATCGAAGCAGTAGCCCGTACCTGTATGATTCATCGGGTCGTGGTGGCTGACGGTATCTACCAGACCACCTGTGCGGCGCACAATCGGGACACAGCCATACCGCATTGCCAGCATTTGGCTAATGCCACAAGGCTCAAACCGGGAAGGCATTAAGAAAGCATCCGATCCCGCATAGATGCGCCGCGCTAAAGCATCGTTGTAGAGCAAATAAGCGGCCATGCGACCCGGATAGCGAGAAGCAATTTGCCACATTTGGGTTTCGTAATAGCGATCGCCCGTTCCCAACAAAATAAACTGGGAATCTGTGTAAGACATAAAGCGATCGAGCACTTGAATAATTAAGTCGATGCCCTTCTGCTCCACCAATCGGGTCACAATGCCAATCAAGAAAGCTTTAGAGTTGACTTCTAACCCCACTTCTTCTTGGATCGCAATCTTGTTAGCAGGGCGGCGATCGAGCGTATCAGCATTAAAAGTTTGCGTCAGGCGCTTATCCGTTTCTGGATTGTAAGAATCCATGTCAATGCCATTGACAATGCCGCTCAGCTTGCCACTGATGAAAGACAGCAACCCCTCCAGCGTTTCCCCGTAAGCAGCGGTCTGGATTTGCTGGGCGTAGGTGGGCGAAACGGTAGTGACTCGGTCGGCATACTGCACGGCTGCCGCCATCGTGTTGTGGCCTTGCATATACCAAGGGCACCAAGTCATCTGCTCTAGCTTCCAGCGCCACGGCCCTTGGTATGCCAGGTTGTGAATGGTGAATACAGTGCCAATATCAGACGTTTGATGCATCCAAACCGGGATCATGCCTGTATGCCAATCGTGGCAGTGAATAATATTTGGCTTCCAATAGTTCCAAGCAAACTCAGCCGCTCCATTGGAAAACAGGGTGAACCGCCAATCCTCGTCCTCACCAGAGTAAATATGCCGGGGTAGGAAGGCTGGGTGGTTAAACAAATACAGGGGTACATCAGTCCCAGGAAGCACACTTTCGTAAACAGAAAATGTCTGGAACATGGCGCTACCCGACCAAACAGGCTCGGCTGGAATTGACATCTTATCTGGCAGGAAGCCGTAGTAGGGCATAAAGATGCGGACATCGTGGCCCATCTGGCGCAACACTTGTGGTAGGGCACCGACGACATCTCCCATCCCACCCACTTTGGCAACTGGGGCTGCTTCTGCGGCAACAAACAGAATTCGCATGTTAATTCCTGTATCCCCTGAAATGGTTAGCTGAACAGGTCAGATTGGCAAATTGGCCGAACTAGTAACGTCATCATACCGACTCCTGCCCCTTTCTCTCTAGCTGCCTGGATGGCGATCGCACTCCATGCCCTATTCCTCTGCAAACTTCACAAAAAAAGGCACCCACGAGAGGTGCCCCTACAGTACAAGGCAAAACTAAGTTAGCTACGCATTTCAGCAGTAATCTGATTCAAGATTTCTTGGGCACCTTGCTGCTTGGCCTGGTTGGCTAGCTCTGTACCTAAGCGCTCGGCTTCAGTGGCAGGGCCTGTAATGCTCTCTTTGATGATGGTTTGGCCGTCTAAGCTGGCAACTAGTCCGGTGAGGGTGAGGGCATCGCCGTTAATCTCGGTGTTCACGCCGATGGGTACTTGGCAACCCCCTTCGAGTTCCCGTAGGAAAGAACGCTCAGCATAGCAGCGCTGCGCGGTAGGGGTGTGCTCTAAGGCTTTGATCACGTTCAGCACTTCTGCGTCGCCTTCACGGCACTCAATCCCCAAGGCACCTTGGCCCACAGCGTGGAGAGACACCTCAGAAGGAATAGCTTGGTGAATGCGATCGCCCATCCCTAAGCGGTGCAAACCCGCAACTGCCAAGATCAAAGCGTCATACTCACCTGCATCCAGTTTGGCGAGGCGGGTGTTGAGGTTGCCGCGCACGTCTTTGAAGCTGAGGTGGGGGTAGTGGTGACGCAGTTGAGCCAGTCGCCGCAGGGAGGAAGTACCGATGACGGCTCCAGCGGGTAGGGTGGCGAGCTGTTTGTCTTTATGCTTTTCGTGAACCACTAGAGCATCGGCGGGGTTTTCGCGCTCGGTGACGCAACCTAGCATCAGTCCTTCGGGTAGGCGGGTGGGCAAGTCTTTGAGCGAGTGGACGGCAAAGTCAATCTCGTTGTTGATCATGCCTAGCTCTAGTTCTTTGGTGAACAGCCCTTTGTCACCAATTTTGGCGAGCGCGACATCAAGGATTTTGTCGCCTTGGGTGCTCATGGTGTGCACTTCAAATGTCCGATCCGGGAAGGCTTTTTGTAACTGTTCCTGAACCCAGTAGGTCTGAACTAAAGCCAACTGACTTTTACGCGAACCGATGCGGATTGTGCGAGCAGGACTGGAAACAGCGGAGGACATAAGGCAGTGCAGTGAAAGGGTTTTCTTAAAGTCACTCTTTCCAGATTACCGCAGCGATGGACAGCAGAGGCTTGAATGACTGCTGTTGAATGGTTACAGATGATTAAGTTAGTAGGTATTGTTGGTTTTGGGAAAATCCGAATCCTTGGGGGCGCTTGCCCCCAAACCCCCGCTGAGGGACGGCTGCGTCCCCCAGACCCCCTCCAGAAGTGAATTTTTGTGGGGTGTGCGGGATTAGGTTATTTGAGTTTTTGCTTGATGAATCCGGTGATTTGGACGAGTTGTTTTTTCAAGCTGTCAATGTCTGCTTGCATCTGATCGAGCTTGACGTTGAGGGCTGGGATGGCTGAGTTGGAGGTGGTAGCAGCAGTGGCAGGGGTGGTGGGTTTGGGAGTGGCGATCGCGGCTGGCTTTGGAGTTCTGGATTTGGCGATCGCGGCGCGTAAGGCTCCAATTAAGGCTTTTTGGCCGAAGGGTTTCTCGATGAACTCGAAGCGATCGAATAAGTCTGGCACTTTCTCGACGACTTCTTCTTTGCGCCCTGACATCAATACGAGCGGGATGCTTTGGAGTTCTGGTTGAGCTTGCATTTGCTCTAGTACTTCCCAGCCATTCATTCGCGGCATGAAGAAGTCGAGTAATACGATGTTGGGACGAATTTTGCGAATTAAATCTAGGCCCTCAACTCCGTCCTTGGCTTCTAAAAACTCAAAGCTGCCTTGTGGCAACATGTCCCGCACTTGCATGCGAATGGTTTTTCCATCATCGATGACTAAAATTTTTTGATTTGCCATGACTGATTACTAAGAGTTGAGGGTCGCCCCTAGGGCTACGTGGAGATTGAGTCTGCTTCAGTTTTCACGTTGCTCAAGAATTAATTAGCAGATTGAAACAATTTTTAGTGATTTAAACCATAAAAAAACTGCATTCATGAGCCTCAAATACTGAGCAACATGAATGCAGTTAGCTAACTCTGGAAGGAAATGTGATTTAAAGAGTGATTGAAATATTTGAGAGGGCTAAGAGATTTAGCTTGCCATCAAAATTTTTGATTTGAAAGCTCTGAGGCTAACTTACAAACCTGTTTCGCTGTCGTGCTCAGCAGTTGCGGAGTCAACACCCATTGGGGAAACTAGGTCACGGAAGAGAGTGATTTGCTGCTGGAATTGTAGACCTTTGATTTGCTCTAGCAGACTTTGGGCTTCAGCCGCGAGTTGATAGTTGGCAGGCAACGGAATGATGGTGCCAGCGTCCATACCCTGAGCCAAGCGATACCAGAACAACAACTTGGTGGTGTCACCTATGGAGCCATATTCACGAGCCAGCAAACCGTTTTTGTGTGTGATTAAATCACGTTGCAGTTGCAGCTGCTCTTCATGGGACATGTCCTTGACTTGGTTGAACAGCCCTTCAGCGATTTCAGGAGAAACGGTGCTAGCGCCAGGAGCAGCAGGCGTAATGGCTCCACCCATCTCTTTGTAAATGAAATAGAACAGCGCCAATTGCTGATCCACATCTAAGCTTTGGAAAGCTTCTACATTACTTCTAATCGTTTCGTCTTTCGTGAATGTCATCGGGATCTCACTCATACAACTCCTGCAAGGTAACAGGGGATTTACATCTCTTAAACCCACTGAAGATAGAGGTAGCCAAACCTTACTACAGACAGAGGAAAAGTCTTAAAGGAAGCAGAGTATAAGGGGTAGTAGGTCGCACTTTGTCTGCGCCTATCTCAACTAGAAGAGTAGCTTGCGAGCGCACGTTTAGCAGACAAGGTTGCCACTATCACCGGAGCAGGCACAGGAATTGGCGAAGCGATCGCCCACCAGTTTTGCCAAGCAGGAGCCAAAGACGGCTTAAAAAATAAAGAGATTCATTTCGTGAAGTAAGCGATCGCTACCATTCATTTGAGGAGAACAGATCGTATGCAACTGGCAGGGAGAGTGGCACTAGTCACAGGAGCCGGATCTGGAATCGGTAAAGCCGCAGCTCAACTCCTGGCTAAAGAAGGAGCCAAAGTAGCCGCCTTAGGCCGCAGTGACGATGATGTGCAACAGACCCTAGAAGAGATTCAAAAATCGGGTGGAGAAGCCATCCCAGTACTAGCTGACATCTCCCAACCTGAGGCGATGCAGCAAGCGATTCAGGCGATCGCAGATAAATGGGGCAGGTTAGATATCGTCTTTGCCAACGCTGGCATCAATGGCGTTTGGACTGCCTTAGAAGAACTAGACCCCGACGAGTGGGACAAAACCCTCAACGTCAACCTCAAAGGCACCTTTCTCACCGTCAAATACGCCATCCCACTGCTGAAGAAGCAAGGCGGCTCCGTGATTGTTACCTCCTCCGTCAACGGCACCCGCATGTTCAGCAACACCGGAGCCACCGCCTACGCCTGCTCCAAAGCAGGTCAAGTCGCTTTCACCAAAATGGCTGCCCTGGAACTCGCCGAACACCGGATTCGCGTCAACGTCATCTGCCCCGGAGCCATCACCACCAACATCGACGAAAACACCGAACGCCGCGCCCTAGAAGACATCCAAGAACCCGTCGAATTTCCGGAAGGCAAAATCCCCCTCACCGACGGCAAACCAGGCACCTCCGAACAAGTCGCCCAGCTCGTCCTTTTTCTTGCTTCCGACAACTCCAGCCACATCACAGGTACAGAAGTCTGGATCGATGGCGCTCAATCATTGTTGCAAGGGTAGTGTGGATCTCCTTGCTGTGAGGCCTAACCCCCAGCCCCTTCCCTGACAGGGAAGGGGAGCCAGAGAAGCCAGAATTAAAACATAGCCACCTCACACAGAAGTTACCTCTGGAGGGGGCCTGGGGGACGCAGCCGTCCCTCAGTGGGGGTTTGGGGGCAAGCGCCTCCAAGGGCTCGGATTTCCCAGACTTAAACCGATAAAAATCAGGTTGAACCCACATGCCACAAGTATTTGGAAAACTCCCTACCACTACCCAATCCTGGTCCACCATTGGCGCAGTTCAATCCATTCAAAAAGACGATCGCACCCTTCACCTCGATTGTGGTGGCCCTAAACTCGCGATCGGCATCCTGGCTCCCAACCTGATTCGCGTCCGCCTTGCCCCCACAGGCACCTTTCAACCTCGTCGCTCCTGGGCCGTCACCAAAGACGACCACGAATGGCCCGCCGTCTCCTTCGACCTCGAAGAAACTCCCACTACGATTGAAGTCAAAACCAAGCAGATCCGAGTTTCAATTCAACGAGACACCGCTCAACTCACCTGTTTCGACCACCAAAACCGCCCCTTCGCCCAAGATGTTGCCCCTGGTATGGCTTGGCGGACAGGCGCGATCGCCGCATGGAAACAGATTGAAGCCGACGAACACTTCTACGGATTTGGAGAGCGCACTGGGTTCCTCGACAAACTCGCCGAAGTCAAAACCAACTGGACTACAGACGCCCTCGACTACGGTTCTCTCAGCGATGAGATGTACCAAGCCATTCCCGTCTTTATGTCGCTACGGCCCAAAGTGGGCTATGGCATTTTCCTCAACAGCACCTACTGGAGCCAGTTTGACATTGGCGCAGATCAAGCAGGGGTGTGGCGGATGGAAACCCGTGGCCCCGAACTTGACTACTACATCATCTACGGTCCCACCCCCGCCCAGATTATCCACACCTACACCGAGCTAACCGGACGGATGTCTCTGCCACCTCAGTGGGCGATCGGCTACCACCAATGCCGCTGGAGCTACGAATCTAAAGATGTGGTGCAAACAATCGCCCATGAGTTTCGTCAGCGTCGGATTCCCTGCGATGTCATCCACCTCGACATCGACTACATGAATGGCTATCGGGTCTTCACTTGGAATCCCAAACGCTTTTCCCAACCTGACAAACTGATTCGCAACTTGGCTGAGGATGGCTTTAAAACTGTAACCATCGTTGATCCTGGGGTGAAATACGAGCCAGAAGCTGACTATGCCGTGTTCGACCAAGGGCTAGAAAAAGACTACTTTGTCCGGAAAGCGGATGGACAACTAGTTCACGGTTACGTCTGGCCCAGCAAAGCCGTATTTCCTGACTTCTTACGCCCAGAAGTTCGCAGTTGGTGGGCAGATTGGCACAAAAACCTGACGGAAGCGGGTGTAGCAGGTATCTGGAACGACATGAATGAACCTGCCCTGGACGATCGCCCCTTTGGAGACAATGGCAACAAAATTTGGTTTCCCCTCGATGCGCCGCAAGGCCCGAAGGACGAGCAAGCTACCCACGCCGAAACCCACAACCTCTATGGCTTAAACATGGCGCAAGCTTCAGCCGAAGCCCTAGAAAAACTCCGCCCCACCGATCGCTCCTTTGTCCTGACGCGATCGGGTTATGCGGGTGTGCAGCGTTGGTCCTCTGTCTGGATGGGAGATAACCAATCGCTGTGGGAGCATTTGGAAATGTCTCTGCCCATGCTCTGCAACATGGGGCTATCAGGCGTGCCGTTTGTGGGGTGTGATATTGGGGGATTTGCAGGCAATGCCACCGCAGAGTTATTTGCCCGCTGGATGCAAGTGGGGATGCTGTATCCCCTGATGCGCGGCCATTCCTCAATGGGGACAGCACAACATGAGCCTTGGGTCTTTGGCGATCGCGTGGAAGCCATTTGCCGCGAATACATCGAGCTACGCTATCGCTTGCTGCCTTATCTCTACAGCTTGTTCCGGTCAGCCGCAACCACAGGGGCACCCATTCTGCGCCCATTGCTCTACCAATATCCCAACGACCCCAAAACTTACAGCTTATACGACCAAGTGTTGCTTGGTCCTTCCTTGATGGCAGCGCCAGTTTACCGTCCGGGTGTGGAGTGTCGAGCTGTTTATTTGCCAGCAGGGACTTGGTACGACTGGTGGAGTGGAGAGCAGTTTGAGGGGCCAACTCACATTCTGGCTGATGCACCGCTAGAACGGATGCCGCTTTATGTCGCCGCCGGGAGCATCATCCCGATGGCTCCCGTGATGCAGTATGTGAATGAGCGATCGCTAGACGAACTTAGGCTACGAATTTGGCCCGGAACTGGCGAGTGGACTCATTATGAAGATGATGGTCATACCTTTGAGTATCGGGATGGTGCTTGGGCTACGACTCACTATTGCGTCTTCCCAGAAGGTCAGCAAATCGTGGTAGAAATTGCAGCGCGGCAAGGCAACTGGACACCCAGCGATCGCGAAATTATTGTGGAGCTCGTGGGCATCGGTGAACAGCGCTTTCAGGATGATGGTACAGCCCACCGCCTCACCTTCTAAATCGAGCTATTGCCCCCGGAGAATATCCGCTGGACAGCGAAACCAGCAGTCTGGCCCTTGAATATGCAGATGAGCGGGCGTATCGGCAACCTTCAATAGTTTGTTAGCTAGGCTCGTGCAGCGCTTCAGCAACCGATCTGTCACAACGATCGTAGGGCACATCACCAGCAACACAGTGACATCATTTGCTTCTTGTACAATGCCCCACTCTGAGAGACTGAGCAAAGCCCTCAAGGCTCCATCGCAGGATTGGTAAAAGCGTTGCTGAGTGCTAATCACAGCTCCCAATTCTTTCGCTAGCATCCAATCAGTTGGGCCTAAGGGTTGGGGTTGGTCGTCAGGGTGCCTCATGCTGTTTTTCCGACAAGGGGCTAGGGCTGAATTGCTGCACGTAACCGTGTCAGTATGCCCACCCCAGGTAGCGAGATCACAGAGGCTTTGCTTCGTACTTTTGGCGATGCTCGGCTAAGAGTTGCAGATAGTGCGGGTTCGTCTTGGCCTCAACCCATTTCTCCTTAAAGATAGCCGCCGATTCGGCCTTGATCGGATCTACGTCGTAAGGCAAAACTTGCTGTCGTGCTGCCTGCTGATCAGCTTCAGAACCCGCTTTTTGCGGATTGGCTTGGTATTTTCTGCCGTTTTTGTGGTTGGCGTAACGGCGCGATCGCGTGTAACCCATTTGCAGAAATTTCCGAGCCATATCTGCTCCAACAAAATCTCCCTGTTCCAGATAGTCCAGAAACATCTGGTAAATCGTTTCGCTAGACTGTTTAGCGATCGCAGGAGTTTTGAAACGCCAGTGAGGCAAAATTTCTGCCTTGTACGGCTCTACCATCAGCACACCTTGTTCGCCTTTGCCAACGCGATACAGTTCTGGGTGCTGGCGGAAATCAATGGTTTTGAAGTCCAAAGAATAATCAAATGACATGGCTACTCTAGATCTGATTTAGATTGAATAGAAGTGCTGGCGATCGTTTTGGCAATATGTTCTGAATGGAATGGTGCTCGTTATGCAATCTAGTTTCTCCACCTGCAACCCCACTTTGGCTCTTGGTATGCTGCGTCGCATGCATCACATCGCGTTGAATGTGCAAGATTTGCAAGCCTCGCGACAGTTTTACGGCACTTTGTTAGGGCTACAAGAGTTAACCGGAGATGCAGTTCCGAGTACATTGAGAGCGTTGGTAGAAGCAGGGAAAGTTGCTAATTTTGTCATGCCCGATGGCACTGTGCTCGATTTGTTTTGGGAGCCAGATCTCACACCACCCGATCCAGATCCTAGCCGAGGCTTTACCCGTGCCAATCACTTAGCCTTTGATATCGAGCCGCAATTGTTTGACCAAGCTGTGGCAGTACTGCACCAAAATCAAGTCGCGATCGCAGAAGGCCCAGTCACCCGCCCCACCGGACGCGGCATCTACTTTTATGACCCCGACGGCTTTTTGGTTGAGATTCGCTGTGACCCAGATACAGATCCAGATACCAGCACTTAAACTGCCTTAGAAGCCGCCTTCCCAGTCAGGGCAAGTCCCTTGGTTTCCCCAACCATAGGGATGGAAACCACAAATCAACATATGTCGGCTCTCATAAGCAGTGCCGTAAGCCACGCCATGGTAGTGAGCGCAACCCTGGCAAGCTTTCGGGCGAGAGGGTGCAGTCTCAATAAACCCAACTTGCGATCGCAGAATTTGTTGCTTACTTTGCTGCCGATGCCATTTCACATAGTCGGCTTTTCTAAAGAAATAGTTGGCCTTCTGAAACGGATCTTGGGTGGTATGCATAAAAGGTTTCTATAGGAGGTTTTACCTTCTAGCCTATCCAAGTAATTCTCGTTACCGCATCATTCTTAAGCATACTTATAGCCTACGCTGGCAAAGGCGCTAATCCTGTAGCTCTAATGGGGAACTGATGCTAAGGCTTGGGTTAGATTCTCTAAAGTAGCTTCTAGCAATCGCAGTTGATGGCGTTGGTGGGAAAGTTCTAGGGGTTCGGCGGGTACAGAAAAATTGAATATTTGCTCGGCGGTGAGTTCGTAGTCGCGCAGTGCTGCCAAAGCCAGAGTGTTGAAGCGAATTAAATAATCTTTCGCAGCCTCCGAACAAGCTTGCTGAGTTTGGACTGTGTAAGCTGCGGCAGAAGTGGGCGGTGCCGAGGCAGGAGTATCAGTGGTTTGATTGAGCAGATAGCTGGCTCCTCCTAAAACTGCGGCTCCTAATGGGCCTCCTAACACCCAGCCTAGCCCAGTGGCGATCGCGACAGGTGTAGAATCACTCGATGAACTGGAGCTTTTGGTTGTGGGTGGGTCTTGTGTCAGGAAGACTTGAGGCGCTTCAGGGAAAGCAAACCACGGATCTGTGGGTCGAGGACAGTTGAGAAACTCACAAGCTTTGTAAACCCATTCGGCGAGCGATCGCTTTTGTTCGTTCCAGGCAGGTTTCAGTGTGTTGGTTTCCCAGGTGGCGAAGTCAAATCTCTGGAGAGCGTCGGCAGCATCGGCTTGGTAGCGATCGAGCAGGTTAGGGAGAGATAGCCAATCGCGGCATTGAGTAGCACTGGCGAGAAACCCATCTTTAATCAGTTTTTGGACTTTTTGGCGGATTTCTACTTTTTTGTTGCGGGTTTGTTCTGCTGTGGCGATTTCATGGGCGATCGCTTCTCGCTTAACTTGTAAGGCTTGTTGTACTTGGTTCGCTAACACGACTACACGCGGTAAACGAGGTTCGCTCTGACCACGCTGTGCTTGGACAATGCTCTGCAAAGCAGATTCAAACATAGGGAGTCCTGCCGTCTGAGCCGCTGCCATATCTCCTTTTAGGCGGGATCTCAGGGCAGGTAAGGCATCGACACGATATAGATTGCTAACACCCGGAGGTAATTGTGAACGAAAACTCTCAGCGACAAATCGCATGCGCCGATACACTTCTTTTTGGTCGTCGGTTTCCAGTAAGTTGAGGAAATTGACGACGAATACCACGGTGGTAATGCCGCGATCGAGCAACCAATCCCGCAGGTTTTCGCGTTCTCCTAGGGTCATTAGTTTGCGGCCATCCAAGACTTGCACGACCAGATCTGCGGTTAAGAGTTGGTCTTTAACCAAGGCATCTTGAGCGTCGCGATCGTTAGTTCCGGGTAAATCTAGCAGCTCTACGCCTGTTTGCAAAAAAGGATGGGAACAGTACACCTCAACAGCAGCCACATCCTCTCGCATCCGCCGCTGATCATCTAAGATGGCAAATCGCTTCAAAACATCGGTGCCCGTTTCGCAGATCTCAGCGCCACTGCTCAACAAAATCCGAGTGGATAAGTCAGAACCGTACTTGACTCGAATCGCTGCGCCTGTGGTGGGAATCAGGTCAATCGGTAGCGCTTTTTCACCGAGTAGGGCATTCAGCAGGGTAGATTTGCCGTAGTTGAAGGGGCCGAATACTGCGATGCGAAAATCAGAACTGATCAGGCGATCGCAAACTGCGATGACATCTTGCTTCAAGGGTGAATTGGGTTCTAAGTCCAGCAGACCTACCGCTGTTTTAAGCGTCGTTAGTAAATTCTGGGAAGCGTTGGGTGACTGCATAAGGTTGACTTGAACGCCTGTTTATAAGATATCAATCTCAAAAAATTTGTCTAGAAATGTCTGTAGGAGCGTCTGGGGAAGCGATCGCAAAGAGCCTCATCAATACTTGTCTTAAAGTGATATTTTTGCTCAGAATTTGAAGAGAATTTTGGCTGAAAATTTTGTTAAAAAAAGGGGAGAGAGTGCGCTCAGGCGAGTATTTATACTCCCTTTAGGAAAATCAATTATTTCGATTAACTATACCTCCAGCGGTACGAATGAATCTGTAAGGCCTCCTAAGCTGAACGCAGGATTGTGAAAATCCACAGTGAATTTTGAGATATCTCTTAATTTCATTGCACCGAATTTATTAGGAGCTTGAGGCCAAGATTATGTTTTTTCATAAAAAAGAACCCATTCATACAGTTCAAGTTAATGAGCCCGATCCTCGCTTTGCGCAGTTGATGCTAGAGCAATTTGGTGGAGCCACCGGAGAACTCTCAGCCGCCTTGCAGTATTGGGTGCAGTCTTTCCATGTGGAGAATGCAGGAATTCGAGACATGTTACAAGACATCGCGATCGAGGAATTTAGCCACCTCGAAATGGTAGGCAAACTGATTGAAGTTCATACAAAAGATGTGGACCAAACAGAAGCCTACAAGAGTACGCTCTTTGCAGTGCGCGGTAAGGGGCCTCACTTTCTAGATAGTCAAGGAAATAACTGGACTGCTAGCTACTTGAACGAAGGCGGAGATGTGGTGCGTGACTTGAGAGCAAATATTGCCGCAGAAGCGGGCGCTCGTCAAACCTACGAAGAGTTGATCAAGTTATGTACCGATGAAGGAACCAAAAAAACCCTCGTTCATCTGTTGACACGCGAAATTTCGCACACGCAGATGTTTATGAAAGCGCTAGATTCCATGGGCAAACTCACTGATCCGATGTTTGGCAACATCCAGCCAGATGAGACTGTAGCACTCTACTTCAACTTATCGACGGATGGAGATAAGCCAGACGAACGTGGCCCCTGGAACTCTGAGCCTACCTTCCAATATGTGGCTGATCCGCTAAATACTTCTGCTAAATAAGTCAGAAGAGGGGCAAAGCGCGATCGCGCTTAAACCCTAAGTAAGTTTTGATAGGCCGTCTCAACGTTTTGACTGTCAGAGAGGACAGATTTTTCAATTCCTTTGAGGCGGTTGATTTCATTCTCACGGTTAATTTCATGGGACGTTTTTTGTCGCAAGAGGTTTTCTAGCTCAGCTTTACGCGATTGAATGTCGTCGTTGATGCGTTTAATCACCTCGCGCTCGTAGGAATCAAAACATTCTTGAATCGCACTGTAAATGGGTTGCCACTGCTCTTGAGCCACCTGCGGCAAGTGTTTCACCAGCTCTTTTTTCGTGGCTTTTACTAATTCTTTGCGGGATTGATCGGCTTGCGCCATTCCCATTCCTAAGCCAATTAAGCCCAGCCACAAGGGACCGAGCATAATACCGAACATAGACGACGCCACCACGGCAATGCTGGTCACAGTCAGGAAGTTGAGCAAAATATTTTGCCAATCGAAGCCTGCGCCCGCCATCGCTACGCCCGCTAAGTTGCCTCTGGCGAGAGAAACTAAACCCATTGCCCACTTCGCCCAAGCCGGAGAATCATCTTCAGTTGAGGCGTTGGTGCGAGTTTGAATTTTCTGTCCGGTTAACTTGGCCGTGATTTGGTCAGTGACTTGGGTATAAGAGGCACCATAGTTCGCAGCCCTGCTGGAGAGTTGGGTAAATGCGGCTTCCATATCCTTTTGCACGGTGAGGCTCCAGGCGCAGAACTTGTCATTGACATATTGCTGAAAGGATTTCTCTAGCTCTGCTGCAAATGCTTCTCGCTTGCCTTGACTGAAAAAGTCCATGAATTGCAAATTCGGTTGGTACTGCAAAAAGTCTTGCTCAAAGGTATGCTCCAGGTTCAGTACATAAGTACGGAAGGAATCCGCGATCGCTCTGGCTCGACGATCTCTCAAGTTGCGGATCTCATCTTGAAATTGGTCGCGAATCTCGGTGAGTTTGACGAACTCTGGTTCTACCGAGTTGATTCGTTGTTTGAGTTCATTCACATCTTGATCCAGCAAAGGGATACGACGGGCGATCGCTTCTCCTACATGAGTAGCTGCTTGCCGCGCTAAAGTTCTGGCTTGCCGCAACTCAGAGATGGCTCGCTCCTGGGTTAAAAAGATGTTCAGTGCGCCCATAAACTCTGGGAAGCCTGTACCAGCGAGAGCAGCGTCTGGATTCTTGACTCTCAAGCGCAGGGCTTTGAGCGAAGATAACTCAAATACCCGTTCTTCGTAGATGTCATAGCCATCAGCCACACAATATTCTGCTAGGTTGGCTTTGAAAACACGCCGTAGTTTGGTTTCGGCCTCTTCTAATTCTTCAGTATCATCAGGGTCAATCAAGCTTTCCCGCACCTGGTCCCAAGCATTCACCAAAAAGAAAACCGTCAGCCCTCGTCCCTTGATGTAGTTTTCCAGGTAGCGGCGTTCACCCAACGTACAAGGTTGAGAAGCCCGTAGAACAAACAGAATCGCATGGCAGTTGTTGATGTATCCGAGAGATAACTCATTCCGCGTTTCCGTGTCGTTCAACCCTGGGCTATCCACAATCTCTACACCGCGTTGCAGCAGAGGAAGCGGGTATTCCACAATCGCGCAATCAATGTTGGGGAAAGCCTGTTTTTTCTGTTGTTCTAGTTGTTTAGCCTCTCCTGGGTCAATTGTGTAGCGCTGCTTAAAAGTTTTGAAGTCGAGCTGTTCTGGACGAGTGCCGTCATTGAAGTGCACTGTCACTTTCTTCTCCAGCCCGTAGCGCAACACTGTAAGGATAGCGGTGCAAGGATTGACGTCACTAGGTAACAGGTTTTCTCCGATCAGCGCATTCAGGAAGGTACTCTTGCCCCGCTTCATGTCACCCAATACCAACAGCCGAAATACGCCCTGCTGCAAGTTTTTGCTGGCTACAGCGAGATCTTCGATATCACGTTCTAAACCGAGCTGCCCCGAACTACTGGCTCCCTCTAACTCGGATTGTTTCAGGGTATCGACCATGCGGCCCAAAGAGTTGGCGACCTGCGATCGCACTTGAGCCACGCGATCTAAATCGTTGAGAAATCCTGTCGCTTCAATTTTGGCACTCATGGTTGTTGATGTTTTTTAGTGGAGCGAAATGAGCAGTTAAAAGTAGACGCGATTGCCAGCTAGTCAGGAATTGGCATATCCCTAATCGTTGATCACAGCTAAACGGATAGAAGCAACATGGAGTTATAAACTGATTCAACGGTACGGATTTCGGACAATACTTCTGCGTCTAAGGCTTGTAACCGCTTAGCTTCCGCTTCCCGATTAATCTCATGGGATTCCTTCTGCGCTACTAAATTGTCCAGTTCAGCTCTGCGTGCTTGAATATCATCATTGATCCGCTTCATCACTTCTCGCTCATAGGCATCAAAGCAATCTTTGATCAGTTGATTGATTGGGTTCCATTGATCGCGAGCGATATCAGGGAGATGTTTGACGAACTCTTTTTTCGTGGCTTTAACAAACTCTTGGCGAGCTTGATCCAGTTGCAAAGCACCAATCCCTAAACCGACCAACATAATACCAATCGGCCCAATAAAGGCACCTGTAAACAGCGCTAGAAAGCTGGTAATACCAATCACCGCAATATAGTTGACCAGGATGTTTTTCCAATCAAACCCTGCTCCCGCCAGAAACACCCCAGCAATATTGCCCGATGTTAGGGAGAAGAATCCCATCGCCCATCTCGCCCAAGTCGGAGAGTTATTTTCTGATGAAGCGTTGCCTGTGTAGATGGTTTGCCCGATTAACTTCTCAGTGATGGTGTCGGTGATGCGGTTGTAATCAGTGCCATAGCTGGCAGCACTTCTACCCAGCTCAGCAAAGGCAGCGCTGATTTCCTGCTCAGCCGTACGTTGCCAAGCTACGATCTTTTCGTTGATGTAACGCTCAAACGCTTGCCGACAAGCAGCATTAAACTCCTCTCGCCGTCCCTGAGAGAGAAAATCCCAAAAACTAATGTCTGGTTGGTAGCGCAAGAAATCAGTGTCGAACGTGGTGCCTAAATTGAGAATGTAGGAGCAGAAATCAGTCGCAATCTCCTTGGCTTTGCGATCGCGTAGCTCTCGGATTTCCGCTTGGAACTGATCGCGAATCTCATTCAGTTTGGCAAATTCTGGCTCCACAGACTTCAGGCGTTCCTTTAGTTCCTGCACATCCTGATCGAGCAGCGGGATACGACGGGCGATCGCTTCGTGAGCATGGTTATAGGCTTGGCGAGCCAAAGTCGTCGCTTGGCGCAGCTCTGCCACAGCACGTTCTTGAGTCAAAAAGCGACTAAGTGCGGCTTCAAATTCCGGGAAACCTGTTCCGGTTAGCGGGTCGGCAGCATCTTTGAGGCGGCGACGCAGAGCATCAAGTGAGGACAGTTCAAAGACGCGCTGGTTATACAGTTCTTGACCATCGACGCGGCAATACTCCGCTAAGTTCGTGCGAAACACCTGCCGCAGCTTGGCTTCTGCCTCTCGCAGTTCCTCGGCATCATCCAAGTCAACTAAGCTTTTGCGAATTTCGTCCCAAGCATTAATCAAGAAGAAAACGGTGAGTCCTCGGTCTTTAAGATAATTCTCTAAATAGCGGCGTTCGTCCAGGGTGCAGGGCTGGGAAGCTCGGAAGACAAACAGAACCGCATGGCAATTGTTGATGTAGCTAAGCGACAATTCGTTGCGTGCTTCGGTGTCATTTAGTCCAGGACTATCAACAATCTCCACACCCTTTTGTAGGAAGGGTAAAGGATATTCCACCACAGCATGGCTGACCTGGGGAAAAGCGAGTTGCTTGACTTCCTCTAGCTGTTTGGCTTCGCTCGGATCTATTGTGTACTTTTGCCTAAAGTTGGTGAAGTCTAAGCGCTCAGGCGGGCGATCGCCTTTGAAGTAGACTGTAACTTGCTTTTCCGGGCCATAGCGCAATACAGTCAGCAGAGCAGTGCAAGGACTAACATCGCTGGGCAGCAGGTTCTCGCCAATCAAGGCGTTGAGCAATGTGCTTTTACCCCGCTTGATATCTCCCAAAACTAGCAGGCGGAACACACCTTGGCGCAAGTTCTGGCTAGTGAGGTTTAAATCTTGAATCTCTCCGTCTAACTCCAGCTTGCCAGAAGCTTGGCTACTCTCCACCTCAGCTCTACTCAAGGCTCCCGAAATATTGTCTAAATGTTGAGCCATTTGATGCCGCACTCTGGCAACTCGATCTAGATCGAGTAACAAACCTTCCGCCTCAACTTTGACGCTCATGAATCCTGCCTCAATTAAGGAAATAACTTGATGCCTAAATAGAATCTTGGTTTAACGTCGATTTGCTCGATTTTCTGCCCCAACTGCAATCAGATGATGACGAACTACATGCTCGAAGTGATAAATGTAGGCAGCCGCAATCACCCAAACTACTGTCGGAATCGTGAATAAATAGTGAGTTTTATCCCAAGCTAAAAACATGGAATATAAGGGGTAAAGCGATCGCCAAGTGGGCAAGAAGGGGCCCACAATCCCAACGGTTGCCAAAGTCGCTAATAGAATGGCTGACCATCCCATCACGCCTTCCCACCAACTCATGAGGCTGGGAAAAAACCCTAAATTGGGCTCCATTTCAGGCGATCGCGTTTCGGGAAAAAAGCGATCGAGAAATAGGTGTAATAAATGATGAAAAATTGCAATGATCACAATGGGAGAGAGCAGCGCCAATACGCCAAAGGAGATTGCCACAGGTGGCAGGAATCGAGCCATAAAATAGCCCATTTGCCAAATTAGTTTCACTGCAAAAGCAAGGCTACCCGTTAGCAAAACCAACAGTACAGCGCTCATCCATGCACTCGGTACCGGAATCCAAGCAGGCCAGTTTTTCATGGGTAAAACCCCTATGAAGGGGAGGAAGAGGGCGTTGTAAAAGTAGCTTTAGAGAGGGAACAGCCCGATTAATTCTTGTCTAGTCGCTGCTGCCTCGAATCGAAACGTAGCTATTTTCAACGTCTAGAGCGATCGCTTTCAAAAAACAGTTTGTACGCGACCCAAGCTACTCCTCCCACAATCACCACCCCCGTAAGCCAGGTTGCAATCCGAATCGTGATGATCACCGCAACTGCGATGCCCATAAACTGAGCCACATTCACCAGCTGCTTGGACCATTGCTGCAATGACTTTTTAGATGGCTGGTGTTTCGCAGTTTCATAAAGAGGGGGCTGATGTGTTTGATTGATTTCAGCTTCTAGCTCCCGGAGCCGCAAGGCATGTTCTCGCTCTTGCAATTCTTTTTCTCGCCGTCGCAATTCTTCTTGTGGGTTACTGCTAGGGTTCATGGGTCGTGAAAGTCCTGACGGGGTGGAGTGAATAGATGCCTAACCCAGGTTTGGATCTGAAGCAGGCAAGGAACTGCTCCACAACCTTAGCCTTCCCGACCTGGCACTGCCTAGACTAAATTAAAAATTTTTCATTCTAAAGGGGGATGCTACTTAACCAAATCTTTAAGATCACTTAGGCGATCGCACTTGAACTTGAAAACCCTGTAACAATGCCTCTGAAATCGGATGTGGTCGCGTGGTGGTGCGCTCTACCCAGACCCATAATGCTTCTGCTGTCACAAGAAGCGAGTGACAAACCGCTGCATTACTTCTCCTAGTTTCTATCTCCTGATTTATATCCGCGCGATCGCCTTTCAGTTCAGCGATTTTTCCGATCTCTACTAATAGAACAAATCGCTGGACTGAAGATGGAGAAGCGCTCACTGCTCCGTCTAACTCAGCTCTCTGGCTAGGGGTAAGGGTTTTTCTGATTTGGGCTTTTTTCTCACCTTAGCCATCAGTTGCCCTACTTGGCTCAGGTCTACATTGCCGCCACTGATGAGCACACCAATGCGAGCATTGGGGACAGAAACCACTCCCTCTAGCAAGGCCGCTGCCGCTAGCGCTCCTGTGGGTTCCACCACAATCTTGAGGCGTTCCCAGAGCCAAAACATGGTTCGTAAAATTGCTGTTTCTGAAACCGTCACCATGTCATGGACATAGTGCAAAACCAAAGGAAACGTCACCTGGCCTAAAGCAGGAGTCCTGGCTCCATCAGCTATGGTGTCAGGGTTGTGAACCGTTTGCAGAGTGCGAGTATAGAAAGAGCGGGTAGCATCGTCGGCGCGGGCAGGTTCTACCCCCATCACTTGGCACTGAGGCGAGAGAGCTTGAGCTGCGATCGCGCAACCAGACAGCAATCCTCCACCGCCACAACACACCAACAGGAGATCCAGTGGTCCCACTTCCTCAATCAGTTCCTTCGCAGTAGTCCCTTGCCCTGCAACAACCTGAGGATGATCGAACGGAGGAATTAAGGTGAGGCCGCGATCGCAAACTAAGCTTTGGCTCAACTCTTCGCGTGAGGTGGTTTTGCGGTTGTAAAGCACTACTTCTGCCCCATACTCTCGCGTGGCTGCTTGCTTCACCGCTGGCGCATCTTCTGGCATCACAATCGTCGTGGGAATCTCTAAAATTTTTCCCGCTAGGGCGATCGCTTGAGCATGGTTCCCAGAGGAGTACGCCAAAACACCTTGCTTTTTCTGGGTTTTTGTCAGTTGGGCCAGAGCGTTATAGGCTCCTCGAAACTTGAATGAGCCTGTGCGTTGAAAGTTTTCGCACTTAAAGAAAACTTGGCTCTGAGTGCGTTGATTGACAGTTTGCGAAGTGATTACAGGAGTCCGTGTTGCTTGGCCCATTAGTCTTTGAGCCGCACTAGCAATGTCGTCATAGGTGACTAACAAAGGCCCGAGCGGGGTAGGTAAGTCAGGGGTTGCCATCGGTTCAGAATCAGTCATACCGGGATTGCGGTAGTTTCTACAACCAGTTGCATGAAGGTTACCTGCTAGTGGCGATCGCCTCAGGTTCAGCTAATCAGGCTCAGCTAAACAGCTTAGCAATGGCATCTCCACTGGGGCACGGCTGACCCATATAAGGATGCGTTAAGATCATCACAAGTAGATGTGATTTGTCCTCGATACCTAGATAGATCCACTGAAAGCCAGTTAATGGGTATGCTAGAGCTAGGTTCTGGTTCTAGGGGAGCAGGATGCCCAAACTTGTGCACAGATTGAGACACGGAGCGATCGCTTTAGTGTTCGTGGTATTGACGATTGGGTGTGCAACTGAGAGTGAACCGCCACAAGCAACGACGCCAGGCTTACCTCCAGTGAATAAAGCTAAAAATGCCGCTCAAGATGCTCAGCAGAAAGCGTCAGAGCGAGAGCAAATTGACCCAGAAAAGCAACAACAGCAGTCAGGCCAATGAGTTGGTCTAAGTTTTTCAGGCAGCACTTGCAGGGTCTCTATCGGGAGTGTCGCTAACAACATTATTTTGACACCTCATACTATGCCTGTGACAGAGACTGGGTAAGGCTGAACCTGTCTCACTTGAAGGAGGCTAGGCTACTTGCCTTCAAGTTAAATCTAAAAATAGCTTCTATTAAATCCCTGTTTTATATGTTCCCTGTGTCCCCTTCGGAAAACAAGCTTGCAGTTAGCCCCCGTCCCCTCATTTCTCCCGCCTACAGACAAGCTCTAGAGCCTTATACCGAACCTGAATCCTTAGAGCTGTCTGACCACAAGCCCCCCATTATGCAACTGGCGATCGCGGCTTCGCCCACCACTCTGGCCTCTAAACCTAATCGTATTGAGGTAGCCTTAGCGTGGCTAGTTGCGGGTGTTTGCATGCTAGGAGTGACTTCTACATGGAATTTGGCTTTTACAGCACCTACGCCCCAAACGAATCAAGCTCCCCTAGAGCGATCTGGCAGCTAAGCGATCGCTAGGGTTTCCCCTGTTGACCATACTACTGATAGGTACTTGTATGGCTGCTTCCCTCACGTCCCTCAGACAGATTCAAACCAGCCCCGAGCGTGGACCTGATTTAACACCTCTGCCGGAATCGGAGCCTGAAACGACGGCTCCGACTCCTGAACCACAGCCTGAGCCTAACTCAGACCCTGAACCCGAACCTCCTGCTCCAGACTTGCCTCCTGAGGTCAATCCCGAATCTATTTAGGAGGCAACTTCTATGAATCGTCCCTGGCTAAAAATTCTAGGTTTTACTGGTTTAGTCATCGTGGGGTTAGTGCTGTTGCCAGGGCGTTTGGCGGCTCAATCCACAGCCCTATTAGAATCTCGCTTGGCCCGGTTAGAGTCAGATGGCTATCAACTACGAGCTGAGATCAGCCGTTTAGAGGCTCAAATCTACAGTTTGAGTCGTTCTGGTACCCGCCTGTCTGAGCCTAGTCGTCCTACGGCACCTACCATTACACCACCTAATCCAACTCCTGCAACTACACCCATTTTGGACCGCCTAGCAACCTTGCTAATTGAGTTAAAAGAGCGAGTGACGAATGTAGAAGCTCGCATGACTCGTTTGGAAAAAGCTAACCCTGCCCCACGATCGCGCTGACCGCAGTTCCCACCTAAGATCGAGTTAGGCAAACCTACAACTGTGGACCATGAGAGACGCACATCCTCAGCAATCGCCGACTCACAAAAATGGGTTTCTGTATCAACTAATTTGGATGTCAACCGGCGCGCTCGCCCTTATAGCCCTAATTATGTTGTTGGGAGTTTGGCGTTCTGGGCAGCAGTTTTGGCTTGATTTACAAGCCCTGTGGCGACCGACTGAAACTGCGCCCCAAGTGGATGTGCGATCGGTAGCGTTGCGGCAAATTCAAGGCGTGAGTGAGCTGAGTACCACAGTCTTTGCGATGGAGGCCATTGTACCGACGCATCAAAATCGCGAGTTGGCAGGGTTTGTGGTCGGAACTACCAAGCTGCTGTACATTGCCTATGGTGAAGTGCGAGCAGGGGTTGATTTAGGACAGCTACAACCCCAAGATGTGGTTATTAATGGCGACATCATCCAAATCCGCCTGCCGCCTCCGCGTATCCTTGATGCCAAAATTGATGTAACGCGATCGCAAGTGTACGACTACGATCGCGGTCTTTTAGGGTTAGGGCCAGATGTCGCGCCAAATCTACAAACCTTAGCAGAGCAACAAGCCCTGAAAAAAATTGTGGCCACTGCTTGCCAAGAAGGAGTATTGCAAAAAGCCAGCGATCGCGCTCAGCAAGTGGTTAGCCAGCTCCTCCGCACCACTGGGTACTCGCAAGTTGTCATTACAACTCAGCCACCTCTACCAGCAGCCTGTGCCGCAACCTAAAATGCTACGGGTACCACTTCCATCTAAAATCATTGGCAGTCCCGCTTTTGCTGTGTGCAACCATCTGGAAAGGAACCAATACGATGCCAGAATTTTTCAGCTCCAAACTCGACCCCACTGAGCAAAGTTGGCGGCAGCAGCTAGAACTATTTGTTGAATCGCACAAACCAGAATTAGCGGCCTTGGCTTGGGGACTAGCGCAACACTCGGAGGCGGAGCCAGGAGTTTTAGGAGTTGACTTTCAACCGACTCCCCATCTGGTGTTTTGCTCTGTTGCCGCGATCGCCGAACTCAACCGCAAAGTAGATAACCAAATTCAAGAAATTCTCGGAATTATTGATGCTAATCAACCTGAGGAAGAAGTTTTAATCCTCGGTTTGGGGACTGGTAAAGGGTTTGAGTTTAAGCTAATCCAGTTCAAACCAGAACCTACACCCCCGCAATGTTACGAGCAAAGTCTAGTCAACGGCGAGGCACACTTACAGCAAATCGAGCAACAGCTCAATCAGTACTTGAGTCAGTGGAGTTAGCTCTCGATTATCGCTGCCTACTCAGGTTAACTTGCTAGGCGCACTTCAGGTTGATACCCTGCTAATGCTAAAGACCGTGAGCGATCGGAAAGCTGAGTTAGACAAACTTGATTCTGTTCATCAATCAGATTTTCTTTCTGCAACAGTTCCACAATCGTTTGACACAGCAGACTTTCCACCTGCTTGGCTCGACCCGTTAGCCAGTGATGAGTCGTAGCATCTTCTGGAAACTGCTGGATACAGTCAGTCGTATATTGACGAAAAGCTCTCACCTCTTGCACCAGACGGACTAAATAGCTAGGGCACTCACAAGCCAGCACATCCGCAGCTTCGCAAATTGCATATAAGTCTGCGTCAGACAACTCTGAAGAAATCCGAATTTTCATTGTTTAGGGAACCGTAGTTGCAAGGGTAGAGGTAGCTGAACGCCAGCCAGCTAAAGGGTTAAGCTGAGCAAAGCTCCAGCCTTGAAGGCAAACTAGAGAGAGTGGGCTTAGGCTGGCGAGTCGTTTTTTCGGGAACTTGGGTTAGCGATCGCAAGCTTACCCAAACCGCATATCCTACGCTGGAGGCAGTAACCACAACTGGAACTCCCTGCTCTACCAGTTCACAAGCCTTTTGGTAAGCCGTTAGCCGAGCCGTTTGGCTAAATTCCTGAGCAAGGGCATACAGCTCGTCTTGATGACGCATCCCTTGTTTGACAGAAGTATGGAGATAGAAATTGAAGCGGTGGACTAGCTCTTCGTTAACAACTATTGGCAACATAAGGGCAGAAGTTACGGTATCAAGAACTTGAGCAAGGGCAATAATACTTAGTGTTTATTAAGTATTATTAACGAATGTAACACGTCCTCATAAAACCTAACCTCCACCTTTGGCTAGAAAGCGATCGCCTCGAATGATTCCGCCAATTGGCTTAGAGCCAGACTCAAGCTAAACATTTTATCTACTCTGCTGAAAAAAAGTTTCTTAGAGTACAGCATAGAACAGCTCAGGCGAAAATCCTTAAGAAATTATTTAGATTTCCGATGATTTGTATTAAACTGAGATGAAATTTGGCGCTTTGGGTGCAGACAGTACCTGGATTTCTCTCAGAATCACTAAGCTCATGACAAATCATTGACGAATCGACCATGAATGTGGAGTCCTTCCGCCATAAGCACCAGCATCTTTGGGTGAAACAGCCTCTAATCTTGGTAGTGGATGACGATGAGGATAGCTTGTTGCTTCTCTCTCAAATTCTGAAGGTGTTCGGCTTTGCTTGTATCAACACCTTGCAAGGTCAAACGGTTCTCAACTTAGCTAAGAGATATCAACCCGATCTGATTTTGTTGGATGTTGTCTTGCGAGATATCAGCGGCGTTGAAGTCATTCAACAACTCAAACAACATCCTCAAACTCAGGCAATTCCCGTCATTGCCGTAACAGCTTTGGCTAGAGTAGAAGACCGAGAACAAATCTTGCAGCTAGGCTGGGATGACTACATTAGCAAGCCCTATACTCTAGAGGGCCTAGAAGGTTTAATCTATCGCACGCTAAACCAGATTGGTTTTTACCAAGCTAGCTAGTTTGTCAGATAAGTCGTAGAAACAAAAGAATTCAGCCGAAAAAAGGCTGAGAGCTAAGCTTTTAAGCAAACTGTTCAGTTTTTTCGCGAAATCAACTAAGATTTGACCTTAGACTCCGTTTAAGTGCTGGTAGTTTTTGTCAGAAGCTTCACAACTTGCTTCAATCTGCTCAAGTAAGTGGTCAACCTTGTGGTTTTAATTCCGAGCCATTCTCAATATTTGCTCGTAGTCGCTGAGAGAATGCCTCGTTTGCTCAGCTTGGGGTGACGATGACTTTATAAGGCATCTATAAAAGTTGGCTTCATCATTGGATTTATCAACTGAGTCAGCTCTTATTGAGAGATTGTCTTAAAGTAATGCAACATTTGAATCCAGTGAGGTCCAAAACTACATTAAAGACAGTTACACTCAGTATTATTTCGTCTCAGAAAGTTCGTTTTATTTACGAATCTCTTGTAGAATCAAGAACCAAGAAATCTTATAAATGGTTGATTCATGCTTTATCGAGAAAATCTAGAGCGTTCAACCTGACCAAATAGCTACGAGCCAGTTCGCCACAAGTAAGCGCCAAATTGCCGCTTCGGAAATGCCTCGTCCAAGCTTCTGTTAGGGATCGCAGGTGCGCTCGTTTCGTCCCAGAGGCAGGATATGGATTTGAAATGTTTCCTGGAAACCGATCAGCCAAATTGTGTGAAACAACCATTGATTTTGGCGGTTGATGATGATGAGGACAATTTGTTACTCATTAGCCAAGTCCTAAGTTTAGGAAACTATTCGTTCATTACTGCAACGAATGGCTTAATGGCTTTGAGTATGGCTGAAGAGCAGTTGCCAGATCTAATTTTGTTAGATGTAATGCTCCCCGATTTGGACGGTGCAGAAATCGTACGCTGCTTAAGACGAAATCCCGAAACCCTGAGGATTCCGGTTATTGCAGTCACAGCAATGGCAAGAAAAGAAGATCGCGATCGCTTTCTAGAAGCAGGTTGCAACGACTACATCAGTAAGCCCTACATGGTTGATGACCTAGAAGAGCTGATTCACCGCTATCTTAGTTCTCCTCCCCCTGCCTTTTAGCTTTAGGGGTAGAAGCTGGATCGCGAACAGTGGGCGTTGCTCCTAAAACCGCAATCGTGCCAGTTCGTCCAGTATCGATTTTGCCGTCGCTGAGTAGATCTAGCACCTCAACCCCCAGCACCTCCTTAATCAACTCCCTCAATTGCGGCTCAATGGCTTTAGATAGATCCGCCCGGACTTGTTTAGCGAGTTCTTCTTGACCACTGTTCGCCAACAACTGCTCGGGAGGGGTGATGGAGTCTTCTAGAACGATCGCTAATTTCTCATCAAACAGTTGGCAGGTTACTTTACTAGGCTGATGCCCAAGCTGCTCGCGATAGAGCGCTTGAATCCGCTGCGAGAGAGTGCGTTCTAGTTGCCCACGGGTAGGGGTAGCTGTCATAGACAAAAGGGTAACCAAGGAATGAAAGGTTTGAGATTTAGCGATGTAAATCTGTGCAAACCTTGTTGGAGCTTTATTAGGAATGATTTCTTTTCATTAATTTACCACACGGGCGTTTTTAACTTTCTTATTCCCAATAAAATTTACCTACTTAGGTAGTTGTTTCTTATTTGATACTTCCTACGAATCAGCAGTGCGGTTTTTAACTTTCAGCACGGAACGAAAGTTTGCTCTAAGTCATTAAGTGGCAACTGGTAGCGCCTTAAGTTGGATTTGTGATGTACAAAGTTTCTGCGGAATCAAAGCGATCGCAACTGTTGAAGTAAACAAGGGCACTTTGTTAGGTAAGAAGTGACCCGCTTCTACTTAAAGAACTTAAAATTCAGAGCAACTCTCATGACTGGAAAGTCAACTCGGTCTGCATTACCCAACTCACGCGGAATGCCACCCCTACCATCTGCTAATACAGCTCTCTACATTGCTGGAGGAGTGACCCTTCTCCTAGGAGCAGTGCTTTTTCGCCCCTTTGTCATCGTCAACGCTGGGGAGCGGGGCGTGGTGATGCACTTTGGCAAAGTCCAAAATCAAGTGTTAGATGAAGGCATCCACCCAGTAATGCCAGTTCTGACCTCGGTAAAGAAAATGAGTGTCCGAGTACAGAAGGACGACATTAATGCCCGTGCTGCTTCCAAGGACTTACAAGATGTCACCACAGAAGTAGCCATCAACTGGCATATCGATCCGGCGCAAGTTAATACGGTCTATCAACGAATTGGCAGCAAAGAACAAATTGTCAGCGGCATTATTACGCCTGCGGTTTCTGAAGTAGTGAAAGCCGCGACTGCCAAGAAGAACGTCGAAGAGATTCTTACCAAGCGCACCGAGCTAAAAGGCGAAATCGATGACCAGTTGAAGAAGCGCTTAGCATCTTATGGGCTGCTGGTAGATGATGTCTCGTTGGTCAACTTTGGGTTCTCGCCAGAGTTCAACAAAGCGATCGAAGCGAAGCAAATTGCTGAGCAAGAGGCGAAACAAGCAGAATTTACTGCACTTCGAGCGAAGCAGGACGCAGAGGCCGCTGTGAACCGCGCTAAAGGCCAAGCAGAAGCTCAGCGATTGCAGCGACTGACTTTAACGTCAGAGCTATTGCAGCAGCAGGCGATCGAAAAATGGGATGGCCGCTTTCCGACTGTCATGGGTGGCAATGGCACTCTGCCGCTAGTCAATATTGATCCTGCGACCTTAAATCAGCGCCGTTAGCTCAATAAATAGCTTAAATGTAGCGAATCTAACCAAAAGCTTGCCTCAAGAGCCACTAGAGCTTAAGAACTTATTAAAAGTCAGGAAAAGTCTAGATTTCTAGGGCTACCTTGGTTTTTAAGATACCTCCTAACTGGGTTTTATAGCTCCACCTTTTGTAGCGGCATGCACGGAGGTGGAGTTTCTGTTTTGAGCGGGGGCTGCATCGGGTGGCTAACGAGTACGGGTAATATCGATGGTAATTCTGCCACCAAAGTCAGGAATCGGGGCAGCAGGTTTAGACAGTTGCACTCGGACTTGCTCCACGACAGGTTGAGCTGGGTGAGCAGGCTGTTGCAGTAGAGACTCTGCGATCGCGCTGGCTAATCTCTCGACCAAAGCGAATTGGCTGGTTTTAATCAGTTGCTTCACCGTTTCGATGGCGTTGCGGTAGTCCAGAGTGTCTTCAATGCGATCGCTCGCTCCCGATTTAGACAAGTCCAGCCACAAGGTTAAATCCACTTCAAACCATTGGCCCAAAACTTGTTCTTCTGGCAAAAAGCCTGTGTAACCGTAAGCGCGAATTCCCGTCAGTTGAATGCAGTCCATGTGTCGATTCAGCAGTAAGGCAGTTGAAACCAAAGTGACTTTGTAGGGGCAAATGGCCATTCGCCCTTAGTGATGTGTTGCAAGAGAGGTAGTTATTACAGATCTCGGTGGGTAAATGGTTTGGCGGCGGGGCCAGCGTAGGTAGCAGCAATGTGCCCATCCCCCGTGATCTCGTACTTGTAAGTTACCAATCCTTCTAGTCCCACAGGACCGCGAGGCGGCATTTTTTGGGTGCTAATGCCCACTTCAGCTCCAAAGCCATAGCGGAAGCCATCGGCAAAACGAGTCGAGCAGTTTTGGTACACACCTGCCGCATCAACTTCGGCTAGAAACTGAGCTGCGGCTTTAGGGTCTTCTGTGACGATCGCTTCTGTATGCCGTGAGCCATAAGTGTTGATGTGATCAATCGCAGCAGCTAAATCGTCTACCACTTTAATCGACAGAATTAAATCGCTGTACTCGGTAGACCAGTCGGCTTCTGTGGCGGCAGCAATATTCAAAATTGCTCTAGTACGTTCATCTCCGCGCAGTTCTACATTTTTGGCTTGGAACGCTGGAGCTGCTTCTAGCAAGAACTCTGAAGCAATGTCTGTGTGAACAAGTAGCGTTTCGATCGCGTTGCAAGCCGCAGGATATTGAGTTTTGGAGTCTACGGCGATCGCCACTGCTTTCTGAATATCAGCCGCTTTGTCTACATACAGATGACAAATACCATCGGCATGTCCTAAGACTGGAATCCGCGTGTTGTCTTGGACGAAACGCACAAAAGAATTGGAACCTCTAGGGATGATCAAATCCACATATTGATCGAGCTTCAGCAACTCTAAGGTTTCTTCGCGGGTAGTCAAGAGTTGCACTACAGCAGGATCAATTTCGGTCTGAGCTAATCCTGCATGAATGGCTTTCACTAAGGCTTCGCAGGAACGCACCGCTTCTTGCCCACCTTTGAGAATTACACCATTTCCAGACTTGATCGCCAAAGAAGAAATCTGCATCACGGCATCGGGCCGAGCTTCAAAAATTACGCCCAACACACCCAATGGGCAAGAGATCCGCTTCATTACCAAGCCTTGATCGAGTTCGCGGTGAATTTGCACCTGCCCCACCGGATCAGCTAAGCGTCCGACATCTCTCACTCCCGCGATCGCGGCTTTTAGTTTGCTTTCATCCAGCTTTAAGCGAGCATAGAGAGAACTGCTAATGCCTGCAACTTGAGCGGCTTCGCAGTCGGCAGCATTAGCAGCCAAAATTTCTGGAGCGGCAGTTTCTAAGGCTTGGGCGATCGCTTCAATCGCTTGATTTTTAGCTTCGGCTGGCAAGGTCGCTAACTTACGCGCAGCTTGACGGGTTTGCCGAGCCAGATCGGGAAGAGACAGGGAAGCAACTTGAGACGCGATCATAGGTTTAGATAGAAAGCCACAAGCAAGCCAAAGTTTAGCAAATCTCGACTTGTCCTTTAAATCCTAACGGTGAATGCTGTCTATCCATCATTTCTCTCGCTTTTTCTCCTAGACCTCTATGCCTAAATTCGCCACCTACCTTCACCCGCAGACTTGTCAAACGTCTAAGCCGAGTCATTTGATTCCGTTCAAAGGTTATTCGTTTCCCCACTACAGCAAAGTTCGGCAAGAGCTAGAAAACAGCCTCTCTGACTATCCATCGCTCCCAGCCAGACGGGTGAAATACAGTGAATACTTGCGAGTTCACACCAGAGAGTATTTGCAACAGTTAGTGTTACTGGCGGCAGAAAAACCACTGGAGAAGTTCAACTTGGAGATGCCGCATCTTCTCGGTGGTTGCTGGGGACTGGAGCATTGCCTACCTGGATATGCTTACGGGCTGGGTGGCTTGTTTGAGGCGATCGCCCAGATGAAACAAGGCAACTTAGAGCGAGCTTACTGCTTTAGCTTGGTTGGCCATCATGCTCATGCGAACTGGGGACATGGCTATTGTTTGCTCAATCCGTTGGCGGCAGCAGCGAAATATGCTCAAGAGCAAGGCTTTGAAAAAATCTTAATTGTGGATTGGGATATTCATCATGGTGATGGCACGCAATCTATTTTCAGTGGCGATCGCAGTGTGTATTGCCTCAGCATCCATAGCGCGATCGACCTGTACATGGCGAAAGCCTCAGATTTGAAACGTGGTACTACCACAGCTGCCGAAGCCGTGGGACATTGCAATATTCCTTTGCTACCTGCCCGGTTCGCCGATGACTTCCCACCCAAAATGGGGCTAACGGGTCAATTCTACCGAGCCAACGAAAGCCTGTCTGCTTTTCGAGCTGCGTTGGACCAAATCCCTTGGACTCCCGATTTGATTCTGATTTTCTCTGGATACGACTCGCATCGGGATGACTGCGGTAAAGAAACGACAGGCTGGACAGAGCAGGATTTTGCAGCGCTGACTGAAGCAGTTTTAGAGGTCGCGAAAAAAGCCAACTGCCCAGTGCTGTCTAATCATGGAGGTGGTTACAAATTACCGCTCACGATCGCCTCAGCTGTGAGTCATGTAAAAACCTTAGCGAGCTATAGCTAAACCCACCCCTACCAACCTGCTTTTGTGAACGGATGCTAAAAGGGTCATGCGTCTCAGCCAAATTGCTTAAAGATTGCATGTACTTTTGCGGATTTCTGCGTAGAAAAATTGGATCTGTGGGTATCAAAAGATCAACTGCACAGGCTGCTGAATTGACCTAAAGCTTTTGTGCCCTTTAATCCCCTCTTTCTCTACGGAGAATCCTTATGTCATCCCAATCGGGAGCGCTCCAGGCTGGAATAGACGCTCTAAAACAAGGGCGCTACTCGGAAGCTATCAACTTATTAGAAACTTTCTGTCGCAATAGTTCTTTGGCGGAATCAAAAGAACTATTGCAAGCTCAGATGTGGTTAGTGAAAGCATATCAACGTGTAGGGCAGCCTGATAAGGCGATCGCGCTCTGCCAGCAGTTGTCGCTGCACGAAAACCCTCAGGTTCACACTTGGGCTAAGCAAACTCTCCAGACACTCTCCACTGCAACGCCCGCTCAGCCTACTAAGGCAACTCCTCGAACTGCGGCTTCAGAAACTCAGCCTACGCCTACTGGCAAACTAAACCGGGCGGCTAAGGCAGGAGCCAAGCTAGCCATGGCGGGGATTGGTGGCAGTTTAGCGCTGGCTTCGGGGGTGACAATTTCCTTGCTGTTTGGCATGGTGTTTGTTCTGGCATTGAGCCTGGTGTTTATTCTCGGTAGCGATCAGCCAGGAGTTGGCTTTGGCATTGCCGTGGGATTTACCCTGGTCTTTAATGCGATCGCCTTCTTTGTTTCGCCTTGGTTTATGGACTTGATCCAAGGTTGGTTCTACGGCACTCGCTGGGTTTCTTTACCAGAAGTGGCGCGGTATAGCCCAGAAGCAGCGCGGGTAATTCAGCAAGTTTGTGCTCAGAAAAAACTGAAGCAACCCCGCCTCGGCATCATCAACGACGAAAACCCCACTGCTTTTACCTACGGCTCCTTGCCTAACAGTGCCCGCTTAGTCGTCAGCCAAGGTTTATTCACCTACCTCGACGATGACGAAGTTGCCACAGTGTATGCCCACGAGCTAGGGCACATTGTCCACTGGGACTTTGCCGTGATGACCGTTGCCGCTACCCTGGTGCAGATCACCTATCTGATCTACAGCTTTGCCCGTCGCATGAGTCGTGGCGGTGGCGACAACAAGCTTAAAGATGCGATGGGAACTGCCGCGATCGCTGCTTACATCTTTTACCTAATCGGCACCTATCTAGTTTTGTATCTCTCTCGCACCAGAGAATACTTTGCCGACCACTTCGCGGCTGAAACGACAGGCAACCCTAATGCCCTCTCTCGCGCCTTGGTCAAAATTGCTTACGGGATATTAGAAGAAGGCCAAAGAGCTAAGGAACCCAGCAAGTTAATCGAAGGTACGCGGGCGCTAGGAATTTACGACCCAAAAGCGGCTAGCTCAGTCGGCACTGCCTACCGAGTGGCTTCCTCACCAGAAAAAATTGGCCGCGTCTTCTTGTGGGATATGTTTAACCCCTGGGGTTGGTTGATGGAGTTAAATTCCACCCACCCTCTGACCGGGAAACGAGTCCGAGCCTTGAGCACCTACGCCGAACAGTTGGGTTTAGAAACTGAGTTCGATATGGCGCGGGTGGTCGCTGAAAGTCGCACCCTGAACAAGAACAAGCTCTACGGCAACTTTGCCCTTGATCTCTTGTTGTACGGTGCTGAGCTCATTGGCTTGGCGATCGGTCTAGTGATTGGTTTGGCGCTGATGTCGCTCGCTGGCTGGAAAGTTTTAGTATCTCTCAGCTTGCTCGGTTTGGGTCTGGGCATCTTGGTCAAGATGATGGTGACGTTCCCAGATTTCAGCCGTGCCCAAGCGACTGACGTGATGAGCTTAATGTCTGACCCCTACGCTAGCCCGCTACGCGGTCGCCCCGTGAAACTCAGTGGCGAGTTGATTGGTCGCGGTGATGCGGGTTATAAGTTTGGTTCTGACCTGAAGCTGCAAGACCCTACAGGCATGATGTATGTCCACTACGCTTCTCGCTTTGGGCCTTTGGGCAACTTCATGTTTGGGGCCAATCAAGTGCAAGGATTGCTAGGCTCGCAAGTGAACGCGACAGGTTGGTTTCGCCGCAGCATTATGCCCTGGGTAGACTTAGCCCAGATCAAGACAGTGGGTGGCAAAACGGTTGATAGCTACCATCGTTTCTGGCAGTGCATTTTGGGGGCTGGAGCCATTATTGCTGCCATTGTCGTGCCAGTCGTGTTCTAGAAGTGGCGCGATCGCCCCTTTTCTGTTTCCTGTTCCTGTTGAAATTTCTGTTGATTATTAATCTTGATAGAGGGGCGCGTCGCTTGCGCCCTTTTTGCTACCTGCTTCTTACTGCTCAAAACAGCGCTCTCCATCACACAACTGCTTTCAGCGTCAAAGTCGCTTCACTCAACTGCCGCGTGCTCACTCTGGTTTGCCCGATGCCACTTGCGGTTTGGTTGGCTCCTTGGTTGATCGCAGTCATGGCATCCACCACTTGCTGAATCGCGATCGCCTGTTGCTTAGAAGTCAAAAAAATCTGTTGGTTACTTAAGGAAATATTATTGACCGCAGCCACAATGCTCTCAACGGTTTTTGTGCCTTCATCCGTCACCATTACTGTAGAGTTGGTAGCGTTTTGAATATCAGTCACAAGAGTGCCAATGCGATCGGCTGACTTGCGGCTTTGGTCGGCAAGTTTGCGGATTTCTGTCGCAATTACTGCAAATCCTTTTCCTTGGTCTCCGGCACGTGAAGCTTCGACAGCAGCATTCAGCGCTAGCATGTTGGTCTGATTCGCCAGATCACTCACCAAGGTAGAAATTGTGCCAATTTGGTTGGTTTGCTCACTCAGATATAAAATCTGTTCGGCAATTTGACCCACTTTCGCTCTCAGGCTGTCGCCGTTGTTGCGGGCTTGCTTATCTTGCTGACCATTGACCAAAGCCAACACTTGACGTGCCCCTGTAGCGGCTGACTCTGCCTGCTCGGCGGATTGCTGAGAAGCGACGCTCAGTTGATCCATTGCTGCTGTGGTTTGGTTCACAGAAACCGCTTGTTGAGAAACTGTTTTTTCTTGCTGTTCTACGGCTGCGGCAATTTCTGTGGAGGAGCTAGCTACTACTGAGACAATCTGATTAATCGTTTGAGTGATGCGGGATGAAATGAATAGTCCCATTACGATTGCCAGCAAACTCGCCGCGATCGCACCTACCACAGCCATCACAATGAGCGATCGCATGGCTTCCTCCGATGCTTTCACTCTTTCGGCTTGCAACTCATCTTCATGCTCAGTTAGGTCATTCAGGATTCCTCCAGCCTCGTCAATCAGCCCTAAGATGCGACCATTCACCATCTCTTGACCAGCTTCCTTGACTTTGCCAGCCTCTACGAGACTAATCAGACTTCTATTAATCTTTGAAATCTCTTTGCCTAAAACCTTTAATCTTTGCAGGCGCTCAACCTGGTCCTCACCCGAAACAGCAATTACTTTTTCTAAAGTAGCTATTCTTTCCTCATAGTCTTGAACACTGGCTTCATAGGCTTTGGCAAAGATATCATTTCGAGTCAAAAGATACCCACGCGCATGAGTCTGACGTTTATACAGAGTCATTGCTAAACGGTCACACTCTTGAACAATGTGGGCACCTACTTCTGTGATGCGGCTTTGCTCGATTACATGTCTAGCATTAGCAACTACTACCCCAGTCGCTGCAAATGTGAGGACTAATGGCACTCCATAACCCAACAAAATGCGTTCTCTAAGCTTGAGGCGGCTAAAATCAATCATGTTTTCTATGGGATGCTTTAAAGAGCTTCAAAGATTGATAATTCTGACGTGATGTATAGACATCGATAGAGCCTCGAATTATCTTTTCTTAGCTATCCCATTAGTATTTCTCAAGCTCGAATCTGATCACAAAATTTCATAGCTCAGTCCGATTAAGTGTTCATTAAAAAAGAAAATTAGCTGCTTTCACCGAGGAAATACTGAGCGATCGCAGCCTTAGTAACTCCTTGCAATGATTTTGAAATAGAAGTCAAAAATTAAGCAAATTAAACAACATCCACAGGAGGGGTGAATGCAAAACAGTGACCGACTAGGCCGAGTTCAAGACCCTTTGGTAGGGCTGTCCGTCGGAGATGCATTCGGTGAGAACTTCTTTCGTGACCCGAAGATTGAGACTAAGTGGAAACAATTCCAGATACTACCCGCACCATCTTGGTCATTCACTGACGATACCCAAATGGCCCTCTCAATGGTGGCTATCCTGCGCCGATATGGTGAGATTCAGTCAGATGCACTAGTTGCCAGCTTTGCTCAGCATTACGATGCCAAGCGAGGATATGGTCGAGCAATGGGTGACATGCTGGCAAAAATCCGTTCAGGTCAATCTTGGCAAGTTTTGGCTGCTAGTCTGTTTCAAGGTCAGGGGTCTTTTGGGAACGGAACTGCCATGCGAGTTGCTCCTCTAGGCGCTTATTTTGCCGATGACTTAGACGCTGTAGTTGAGCAGGCAAACGCTCGGCTGTTGTGACTCACACTCATCTAGAAGCAATTGCAGGCGCGATCGCGGTGGCTGTGGCAACTGCTTGGGCTTGGCGATTTCGGATGAATGGCTCTCGTCCCAGTCGTGCTGAGTTTTTAACTCAAGTTTTGTCGTTGGTGCCTCCTACTGAAGTGCGATCGCTAGTTCAAAAAGCGTTGGGTTTACCAGCAGACACCAAAGTTTTGAAGGCAGTTGCGGTGCTAGGCAATGGTAGCCGCATTTCTGCTCAAGACACGGTTCCGTTTGCCCTGTGGTGTGCAAGGACACACCTTGACAACTATGAAGCAGCCATTTGGCTGACCTCACGGGGTTTTGGTGACGTTGATACAACTTGCGCGATCGTAGGTGGAATTGTTGCAGCCTATAGCGGGGTAGAAAGTATTCCTGCCGCTTGGCTCACCGCAAGGGAACCTTTACCCAACTGGTCTTTTGAGGAAACGTAAAACTTTGCCAAGCTAGTTATGGCTCTGAGAGAGTCGTTGGTTGAGTGTGGCCTAACTTAGCTTTTGCTTGTTGCCAGAACGCTTCTAATTCTTCCAGACTGTAGTCGGTTAAGGGGCGATCGCACACGGCTTCAACCTGCACAAACCGCTGAATAAAACGGCGATTGGTGCCTTGTAGGGCTTCCGCTGGGTCTAATCCTTGCCAGCGAGCGAGGTTGACGATCGTGAACAACAAGTCCCCCAGCTCTGATTCTTGGTGCGCTTTGTCCTCTCCTTGGAGTGCTTCGTGAAACTCGGCTAGTTCTTCGTGGAATTTATCCCACACGCCGTCAATGCTGTCCCACTCAAACCCAGCTCCTGCGGCTTTCTGAGAGATTTTCATCGCTGCCATTAGAGGCGGTAGGCTCCGAGCATAGTTGCTGAGTTTTTGGCTGAGGAGGGGGGGCTGAGTTGTGGCTCCTTTTTCTTGATCTTTAATTTGGTCCCAGTTTTGCCGTACCTCTTCCACACTGGCAACTTCCACATCCCCAAAGACATGAGGATGGCGACGAATCAACTTCTCACTAATGCCTTGGGCGACTTCGGTTAAGCTAAACTGCCCTTGCTCGCTGGCAATCTGGGCTTGCAGAACCACTTGCAGCAGGAGATCTCCTAACTCTTCCGCGATCGCCTTCTGATCGCCGCTGCGAATGGCATCTACGGTTTCGTAGGCTTCCTCAATCACGTAAGGAATTAGAGTCTCAGGAGTTTGGGCTAAATCCCAGGGACAACCCCCATCGGGCGATCGCAATTTAGCCACCACCTCGATCAGTTGTTGCAAAGCAGTTAGGGCAGCAGTAGTCGGAAGCGGAACTTGTCCCTCTGGGTGTGACATGGAGAAAAACCAAGACTATTTACTTTAATCTTTACCTTAATCAATCTAGTTTCTAGGCTGTGGTTTCGTAGGCATGATCCTAGACTGCGGTTTGGCGCGAGGAGCTGATTTTCGTTGACGCTTTTTAGGCTTGGAGTAAAACAGTCCTTTCCAACCCTGAGTTTTGTAGCGTTTGTGAGTCGATTTGTAAGTAGAACTCAGCCAATCGCTACAGGAATGACTCAGCGCCCCCAGTTCTAGGCCCAAGCACAGGGCCATCACTTCGGGGCTGTACTGCAAAACTGACTGTTGAGCCAAATCAGTCGCAGTAGGCCAGTCGGGGACGGGGTAGCCGAGGGCAAGGGCGATCGCCACTCCGACTAAGCTCAAAGCACTCAACCAAGTCGCCAAATAAAGCAGGCGTAGCGCTGTGCCGACTACAGGCCCATGAGACCAAAAGGAACGATGCCGCATCATTTTGCGATAGGGCAACCATATCCATCGCAGCCATCCCCAGCGTTGATATTGCCGCGAGTAAATGTCGAGGTCAGGACCAAACATCAGTCCCCCAAACAAAAATCCACCCGCCACTAGTAAGGTGAGGTTGCTACTTTGAGTTCGCCCATAGGTCAGACCTGCCACTAATGGCAAGCTCCACAGGGTAATGCGATCGTGGGTTCGACCAGAGGGCATGGAAGTAAAGTACGAGGAAATCCAGAAAATCCGAAAATTTAGTCTCAGAAAATATTAACAAGAACAAAAATGTCTGCTATATTTAATTCTCGTGCCCAAACGATTGGGTGCAGGTCACGGGCGATTAGCTCAACGGTAGAGCGCCTGCCTTACAAGCAGGATGTTACAAGTTCGAATCTTGTATCGCCCATTTTTATTTTTGTACGTGTACGTTCGCACATTAAATGTCGCGATTCGCAAAATAATTTCCGAGCTGAGAAAATTATTTTATCTGGTTGATCCTGCTGTTCTGTGCTAATCGACTGAGACAGTCTGCGCAAATAGCGGATGCTTCCCTCCAACTTATTCAAGCATCATAGAGCCATCTACGTTGATTTGCCTTTAAGTCAAGGGCAGGACTTTAACAGCGCTGCTTCTATGAGTCATCCTCCTAAGTCTTCCCTACAGCACCGCGTGTCTTCTGAGCCGCTGTCAGACTATGATTCTCGACAGGGTGCTGGCCTACTGGACTTTCCCACTCGTTGGTCGTTGCGTCGAGCGAAAAGTATCCGCCAAAAAATTGGTTGGTCTCATGCTTTGGCGATTGGGGTAGCAGTGATTGGATCTACTTTTGGCCACCTTCTGGGAGACGCCTATGCGAGAGTCGCAACGCGAAACTGGGAAGCAGCTCACCAGGAAGAGAGGCTATTGAGCAGCTTGAATTTGGCTGTCCTAGCTGCTCGCAGTCACCAACAACAATTTATTCCCTTACTCCAAAATCCTCCAGCGTTTGAGCATGAGCACAAGCACTTTTTGGGTCATGTGCAGAAAATTCGTGGGTTAAGGGCAGAGGTGCAGACTGCGGTTGTCACTCATGCTCGATTTAGTCAGGCCAGTGTAGAGTTAGAAGCTTGGTTGCGTACCTATGACAGCACGATTGAAGTCTATACGGAGCAGCTAGATCAGGTATTGCGAAAGATAGATCGCAGCCGTTTACAAACAGCTAATGTTTCAGCAGCTCAGCAATCATTGCTGGCATTTACCAATAGTGATGCGGCTCTAGAGCTAGATAGTTTGTCTGACGACTTGACTCTCTTGCTGGACGATGTCCATGCCAGAGAGATGGAGGCAGACATCGCCATGCATCGAGCAGAAGACTTACACAGTTTAATTACTTACACGAGCTTGTTGCTGTCGGTTGTACTCGCAGTTGTCCTGGCTCTGCGGACTAGCCAAGCGATCGCTCGTCCCATTGAAGCCGTGACCCAAGTGGCGCAACGAGCAGCTCAAGAATCACGGTTTGACTTGCAAGCTCCAGCCCTAACTGACGATGAAGTGGGACGACTGGCAACGGCCTTCAATGGCTTGATCCGTCAGGTAGGGCAGTACACCCAAGAGCTAGAACTCAGCCGCCAAACTTTAGAATTGCGAGTCGAAGAACGAACTCAGGAACTAAAACAGACAATTCAGGAGCTAGAGGAGGAAATTAGCCTCCGTTGCCAAATTCAAGTAGCGCTGCACAAAAGTGAGGAGCTTTTTCGCTCCTTAAGCGCTTGTTCTCCTATCGGCATTTTCCTGGCAGATGTGGCGGGTGGTTTAACTTACATGAATCCCCGGTTGCAAGCTTTGAGCCCCAAGAGCACCGCAGCGAATGGCACCGAAGTTAGCTGGGGAGCTAGTTGGATGGAGTGGGTGCATCCTGAAGATCGCGATCGTGTGCTTAGTGCTTGGGCTGAGCATATCCAACAAGGTGGGAGTTACGCAGATGAGTATCGACTGCAAATGCCAGAGGGTGAGACTCGTTGGGTTCACGCGCGATCGTCTCCCTTATTTGCTGACACTGGGATTCTCCTGGGGCATGTAGGCACCGTTGAGGATGTGACAGAGCAGAAGCAGGCGGAGCAAGAGATTCGCCATGCTTTAGCTAGAGAGCGAGAGCTGAATGAGCTACGCGCCCGTTTTGTCACCACAGTTTCTCATGAGTTTCGCACCCCCCTGACTGTAATTGTTTCCTCTACGGAGTTAGTGCAGCACTACGAGCACAAAATGACTCAAGAGAAGAAACAGCAACATTTCGAGAAAATCCAAACTGCTAGTCGTTATATCACTCATCTACTCGATGAAGTGCTATTGCTGAGCCAAGCCAGTAGTAGTGAGCTGCAACCCAACCCTGCTCCTATGGATCTAGAGCGGTTTTGCCGCAATCTGCTAGAAGACATGCAGGTTGCCTCATTCAGTTCTCATACTTTCCGATTTCGCTATCAAAGCTTTCATCCGTCGGTCTGTTTAGACGAGAGGCTATTACGGTACATCCTGACTAATTTGCTCTCAAACGCCATCAAATATTCACCCCAGGGCAGCGAGGTGGAGCTTGAGGTTACTTGTGATGGTGCCAGCGTCACTTTGAGCGTGCAGGATCAAGGGATTGGTATTCCTGCTGCCGACCAGTTGCATCTCTTTGAAGCCTTTCATCGCGCCAAAAATGCGACTAACATTCCTGGGGTCGGTCTAGGCTTATCGATCGTCAAGAACTGTGTAGACATCCAGGGTGGTCAAATTACAGTAGAAAGTAAGACTGATCTCGGTACCAAATTTACGGTTGTGCTGCCACTAATATCTCAATCCCACGAAACTCAATCTCAAGAGATTTAAAGGCATCTTTAAGGGCAGATTCAAAGAGCTGCATTCACAGTCTGCGTCTCCCACACATAATGAGAACAAGCGATCGCAGGCTGATTGATACACCAGTAAGCAACTCATGAGCAATCCATCGGCAAAGTACATTCTGGCGCTAGATCTGGGCACTACGGGCAATCGAGCCTTTCTGTTTAACCACGATGGCAAAATTGTCGGGCAGGCTTACAAAGAATTGACCCAGTACTACCCGCAGCCCGGATGGCTAGAGCATGATCCGCAACAGATTTGGCAAGATACCTGTTGGGTGATGCAAACAGCAGTACAGCAAGCAGGCATTGCCGCCACTGAGATTGCTGCGATCGGATTGACCGTGCAGCGAGAAACTTGTCTGCTGTGGGATAAAACCACCGGACAACCTTTGCATCCTGCAATTGTGTGGCAAGATCGCCGAACTGCCCCTTTTTGTCATCAGTTACAGGAGCAGGGTTACGCCCCAGAAATTTACGATCGCACAGGCTTAGTGATTGATGCGTACTTCTCCGCCACCAAGTTGAAATGGCTCCTAGACCATACGGCGGGCAAGATTGACCTAGACAATGTGCTGGCAGGGACGATTGATACTTGGGTGTTGTGGAACCTCACAGGGGGACGGGTGCATGCCACAGATGACAGTAATGCCAGCCGCACAATGCTGTTCAACCTGCGATCGCGCCAGTGGGACGCTCGGCTGCTCGACATATTTGGCATTCCCGCCCATCTTTTACCCGAAGTACGACCTAGCTTAGGTTTGTTTGGTGTGACAGATGCTCAGTTACTAGGAGTTGAAATTCCCATCACTGCCATCTTGGGCGATCAGCAAGCGGCTTTGTTTGGGCAGGGTTGCGATCGCGCAGGTTTAATCAAATGTACGTACGGTACAGGTTGCTTCCTCGTCGCTCATACAGGAGCGGAAATCCGCCGATCGCCAGGACAATTGGTTTCAACCGTGGCTTGGACTCGGGCTGATGAAACCGGAGCCCCGGAGGTGGGTTATGCCCTTGAAGGCAGCATGTTTACCACCGGAGCCTGCATTCAGTGGTTGCGCGATGGGCTGAAGCTAATTCAGAATGCGGCAGAGACGGAAGCAATGGCTGCTCAGGTGAGCGATAACGGTGGCGTTTACTTTGTGCCTGCCTTGAGTGGCTTAGGGGCACCGCACTGGGATATGAGCGCTCGTGGTGCCTTTCTCGGCATTACCGGAGGAGCCCAGCGAGAGCATCTGGTGCGTTCAGTTTTAGAGGCGATCGCCTACCAAGTCAAAGAAGTGGTACAAGCAGTAGATGCTTGTAGTAGTACCAAGGTACAACGGCTCAAGGTAGACGGGGGAGCCTGCGACAACAACTTCCTCATGCAATTTCAGGCAGATGTGTTGGGGATTCCGGTCGAGCGTCCGGTAGTCCGGGATGTGACTGTGCAAGGGGTAGCCTTTGCTGCGGGCTTAGCCTCCGGTTTTTGGCAAGACTACGCGGCCCTAGTTAATAATCGCCAGAGCGATCGCGTCTTTGAGCCGAAAGCCGCCACAGCAGCGCTAGAAAACTTCACCACCTGGCAAAAAGCATTGTCTAGGGCAAAAAGTTGGGCCGAGTAGCCTTCATAACAAATCCCTCGCCCTAATCCGATACAACCGGAAAATGACGAGGGGGAAGGGAGATTTACACGAATAAAAATCCTAGGCAGAGAACGATCGCTTACTCTCTGTAACCAGTGCGGCTAACGACATCGGGCTCTTGGTAGCGGACATTTTCTTTCGGCTTGCGGAAGAGATTAGCTAGACCCAACAAACCAATCAAACCCAACCAACCCAAATTGTTGTTGTCATCTTTGGTTTCTTGGAAAGGCGTTGTGTCTAGAGTGGGGTTGTTGTTTGCGTTGTTGTCAGTCTGAGCGTGGCTAGGGAGGCTCAGGGGCACAACAGCAAGGCTAGCAGCCAGCACACCAGCACCAACTAACTTAGATAGAGTAGTCCGTTTCATGGTCAAAAATCCTCTAAAAATTTCTAGCGAAGGAATGCAATGCAGCTAAGCAATTAAATGCTTGAATATGACCTTAGGGTGGAAGTTAGCGTTGCAAAAGCAAACCAAAGTTCTGAGAAGAGACCAGAGAAGAAGAGAGTTTTACTTCAGATCTCCCCTGGCCTTTGGAGAGATAACACGCTAACTACGACAACTCTATGGATTAGTAGCGAGTTCCAGTGCGGCTGACTTCTTCGGGTTCGCGGTAACGAGTAGGCTCTTCGTGGCTCTTCTTAGCTAAACCAGCCAAACCAGCCAAACCGAGCAGACCCAACCAACCCCAGTCAAAGTCGCGATCGCCTTCAGTAGCAGTGTCGGTATTGTTGTAGGTAGAAGTAGTATCTGTACCAGAAGTGGTGGAGGTGCCAGCATCAGTTTGCGCACCAGCAGGCAAGGTTAGAGGTAGTGCAGCAAGGCTAAGACTGAGTACACCAGCACCGATAAATTTAGATAGAGCAGCAGATTTCATGGTTAAAATTCCTTTTTTCTTTGTTAATGTCTGTTGAATGCTTTAAGAAATAATTCAAGCTTTGAAAAACTCTTCGGTTTAGATGGCACCGATACTGAACAATTTACTGGTTCCCAATCGATAGCGAATCGCTCTCTAGCTGTAATCTGCTAGTGCGTTTAACTCTCACTCAAGAAATAGAAATTGCGTCACTGGTCAGTCATAAGAGGCAAGACTCGCAAGCGCCAAATACCTCTATGCACCCCTTTAAATTTCAATAAAAATTGGGGATCATAGACCCAGCAACAGTTTCCGAAATAGGTGAGTTTATTAGTAATAAACCTAGCCCAATCCTGTCGTTAAATTTCTATCTGCAACTGGCAGGTATCATGAGCTGAATAGATCCGTTTACTACCATTCAGAACTAGCTGAGAACTAGCTGAAAACTAACTGAGAATTAGCTGAGAATTTTTAGGCTACTTAGAGATAAATTAGAGATATTAATGGCAATTTCTCATTTACAAGCCGCTAAAAGTGATTTTTAAGTAGCTATCAACTCATTTTCTTGACAAAAGTTAAGAATTCAATTTAGGGGCTGGTTGTATAGGAATTTGCACAATAAATTCTGCGCCCTCTCCAGGTACCGAAAGGCAACGCAATTGTCCTTGATGTTTTTCTACAATTTGGTAGCTAATCGATAATCCTAAGCCTGTCCCTTTCCCCACCTCCTTAGTTGTAAAAAAGGGATCAAAGAGGCGCTGTCGGGTTCTCTCGGTCATACCTGGGCCATTATCCACAACCCGAATCATGACTTGATTAGGCTTTACTACCGCAGTGCTGATCCAAATCTTGGGAGGTGTAACCAGAGCGTCTTGATCAACTAGAGCCACGCCATCTTGCAAGGGTTGATGGGTGCAACGCGCTTCCAGAGCGTCGATCGCATTGGTCAGTAAGTTCATAAACACCTGATTCAGTTGTCCTGCGTAGCAGTTAACTAAAGGGAGGTGACCATATTCTTTAATCACTTCGATGCCTAAATGGCCTGGTCTAGGCTTCAGTTGGTTCTGCAAAATTACCAGAGTGTTATCCAGCCCCTGATGGATGTCTACTGGCTTCATTTCCGCCTCATCCAATCGAGAGAAATTTCTTAAGGAGAGGACGATCTGCCGAATTCGTTCCGCGCCCACTTGCATCGAAGCGAGAATTCGCTCGAAATCTTCTCCCAAAAACTCCAGATCAATTTCTTGGGCTGTGGTTTGAATGGCAGGAGCAGGATGAGGATAGTGGGTTTGGTAAAGGTGCAGCAACTTGAACAAGTCCTGGAGGTACTGCTTGGCGTGGGTTAGGTTGCCATAGATGAAGTTGATCGGGTTGTTAATTTCGTGCGCCACTCCAGCGACTAGTTGCCCCAAGCTGGACATTTTCTCGCTTTGCACGAGTTGGGCTTGCGTCTGCTGTAGTTCGTGTAGGGCTTCCTGTAGTTGTTGAGCTTTTTCTCGATATTGCGTTTCTGACTGGCGTAGCGCTGCTTCCGCTCGTTTGCGTTCGGTAATGTTCTCAATCATGCCGAGGCTGTAGCTGGCACCGCCTTGCTGGTCCCGAATCAAGGTGGCGGTTAGGTTGGCCCAAACAACTTCCTGAGTTTGTTTCAAGTAGCGTTTTTCAATCTGGTAACTGGCGATCGCCCCTGTCACCATTTGCTGGAACAAGCGTAAATCTTTACTCAAGTCGGTTGGATGCGTGATGTCCTTAAACGAGAGCTGAGTTAACGCCTCGGCCTCATAAACCAACATGCGGCAAAAGGCTTTGTTCACCTGAACCAACTGTTCGTCTTCCAAGCTGGCGATCGCCATGCCAATCGGAGCGTCTTCAAAAATACGCCGAAAGCGCTCCTCGGTTTTTTGAATTTGTTCAAACAGGCGGGCATTTTCTAAGGCGATCGCAATTTGGCCCGCTAGGGTTTTGAAGGTGTCTAGGTCAATCGCACTAAAGTGATCGGTGTAAACGTCTTGAATGTCGAGAACGCCGAGCAGTTGCCCTCGTGCGACTAGCGGTACAGCCGCTTCTGTGCCCATTGGCAAGGCAGTTAAATCAGGGGCGATCGCCTCACTTATACGCCTAGACTCTGCAACGGCTAACCTCTGGGTGCGTGCGGCACAGGCAACTAAGCTATCAGGGCAATCTAACCGGATGCTAATTTCTCGATGAGCAGGCCAAGAGATATCGGCTCCACTGGCTCCCGCTTGGCGGCTAAGTTGTTGCGTAGCTGGCTCCCATAAATAAATTTGCACATGGTACAAATTGAAGCGAGTCTGCAACAAGGTAACGGCTTCTTGCAAAAGTGATTCGGGATCAACAATTGCTTTGGATAACTCACTCACAGCGAAGGTAACATGTTGACTCGCTTCCAACTCATGGGTGCGTTCCTCCAGCCCTTGGAAGAGTTTGCCAACTTGCTCCGCCATCGCATTAAAGTTGGTCGCTAAGCTGCCAATTTCGTCCTGCGATACGATATGAGCCCGCGCATTAAGCTGCCCCGCTGTAAACTGAGCAACTCGTTGCGCTAAGTGGACTAAAGGTCGGGCAAGCCATTGGGCGATCGCGATCGCGATGATGATCACGGCGATCGCAATCAAAACTGCTAATCTCTGCGCTACCCGAACTTGAGCGTAAATCGGAGCTAAAAAAACTTGCTGAGGTTGCGCGAAAATCACGAACCAAGGCTGGGTTCTGAGCCTAGCCGCTGCAACGGCACTTAGCTGATGATTGACCCCAGTGAGTGCCGTAGTGAAGTATGTGGGTGGACAGGTTCTGACTGCTTTGCAGGTAATCTGATTCAGTCCTTGCTCAAACGCAGGTAAGTCAGTAGCCAGTTCAGATGGAGGTCGCTGCGGCAATCGTCCCGCCTCGATCAAAGCCTTCACTTTGTTGGCAGGTAACGGCACCACAGACTTAAATATCAATTCGGCAGCAATCCCATGAGCCAGACGAATATGATTTTCGTCCAATAAAACAGCAAAAGATTGAGCACCTGCTAAACCATTGTTTTGGGCGACTAGCTGTTGAATGGCGGCGGCATTGTAGCGAACAGCTAGTACACCCACAATCGTGCCTTGGGCATTACGGACTGGGCTGCTGAAATAAAGGCTGGTAAAACCATCCCTGCCGACCCGGATCGGTGAAGCATAAGGAAATTTAGTTTGCAAAGGTTGCCGAATGTAGTCATCGGTAGCCTGACTACGGCCAATATCCTTCAAGTTCGTGGCCAACACACTACGGCCCTGGCGATCGAACAAGGTGTAGGACAGGATGTTGAGCGAATCTCGGCGAGTCAGGGTACTTAGGATGGCAGCAGCTTCGGCCTCAGCCTCACTGTTGGAGCGTCCCTTTGGCGGGAGACTCAGATACTGAGCTAAACCGGGTAGTTGCGCATCCACTCGAACTGCGTCTAAGTTGGCAGTGATAAAAGCATCTAGGGTTAAGGCAGTTTGGCTGGCTGCGGCATACAAAGCTTGGTTGGCAGTGTTGGTGAGGGTAACTTGAGCCGTGTGTTTATTCAGCCAAGACAGCAACAGCAGCGGGATCAGCGCTACTCCCAAAAAAGCCAAGATTAGTTTGGTGCGAAGGGAAAAAAATTGGAACTGCCGCACAGTGACCGACTTCCTGCAAATTGTTTTGAATCGCTATAAATCGCTATACATACAGAGATACCCTGATTGAACAAGAAAGTGTGGGACCGATCGCTCTTAGCTAGCGCAACTACATTTGTTTTTACAGCCAATTTGCTTAGGGTTGAGACCAAGCGGCTTGCCATTGCTGCATTTTCTGAATCTCTGCTTTTTGAGTCGTAAGAATATTTTGAGCTAATTGCTTGATTTCTAGATGTTGTGACTTCTGCAAAGCGTCTTGAGCCATCGCGATCGCGCCTGCGTGGTGAGGCATCATGACACTGAGAAACCGCTGATCAAATTCACCCCCGGATGCACTGAAGTCCTGATGCATCATCATCGCTGCCTGTTGCTGGGCAGACATCGGTAGCATCTTGCGCTTCTCTGCGTCGTAAGCCATCGGAGTGCTGTCAAATTCGGGATACCACTGTTGCCGCCATTTCTGCAATTGCGTAATTTCCTGAGTTTGAGCTTGAATGATCGCTGCCGCAAGCTGCTTTAGCTCAGGCCGCTGCGCTTTCTGTTGGGCTGCTTTAGCCATCGCGATCGCGCCTTGATGGTGAGGAATCATGGCATCAATGAAACGCAAATCATAATTAGCTTCAGAGGGGCCTAGATCGAGAGCAGTATTATGACTTGAGCCTGGGTGCGCGTGGTTCATCCCCTGAGCTTGGGGGCTGGCCGAGGGATTGGCGGCTGAACTCGTAGTGGCGCCTAGAGTAGGTGCTTGGGTTTCGGAGGTGGAAGCACAGCTGATGAGAAGACTGCCCGTGAAGGCGATCGCCGTGAGTAGACGAGCCGGAGGTTTGGCTCTAAAAGTAGGGGGTTGCATAAATATTAGTTCCAGTGCAACTCAATAATTGTCTTACAGAGGATTGTCAACGCTCTAGCCAACTGGAGTGTCAATCGGGGAGTTTAGGTGAAGATGGCTCCACCCATGAGCCGCTGATAGCGATATTCTAGTTCTGCTTGCATTAGCGGCCAGCGATCGAGCGTAGCATCTTTGGCGATCGCTTTCTCGGCGGCTTCCCGCGCCACTTCCAGCACCGCTTGATCTTCAACTAAGCTGGCTAGAGCAAAGTCAGGTAACCCAGATTGCCGAGTTCCTAGGACTTCTCCTGGACCTCGGAAGCGCATATCCATTTCTGAGATAAAAAAGCCATCCTGCGATTGTTCTAATACTTTCAGGCGTTGCCGCGCAGTTTCTGCCTTGGAGCTACTCATCAGCAAACAAAAAGATTGGTCTGCCCCTCGACCCACGCGCCCGCGCAACTGGTGCAACTGCGACAAACCAAAGCGCTCGGCATGCTCAATCAGCATTACCGTAGCGTTGGGGACATCCACACCCACCTCTACCACTGTCGTGGAAACTAAAATTTGGGTTTGATTGTCGCGGAATTGATTAATCGCTTCCTCTTTCTCCGCCGAAGTCATGCGGCCATGCAGCAACCCAATCTGAAATTCTGGAAAAATCTGCTCTTGCAGCCGTTGGTGTTCCTCAATCGCAGACTTTAGGTCCAACTTCTCGGACTCGTCTACCAAGGGCAGCACCACATACACCTGGCAACCCTGAGCCACTTGGCGACGAATTAACTCATAAGCTTGGGTGCGATCGCTAGCGGTCAGAGCCGTTGTCTGGATGGGTTTTCGTCCCGGTGGCAACTCATCAATCTGGCTCACATCCAAATCACCGTGGAGCGTCAGAGCTAAAGTGCGGGGAATGGGGGTTGCCGTCATGGTCAAGACGTGAGGGATGCCATTGACACCTTTTTGTTGCAATCTAGCTCTTTGTTGCACCCCAAAGCGATGCTGCTCATCAATCACCACCAAGCCCAAGCGCTGAAAGGTGACTGGGTCTTCAATCAAGGCATGGGTACCCACCAACAAAGGCAGTTCGCCTGTTTGTAATTGTGCGTGGATTTGCCGTCGCTTCGCCGTTTTGGTTGAGCCTGTGAGCAACTCGACGGGTAAGTGCATCAAGTTAAACCAACTCACCAACTTGCGGTAATGCTGCTCTGCCAACACCTCAGTCGGAGCCATCAGCGCTGCTTGGTAGCCTGCCTGAATCGCTGCCAAAACCGCCACGACTGCCACCACGGTTTTCCCCGATCCCACATCTCCTTGCACCAGTCGGTTCATCGGGGCAGGTTGCTGCAAGTCGTTGAGGATGTCATTAATCACCCGTTGCTGAGCCCCCGTGAGTTGAAACGGCAGCAACTCATACAACTGATCAATCAATTGACCTGTGGAAGCGAGGACGGCACTGGCTTGAGTTTGACGCTGGCTCTGGCGACGCTTCAGCAACCCCAACTGCAAATAGAAAAACTCATCGAACACCAAACGCCGACGGGCCATATCTAAGGCAGCACTATCGGGCGGGAAATGAATATGCGCGATCGCTTCTGCCAATCCAGTTAGCTCATACTGCTTCTGTAATGGCTCCGGTAAGGGATCATCCAGACGAGCGGCGGCAGGTAACGCCGCAATCACCGCTTTGCGAACTAAATCTGCCCCGACTCCCTCGGTTAATGAATAGATCGGCACCACTCGCCCCACCGTGACCGACTCAATGCTGCTCCCCGAGTGATCCAGCACTTCAATCTCTGGATCTTCTAAGGTCATGCCGTACTTGCTTTGCTTGACCAAGCCAGAAGCCGCAACCACAGCGCCAGGGGGATAGAGCCGTTTCTGTTGCTCTTGCCAGCCTCGATTACGATATCGGTTCCCTGCGAAGAAGCGGCTCAGCTTAATTTGCCCACTGCGATCGCGCACCACTAATTCAAAAATGGTTAATTTGGCATTGCGAGGGCTATTGAAGCAGGTACAGCGCTTGACTGTGCCCACCAATGTCACCGTTTCCCCAGCCTCCAAGTCACGAATCTGGACCTGCCGCGCGTAGTCAATGTGGTCACGAGGGTAATAAAACAGCAGATCGCGAACCGTATAAAGTCCTAGTTTGGCTAGCCGTTCCGCATTCTTGGGGCCAATTCCAGATAGATAAGTGAGGGGTTCATCGGGAGAAATGGCTCGCTGTGACTCGGCTAGTGGTGCAGTTTTAGGAGGTTTTGGCTTCGGTTCTGACGCTGCCAGCCCGTTTTCAGCGCCACTACTTTGGTTCGTCCGCTCACAGGTTTGCCGCACTTGATAAAGAAATCGCCGCGTATCAGCCACTAAATGCTGCCGCTGGGCAAAACTCAAATCGGAGTAATTAGTAAATTGGCCCGCCATCTCCTGCCAACGACTGCGATCGCGACTCGGCAAAATTTCTGGAGCCTGCTGCAAGCTTTGAGCGAGAAATTCACTGAAGCGAGACTGTTTGCCCACCAAATCATTGAAGCCATGCTCTGCTTCCACGGCCAAGGCTTTTTGCAGCCGCACCCAATCAGGCGGCGAGGAAGATGGAATTGCCGCTGTGGAGGTTGGGGTCACTATTTCAGGTTGGGGCAAAGCCAATTGCTCAATTGCATCCTCCATACAAATCCTGGATTAAGTTAGGACAGCGGATCTCGATTTAATCCTCAAACCAACTGGCACGCCAAGCAGATTCAGCTTCTGCGATCGCTCGTTCTCGTTGCTTCTTTTGGTATTCCTTGCCGAGAGATTGCAACCGCCCGGATAAATTCCGTAGTTTCTGTCGCCACACCGCTACGGTGCTATCCGTAAACTCAATTTCTGCCAGACGCAAATGAATAGCCACAATATGAGTGATAGAAAGTCCTGATGGCATTGCTTCAGGCCGATTTTCATCCACAGTCTCCACCAACAAATTCAGCAAGTTTGGTGTACTCGCTACTGAGTCTGCCGCCTCTTCTGCTTTAGAAGCCGCTTCTAGTAAAACTTCTGGCAGCTCTTTTGGCAAGATGTCTACTTGCTGAAATAGATGATTTGCCTCTTTCGAAACTTGGCTCAAAGTTCGAGCGATCGCCCGTTCTACTCCTTCTCGCCACCGGACTAACCGTTCTGGTGTCAAGCATTGAGGCTCGGCATCTTGGCTTTTAGGTTTTAGAGTTTCGGGTTCTGGAGCTTCTGATTCTTTCGGCTGCGGCTCCACAGTTGGGGGTTCCGCCACGTCAGCAAGCCACTGTTTCTCGACAGTTTCTGTCAACGCTACATCCAGCGAAGCGGGAGAGAACTCCTCAGGCTCGGCTGGTTTATCGCTAGACTTCTGCTCAGGTTGGGTCTCGCCAACGCGCCGTAGTTGCTCCAATAAAGTTTCTTGGGCTTGCTTAGCCAGTTGCTTCAAAGACTGCTGTAATTGATGTCTTTGGTTAAAGGACAAGCGCAAAAACTGCTGGGGATACCCTTGAGTACACAAATGATAGCTTGCCAAAATTAGCTGCTGTTTAACCGCCTGTCCCAACGCTGCTAAATAGCCAGAATCAACGCTGTAAAACTCATCAGCCGTACCTGCTAGCATTTGCTCTAATGCAGCAATATCGCGTTCAATTTGTTCAACTGATCTAACCATTCTTCTGCCTATGGTTAAGAAGCCGCCAAATAGAAGAAAGACAGGTCAGAGTGGTGAGCTTGACCTGTCTTCACATTACTATCCAAACTACGCTTCAGTCGATCCTTGTGGATGTCAAAAGCTGCAAGCTAAAACTTTTACTTAGTCCCAGTCATCGCTGCAACTTCATCAGCAAAATTGTTTTCTTGCTTTTCAATGCCTTCGCCTAGAACGAATCGGACGAAGCGACGAACTTGGATGTTTTCACCAGTCTGAGCAATAGTTTGCTTCACCAACTCTTCCACCGTGATGTTTTGGTCACGAATGTAAGGCTGATCCATCAAAGTCATTTCTTTCAGGCGCTTGTCAATACGACCTTGAACGATTTTTTCCTTGATGTTGTCTGGTTTGCCAGCTAAGTCATCGCGACCCATTTCGATCGCTTTTTCCTTCTCCGCGATGTCTGTGGGAATGTCGCTCACCTTGACGTACTCAACGTTAGGGCAAGCCGCAATCTGCATAGCTACGTTGCGAACCAGGGTCTGAAACGTTTCGCCGCGAGCTACGAAGTCAGTTTCGCAGTTTACTTCTACCAGAACTCCAACGCGGCCGCCCGTGTGGATATACTGACCAACCAAACCTTCCGCTGCAACTCGCCCTTCTTTTTTGCCAGCAGAAGCGAGACCTTTTTGCCGCAGCCACTCGGTCGCTTTGGTGATGTCCCCACCATTCTCGGTAAGGGCTTTTTTACAGTCCATCATGCCTGCGCCAGTTTTTTCGCGCAGCTCTTTCACGCTTTGTGCAGAGATGTCCGCCATTTTGCCTTGATTCCTACTTCAACTCGATTGAGACCTTGAACGCGAAAACTCTAGGATAGCTATGCTTCAGCTTCAGCTTCTTCCTCTGGCAGGAACGAAGTATCGTTGTCTTCGTAGTCGAAGTCATCCTCCGCACCTTCGTAGTCTTCGTAGTCTTCCTCAGCCTCTAGCTGGCCGTGACGACCTTCATAGATCGCATCCGCTAGCTTACCTACTATTAGCTTAATGGACCGAATGGCATCATCATTAGCTGGAATAGGGATATCTACGAAGTCAGGATCGCAATTAGTATCTAAGAGCGAAACGATGGGAATGCCCAACTTGAGGCACTCTTGAACCGCGTTGTACTCCCGGCGTTGGTCCACGATGATGACGACATCAGGAACTTTGCGCATGGCTTTAATGCCACCTAGGTACTTCTGGAGCTTTTCTAGTTCTCGGCGGAGGACAGAAGCTTCCTTCTTAGGCAGTAGGTCTAGGGCCCCAGTTTCTTCGCGACGCTCTAGCTCTTTAAGGCGGTCGACGCGAGTTTTAATGGTGGTCCAGTTGGTGAGCATGCCGCCTAACCAACGCTGGTTGACGTAATAAGCTCCACAACGCGCCGCTTCTTGAGCCACAATCCCAGCTGCTTGCCGCTTGGTGCCAATAAACAGGAACTTTTTGCCCTGTTCAGCCGCAGTTCGCATGTAGCTGTAGGCTTCTTCCATCAACTGGGCAGTTTGCACCAAGTCGATGATATGAACACCGTTACGAGAGGTGTAGATATAAGGAGACATTTTGGGGTTCCAGCGACGGGTTTGATGCCCGAAGTGAACGCCTGCCTCCATCATTTGAGCCAAAGAGACGACTGGCATATTTTTTGAACTCCTGATTCGGGTTAATCCTCCATCCAGGTGTATTTCTGAGCTTCATGGCTCTTCAGAAACACCCGAAATCCTGGATGTGCGAATTTAGACAACTTTTCTAGCGTAACACAATCAGAGTCTTCCTTTGAGTCGGAGTTATTGATTGAAAGTGACAGTGTGCACTCGACTCAGTTGAAAGGCTTCTTTGGTATCAGAGTTGTAAGCCCAAGCTTTGAGAACAGCTCTGTCTGCTGGCAGGGTTGCTGGGTCGAGCGTTACAGTCCAGCCTGAGTTTGTGTAGTTAGGGTTGTTTGTGACTTTGGCGACATCGGTTCTTTCTACACCAGCAGGAGCGATCGCGATGACAGCATTCTGATCACCCTGCGTCACGATCACCTGATTCGCTGACTTGCTAGTAGTCGGAAGAATTGCCCAGCCGTTGAGGGTCAAAATATCTGTTTTAGGTAAGGTATGCTCTGGCGTCACCTTATTGTTGACAGCATCAAAATAACCATTAGTAGATTCAGTACCGGCAGGCAGTGAATAGAACTTCACTTCACTAATGTTCTGCACGCCTAGGTCAGTGACACTGATGGTTGAAGTCGCTGTTGCGGGCGAAGCTTGACCTGCCGCAGGAGCGGTCGTAGTAGGAGCAGTCGTGGTCGTAGTATCAGAAGTTGTTGTAGTGTCGGTGCTGGGGCCACAAGCTGCCAAAGCAACTGCGATCGCCGTGAAAACCACTAAATTCTTGAGTCGCAACATAGGTGTCCTAGGTGTAATTTGTAAAGACAGGTCAGATAGAGTAGAGCAGTTTTACCAAAGCTAAAGTACTGCAAATGTGTATATCTACTCAAGCATCCCAAAGAAGGAGGTCACTGATATATTACGAAGCGGCCTGCTGCATTTCAGCATAAGCGGCATATACACCTTGAACGTTGTACCAATTGAGAAAGATACGAGCGATCTCTAGGGCTAGTTGGGGCTTGCCTTGCTCAATCAACCATTGCAACAAAGGAGCTAAGGTTCGTTCATTTAAGGAGCCGCCTAGAGAGAGTAAGCCCCAGAGCACGCGATGCAGCCAAGTCATTTGAATCATCATCCGCACTTCCCAGGTGGGATGCTTTTGATAGAACAAAACTCCCATGCGTCCGCGTTGAATTTCTTTATCAATTAGTTGCGGAATTTCTGCTAATGCAAAAGGTGGGTGCCAATGGTAACCAACCGCATCGGGGCATTTAATCAGCTTGAGACCTAATTGCTTTAGCCGCACGCCTAGCTCCAGATCTTCCCAGCCGTACAGTTGGAATTGAGTATCAAATAAGCCTGCTTTTTCTAGCCAGTAACGAGCGATCGCGACATTACCTGTAGCAAAATAGGCGGCTGAGAAATCTGTGACTTTGTAGGGCTCACTGGTGGGTTGCTCAAAATTGCAGGTATTAATCACTCGACCGTAGGTGAAGAGGCGGGGCGGCTCATTGGGGGTCGCTGGGGCGGGGAGCGATCGCTGGCCTTGCTTTAGACCATCCGCATGAGCTTGCAAAAACTGTTCGGTAACAACCAAGTCACTGTCAATAAAAATAATCGTATCCCCAATCGCTTGCTGCACCCCCAAATTCCGAGCCGCAGATGGACCTTGGTGATCTTGGCAAAACAACCGGACATGAGGAAACTCTGCTGCACTTGTGCGTATCCAATCGACTGTGCCATCCGTAGAGCCATCATCAACTAGCACAACCTCATAACCAGTCACCTCGGTATCTGTTGCTAGGTGTTGGCGCTCTAAAGCCCTCAAACACTTTTCTAAAATCGGTTGGCGATTGTAGGTCGGGATGACAACACTAAAAAACACAGCTTCTCCTGCAAGGGAACCTTACTCTCAATATCTTCAGCCAATCTTCAGCTATGCCTTGGCTACCTAGCTAGCCTTAAAGCTTATGGCATTTGAGTGACTCAACAAAATCAAGCATCAATGATGTATCTGTAGAGATTCTGACAAGAATTTATGAATATTGGTTGCATAATAGGGACTCAGTTGTTCTACCAAATCGAGAAAATCAATGGGTCGCGCCAAGAAAGTTGTGCTGGCATACTCCGGCGGAGTTGATACTTCCGTCTGCATTCCTTATCTCAAAACTGAGTGGGGGGTTGAAGAAGTTATTACCTTAGCAGCCGACTTGGGCCAAGGGGATGAACTAGAACCCATCCGCAAAAAAGCACTCGACTCAGGCGCTAGCGAGTCCTTGGTAATCGATGCAACGGCAGGTTTTATCAAAGCGTATGCTTTTCCTGCGATTCAAGCTAATGCACTCTACGAGAATCGCTATCCCCTTTCTACCGCTTTGGCTCGGCCCCTGATTGCCAAGCTATTGGTGGAAGCAGCTGAAAAATATGGTGCCGATGCGGTCGCACACGGTTGCACAGGCAAAGGCAATGACCAAGTGCGATTTGATGTCTCGATCGCCGCCTTAAACCCCAATCTCAAAGTCTTAGCGCCCGCTAGAGAATGGGGCATGAGCCGGGAAGAAACGATCGCCTACGGGGAAAAATTTGGCATTCCTGCTCCAGTCAAGAAGTCTTCACCTTACAGCATCGATCGGAACCTCTTGGGCCGCAGTATTGAAGCAGGCCCCCTAGAAGACCCTTGGACTGAGCCTCTAGAAGAAATCTACGCTTTGACCAAGGCGATCGCAGAGACACCCAACGAACCAGAATACGTAGAAATTGGCTTTGAGAAGGGTTTGCCGACCCACCTGAATGGAGAAGCTTTAGATTCTGTAGCGCTGATTACCCGACTCAACGAACTCGCTGGCAATCACGGCGTCGGGCGGATCGATATGCTGGAGAACCGTTTAGTTGGCATTAAGTCGCGTGAAATTTATGAAGCACCCGCTCTCTTAGTGCTGATTCAAGCTCACCGAGATTTAGAGAGCCTAACGCTAACGGCTGATGTCACCCACTATAAGCGGGGCATTGAGGAAACCTACAGCCAACTCGTCTACAACGGCCTCTGGTATAGCCCCCTCAAGGGAGCTTTAGACGCTTTTGTGCAACAGACCCAAGAGCGCGTTTCTGGCACTGTACGAGTCAAGCTATTTAAAGGCAATGCTAATATTGTGGGGCGGCAATCTGCCAACTCCCTCTACAGCCCAGACTTGGCAACCTACGGCGCAGAAGACAAGTTCGACCACAAAGCAGCGGAAGGGTTTATCTATGTTTGGGGCCTACCCACGCGGGTTTGGTCACAACAAAACCGCCTTTAACCTTTTCCATTTAGCTTTGGATTTAGTCAAAAGCTCTAAGACAATCAAAAAACAGATGGAGCAATGCAAAACTGCTCCATCTGCTAAATTTGCCTATTTACCAACAGGTATCCAAAGCTGATTTAGTTTGATCCAGCTTCAGAATTAATCTGGACGTTCTAATTGCTTAGCTTTACGAGTTTCTAACCAGATAGGAACTGCAATCCAGGCGATCGCTAGGAACAAAGCGACTCCAGCAAATTGAGCGGCCCAAACAACTAGCTGTTCTAAGGGCACGATTCGACCTGCGAAGAAGGCCAGGGTCACCATTACAGAAGCCCAAACCGTTGCCCCAAAAAAGTTATAAAACATGAATTTGAGAAACGGCATCTGGGCAATTCCAGCGAGCGGGCTAGCAAAAACTCGGAGCAGAGCAATGAAACGGCCAAAAAACACCGTCTTTCCGGCGTTTTCACTAAATTGATTTTTGACTTCTAGCAGTTGCTCTTCTCGAAAGCGGAAGATGCGACCGAGGCCAACGAGCAGTGGCCATCCGCCCCATCTACCAATCCAATAGCCGCAAGTCCCGCCCAGCGAAGCACCGAGAACTGCACTACCGAGGACAATCCAGTAATTCAGTTCACCGCTACCCGCCAAGAAACCGCCAGCAAGTGTCGCAGTTTCACCGGGAATTGGCAAGCCGAGATTTTCTAGCAGAATACCTACAAATACTGCCCAGTAGCCATATTGACGAGCTAATTCCTGGATAGTCTCTAGCGATAAAAACTCGAAAGACATGCAACACAGCCTTTACAAAGATTTGCCTTTCTTAAGATCTTGACTCGCCTATCTGAAAGTGTCAATAAACCCTTGGTAGTGCCAGACGCTACTGGGACAAAACTTGCTTCTCAGAGGATTTACGCCTTTGTAGGCCAAACTTTCAAGAGTAAGTCAATCGCATTCTCGATTTGAGGGCGATCGCTGAGCAGTTTAGGTCTGATCCAACTAGGATTGAAAGAAGCAATTGGTTGCGGAATAGGTGATGGATGTCAGAGGTGAGTCAGGTTGCCGTTAAGTTTTGGGATGTTACCTATCGCCTTAAGCAGCGTGCTTTGATTACTCAACTAAATTTTGAAGTGCATCGAGGTGAAATCTTAGTTTTGCTGGGGCGGAGTGGTTGCGGCAAAACTACCACTCTCAAGTTGATCAATCGGTTGCTATTGCCAACGAGTGGCGAAGTTTGGGTAGAAGGCAAACCTACCAGCCATTGGAATCCGATTCAACTGCGACGACGGGTTGGTTATGTGATTCAGGAAGTGGGGTTGTTTCCGCATTTCACAGTGGCTCGGAATGTGGGGGTGGTACCTGCTCTGGAAGGATGGGAGCGCGATCGCATCTCTGCCCGTGTCAAGGAACTTTTAGAACTTGTGGGCCTAGACGCCAAGCATTTTGCCCACCGTTATCCTCATGAACTTTCGGGTGGTCAACGGCAACGAGTGGGAGTGGCGAGAGCTTTAGCGGCTGACCCACCATTATTGTTGATGGATGAACCGTTTGGAGCGCTGGATCCGATTACGCGGTTAGAAATTCAGCGAGAGTTTCGCCAACTGCAACAGCAACTCGGCAAAACCGTGGTATTTGTGACTCATGATGTGCAAGAAGCCTTTCTGCTCGCTTCTAGAATTGGCTTAATGCAAGAGGGGCAATTGAGCTTCTGGGGGACACGAGAAGAATTTTTGCGATCGTCCCTTCCAGAAGTGCAAGCCTTTACCCAGTGCTTACAGCCGTTTAATACCACGTCAGACCGGGAAGCCAATTAATGAACCTGGGTGAGTTTTGGAGCCGTTATGCGGGTGAGATTGCTCAACACACTCTAGAGCATATGCAGATGGTGGGAATTGCCCTGGCGATCGCGATTATGTTTGGCATTCCTTTAGGAGTTCTGATTACTCGCAAGCCTCACCTCGGTAAGCCGATTTTAGGATTCGCCAATGTTGTACAAACGATTCCCAGTTTGGCGCTGTTCGGCTTTTTGATTCCAGTGCCATTTTTAGGCGGAATTGGCGTACAGACGGCGATTTTGGCATTAATTCTCTACTCCCTACTCCCTATTATTCGCAGCACTTACACCGGAATTGTCAGCGTTGATCCGGCGATTCGAGAGGCAGGAGTGGGCATGGGCATGACCGACTGGCAGTTGTTGTGGCAAGTAGAACTGCCGTTGGCCCTGGGCTTCATTCTGGCGGGGGTACGAGTGGCGACGGTGATTGGCGTGGGTTTAGCGACGATCGCAGCGGCAGTCGGTGCAGGTGGATTAGGGGTGTTTATCTTTCGCGGCGTGGCAGTAGTGGATAATCAACTCATTCTGGCTGGCGCAATCCCAGCGGCGGTGATGGCGTTGTTGGCAGATTTTGGTTTCGGCTGGCTGGAGCGGCGGCTAACACTAAAGGGTTCCCGATGAGAAGAACAGTTGTCTTGGGTTTAATCGCAAGCGTTTTGAGTTTGGCGATCGCAGGCTGCAACTCTAGCAATCAGCGTATCGTGGTCGGCTCCAAAAACTTCACCGAGCAAGTGATTTTAGGGGAGTTGCTGGCTCAAGAAATTGAAGCGAAAACCAATCTCGAAGTCGATCGCCGTTTGAATCTGGGGGGCACATTTGTCTGCCATCAAGGCATCGTAGCTGGCGAGCTAGACGTCTATCCGGAATACACAGGCACCGCTTACACAGCAATTCTCAAGCAGACTGCTATTAGCGATCCCAAGGCGGTCTACCAGCAGGTGAAACAAACTTATGCTCAGCAGTTCCAGTTGGAATGGACAGAACCGCTAGGCTTCAACAACACCTTCGCGATCGTGATTCGGGGCGATGATGCTCGTAAGAATAATCTCCAAACTCTTTCCCAAGTCGCCAAATATACTCCACAGTGGCAAGCAGGGTTTGGCTACGAGTTTTTAGAACGCGCCGATGGTTTTCCTGGGTTAGCGAAAACTTACAATCTCAAATTTGCTGAGCAGCCCAAAGTGATGGACCTAGGCTTGCTGTATCGGGCACTTACCGACAAGCAAGTCGATCTCGTCGCTGGAAACTCCACGGATGGCCTGATCGACTCGCTAGGTTTAGTGGTGCTACAAGACGATAAGCAATATTTTCCGCCTTACGAGGCTGCCCCTATTGTGCGTCAAGAAACCCTACAAAAACACCCTGAACTGCGCTCTGTCTTCCAGGGGCTGGCTGGTAAAATCTCTGAAACCGAGATGCGACGACTCAACTACGAAGTAGACGGCAAACGCCGCGATGTAAAGCAAGTGGTAGAAGAATTCCGCAAAGCTCAAAACTTGTAGGGATTTTTGGCTAGCTAGACACTTCCTAGATGAATTCATTAGGATTGTGATTAAGTAGAGCAACGTCAACCAGGCTGGCCTTTCGGCCCAAGAATGTTTGGCGATCGCATCATGTTTGTAGCAAGGGGGCTGCCATGATCGAAATCATTTTAGTGATCACACTAGGCTTATTGCCTCCCCTATTATCGCTATGGCTGTTGCAGCGTGCGGAAACTAGAGCCCAGAACCGATTAAGGGCGGCAATGGTAGCGGCGGAACGTCGGAGTTTACAAAATCTCCGTCGAGCTTCTAGCGACCAGCGCTATGTCGAAGGCATGGGGTTGCTTACAGGCGATATTACCTGTCGGTTTAATGCGCGATCGGCGCATTTGCGTTGTGCGGTGAATCCTCTAGGGCCGTGTCAGGACTGTCGGTATTACGAGTCAATTGAGTTTAGCTAGGACGCTTCTAGTCATGCCGTAAACGCAAGAAAGGGGATAGTTTTCACCATCCCCTTTCTTAGAGTTTCTGAGTTTTAGAGATTAGAGCTGAGGCACGTACTGCTCTTTCTCGGGTACTACCGTGTACTCAGCCACAATTTGGCGGAACTCGTCGCCGTCGATGGTTTCTTTTTCAATTAAGAGATCCACCAGGCGATCGATTACGGTACGGTTCTCGCGGATGATGCGACGAGATTCATCGTAGCAGTGCTCCACAATTGAGCGCACTTGAGCATCAATCCGAGACGAAATCTCATCGGAGAACTCCGAACGAGTCATCAAATCTCGGCCCAAGAACACTTCGCCTGACTGGCTCTCTAAGCACAAGGGGCCTAAGTCAGACATGCCGAACCGGGTCACCATCTGCCGCGCCATGCTGCTGACTTGTTGCAGGTCATTACCCGCCCCAGTAGTCACCTCAGCATCGCCGAAGATCACTTCCTCAGCCGCACGACCGCCTAAAGCTCCCATGATCCGAGCCATCAGTTGCGCTTTAGAAATCAAGCCTTGCTCTTCGCTGGGAGTAAACCAGGTTAAGCCCTGAGCTTGTCCGCGAGGAATCAAAGTGACTTTTTGGACGGGGTCATGAGCTTTGACCAAGGTACCAATCACCGCATGGCCAATCTCGTGATAAGCAATCAAGCGCTTGCTCTTGCTATCGACCAGAGGAGTGCCTTCCATTCCAGCTACCACGCGATCGACTGCATCGTCGATTTCTAGCATGGTGATCGCTTCTTTACGGCGACGTGCGGTTAGGATAGCAGCCTCGTTCAGTAAGTTCGCCAAGTCTGCCCCGGTGAAGCCAGGAGTCCGACGAGCCACCAAATCGATCGAAACTTCGTCAGATAGCTTCTTGTTGCGAGCGTGGACTTGCAAAATTTCTACACGGCCTTTGATGTCGGGAGCATCTACCGTGACTTGGCGATCGAAACGACCGGGACGCAGCAAAGCTGAGTCTAGGACATCAGGGCGGTTAGTTGCGGCAATGATGATGATGCCAGTGTTGCCTTCGAAGCCATCCATTTCGGTGAGCAACTGGTTGAGGGTTTGTTCCCGCTCATCGTTGCCACCGCCGATGCCTGCGCCCCGTTGCCGACCGACTGCGTCAATCTCATCGATAAAGATGATGCAAGGCGCGTTTTCTTTGGCCTTTTTAAAGAGGTCACGGACGCGAGAAGCACCCACACCAACAAACATCTCAACGAACTCAGAACCAGAGATGCTGAAGAAGGGCACACCAGCTTCCCCCGCGATCGCCTTAGCCAACAAGGTTTTACCCGTTCCTGGAGGACCCACTAGCAACACCCCTTTAGGAATGCGGGCTCCAACGGCAGTAAAGCGTTCTGGCTTTTTCAGGAAGGTTACAACTTCTTGCAACTCTTCTTTGGCTTCTTCTACGCCTGCCACATCCTCAAACATGACACCCGTTTTCGCTTCCATCTGGAACCGAGCGCGAGACTTGCCAAAGTTCATAGCTTGACCAGGGCCACCTGGCACATTATTAGAGCGACGGAACAAGAAGAAGAGTCCCGCAATCAGCAAGATTGGGAAGACTAGGTTCCCCAATAGGCCCCAGATGGCACCATCATTACGAGGTGGATGCACATCAAAGCTGATTTTTTCGGTTCTGAGGCGGGAAATCAGTTCAGGAGCATTACCAGGCAAATCTACTCTGAGCCGCTGCACCCGATTATCTAATTCTGGATCAACCGCTTCTACAATTGCTGTCCGTCCTCCTTCATAAAGGTCAACACTTGTGACTCGACTTGCGTCTAGATATTCCAAAAAGCGCCCGTAGGTCATGCGGGTACTTGCCGCGTTTTTGCTCATATCTACTGGAGTTGGAGCAAAAGCGCCTTGCCAAAAGAAGAAACCGATGACCACAGCGGGCAGTGCCCACAGCAGCACTGTTTTCCAAGACAATTTCATAAGTTAGTGGCCTCTATATACGGAGCAACACGGAGCACAACAGTTAGATTCGGCGTGAGTGAGCCATCCCACTCGCAGAATAGAGTTTTTGAATCAAGGGCAGCTAAATTAATTTCCCTTAGCTTCATATCTATACAAGCTCAGGTTTGTCGGAGCTTGCTTAAGAACGGTTAAAACAACTTCTTAATCAAATTTAACTTAATTATCAGGATTGGGGCAAGCAAAGGGGTTTGTCTCCTCATAAACCATGCTATATAGTACTTTTGTACTATAGAAATAGGGCCTAAAGAAAGCGATCGCCAGATCTGGATTTACAAAGCTAGGTTTACCAGGTCTAGGCTCAGCCAGACTCAGGCTTTTTTCAGTATCCATTTCTTAGTACCTATGCCAAGACTTTACCGAGTTTTGGCTATTCAACCATCCCTCCTGGGGGCTTGAATCAGTGCTTCGTGGTCAAGACAGGGCATGCACAGTTATGAATTTAAGCGAGAGGTGAATAATTCGATGACTGCCAGACAACCCTCTAATTCACTCAATGGCCATTCCAGCAATGCTGCAGTTTTGAGTATTGACTTAGGTCGAACTTCTACTAAAGCTTGCGTGAGCCGCTATCCCGATGATGTAGTACTGATTGCTGCTAATGTCGCTCACTTAACCGTTGATCAAGTGCGACGGGGTGGGTTTGAGTCCCGTTCTACCGATGCGCTATTAGATATTTGGTTGGAGCACCAAGGTCGAGGCTACGCGATCGGGCAATTAGCAGCCGACTTTGGAGCCAACTTAGGCGTAGGACAATCCAAGGTTGAAGATGCCTTGGTGAAGGTGTTGGCTTGCATAGGGCATTTCAATCTCAGCGGGGATTTAGCTGTGGTTTTGGGATTGCCCTACCACTCTCAAGAGCAGTTCGATCGCGAAAAAGAACAATTAATCAGTTTGCTGCGATCGCCTCATGTTTTGGCTTACCGAGGAGAAGCGATCGCGGTCAACATTCAGCAGGTGTGGGTGATGCCAGAAGGCTATGGCAGCCTGATTTGGTGTGAAGCCCAAGACAAAGATGCTCATAGTCCCGACTTACCAAATTTGTCAGTCGCGATCGTGGATATTGGCCACCAAACTACCGACTTTCTCATGGTCGATCGCTTTCGGTTTGCGCGCGGAGCCTCCAAGAGCGAACCCTTTGCCATGAACCAGTTTTACGACCAAGTGGCAAGTCAAATTCAAGGCGCAGATAGTCAGTCGCTCTCGTTAATCGAAGCGGTGAATCGACCTCAAGGACAACGGTTTTATCGTCCGCGTGGTGCCACTCGCCCAACGGATTTGGATGCTATTCTGCCCAGCTTGCGGAAGAGTTTTGCCCGTGAGTTGTCGAACCGTTTAATCGCTTGGCTACCAGAACGAGTTACAGATGTGATCGTCAGTGGTGGGGGCGGCGAATTTTTCTGGCCAGATTTTCAACCCTTGCTAGAGGAGGCGCAGTTGCGTATTCACCTCGCCCAACCGTCGCGCAAAGCGAATGCCTTAGGCCAATACCTCTATGGTCGCGCCCAGTTGGCAACTGTTAATCCTCAACTCACCAAGGTCTGACTGCCATGCCCACTCCCCCGAAAAAGACGAATAAATCTATTACATTTACTCCGGAAGCTGCTGACCAAACTTTGCTGGCGGCGATCGAAGCAGCATTGAGCGAAGAGCAGTACGACAGTTTCAGTGATCTCTGTAAGCAAGCGCTCCAGCAAACCTTATTAGCCACTGAGCCCACTCAGTCTGTCAATCACGATGTTAGTCATGCTATTGACTTTGAAGCAGCCTTAACACCAATCCAGCAACAAGTAGCCCAACTAGAGGCAAAGTTAGTTGCTAGCCAATCCCAACAATTTGATCAGCTTGAAGCTCAGCTCAGGCAAGTTATTCAGCAGTTAGAGGAATTGGGAACGAAGAGCGATCGCGGGTTTTCTAGCTGGAAACAACCCACGAATAATCCGACAACGGAGTATCTCAATCAACTAACTAGTCAGCTCATTCACTTGACGACTCAAGTTGAAGCGATCGAGACTCACATTGCTCAGCAGTTTTCAGACCTACAATCTCAGCTTAGCCAGGCTCCATCAACCTTACCCTCTTCCGTGCCGACTCCTCCACCTAGCATGGTTGAAGTTTCGTCACCATTATCACCTCAGACTTGCATTCCTACTGACCCCATTGCCCTTGAACCTATCTTTGTTATCAAGGAGCCAGTCTCAAAAACAGCGGCTTTATCTCCCGAATCTGATCCAATTTTGAGCCGCCTCAGCTCTCTTCTAGAAGATTTCTAAGTCATTTAGATTGGCCCTCTAGCAAAGGCCTCAGCCCTTGAGTGTGGAGTCACTGAATTGGCACCTTAGCAACTCCCCACTCAAACTGAACTCATTAAACTCATTAATGGATAGGCTGAGATGATGGACGGACAACCATTAACGAACTTCTGAGAGCTTGATGCGGTAAGGATGGTAGCTAGCAGGTTTGTAGGAACCGATCCAGATTTTATAGGTTCCAGCAAGCCATTGACCTGCAATACCAGGGTTTTTGCCTTGATGGTCATCATTACACCAGGTGCCACCTGGCCCTTGAATCACCAAGGTAGTATCTTCAGGGCTTTCGACTTCCAAGCTGAGGTAATCGAAAAAGCCTGTCAGCGAGAGGGTGTGGTCTGGCTTAGTATCCATATAACCGCTGCACGGCCCTGTTATCGTATCATTGCGTTTTGCAATACTTGTAGCCGCCACTGACCCCCCACTAATACCCTGAATTCTAGTTGGGTCTGGGGAAAACTTGGGACCGAGTTTAACGTTTTCAAAGATCGAAAGTAAGGGAGATTGGGCTGACTGCGCTTGTGCCGGGGTCGTGATCAAACCTCCAGCTACGATCGCGATCGCGATTGGCAATCCTACTCCTCTGCCTAGCCCACTGTTGCGCATTCTGGTTGCCCTTAACTGCTTACTGACGGAATGTAGCAAATAGCAATCATGCCGCTAACAGATCACCATTGCTCTAAACCTACATTTTTGTTATTCGGAGTGTAATGAGCCCGCTTGCGCCCGATCCCACTCCGTAAATGATTGGTGAGAACTACTCTTGTAAAAAAGACGGTAGGGTTCCTAACGGAGTTCCCTACCCTTTGCTTGAGATAGTTTTACCACCCTATCTCCCTCAGTAACTAGTATCTTTCGTTTTGATTGAGTTAATTTGCTACAAAGCTGATGCGAAGATTTACTGAGCCACCGTCAAAGCTTGTTGCAGACGGGGTAAATCTTGTCCCTTCTGATGCAGAAGCAGCCAAGACTGAAGTAAATCAGGCCCCTGTAAATCTCCAGTCAATCCGGCACGTAGCGATCGCATCACTAGGCCTTTCTTGACGTTCTGCTCTTTCACCACCTGCTTGATGATGTCTTGCGCTTGCTCGGCAGTCAGACTGTGGTCGCTTGGTAAAGCCGCAGCCACCGCTTGCAGAGTAGCAGCCGAGCCTGCTTGCTGGAGTTGTGTCTTGGCTTCATCAGTGAAAGCAATCGGGTTGAAGAACAACTGGCTCATCTCGACTGCATCTTTTAGAAGTACCAAGCTCGCTGCTAGTAAACTCGTGAGCTCCTCTAGCCAAGCGCGATCGCCTGTGGGGTCAAACTGGTACCCAGCGGCTTGCCAAAAGGGAATTAACAAATCTGTCAGGCGATCGACAGGCATTGCATGCAAGTATTGGCTGTTGATCCAATTCAGCTTATCCCAGTCAAACTTGGCTCCTGCTTTATTGACGCGATCGAAGCTAAACAGCTCAGCTGCTTCAGGTAGGGTAAACAACTCTTGAGTGGCGTCTGGTGCAGACCAACCGAGCAAGGTCATGTAGTTGGCTAAGGCTTCTGGCACGTAGCCCATCTGCTTAAAATCGGAAATGGAAGTGACGCCATCCCGCTTAGAGAGCTTGGCTCCCGATGAGTTTAGAATCAGTGGCGTGTGACCGAACTCTGGCGCTGTAGCACCTAAGGCTTCGTAGAGCAGAATTTGTTTGGGCGTGTTGCCAATATGGTCTTCTCCCCGAATCACATGGGAGATTTTCATGTCAATATCATCGACAACCACGACAAAGTTGTAGAGGGGTGGTCCAATTTCATCAGCGGCAGCGGCCCGCGCAATCACCATATCGCCGCCCAGATCTCGCCCTTTCCAAGTGACTTTGCCCCGGACTAAGTCATTCCAGCTAATTTCTCGGCCATCCTCGATTTTGAACCGAATGACTGGCTGACGACCCTCAGCAATAAAAGCTGCTTCTTGCTCAGGTGTCAGGTTACGGTGACGGTTGTCGTACCGAGGAGCCTCGCTTCTCGCCTTCTGGGCTTCCCGCATGGCATCCAACTCTTCCGGCGTTTCGTAGCTGCGGTAAGCTAAGCCTTTGTCGAGCAGAGATTGAATTGCCTGCCGATACAAGTCCATCCGTTGAGTTTGGTAGAACGGCCCTTCATCCCAGGTCATGCCTAGCCAGGTCAAACCTTCCAGGATGTTTTGGGTGTATTCCGGACGCGATCGCTCTATGTCAGTGTCCTCAATCCGCAAGATGAATTGACCACCCTGATGGCGGGCAAACAGCCAGTTAAAAACCGCAGTTCTGGCAGTACCAATATGCAAGTTCCCTGTGGGACTGGGGGCAAGACGGACTCGAACAGTCATAGGTCAAAGTTAGAAAGGATGCAATTAGGCGGGATGAAAAAGGATGAGGGATGAAGAAGATTTTAATTCATCCTTCATCCCTCATGCTTCACATTTTATTTTACGGGACTGACGGGGCTCGAACCCGCAACTTCCGCCGTGACAGGGCGGTGCTCTAACCAATTGAACTACAGTCCCTTGCAAGTCGCGATTTCTATTATGCTGATGTTTCACGGGTTTGTCAAACGTTTTCTCAAATTTTTCTTGAGGGGTTTTTTAGATGCCAATTCGGGATGCGGTGGAGGCTGACCTACCCGCGATCGTAGAAATTTACAATGCCACCATTCCTAGCCGCAGGGTCACAGCGGATACTCAACCTGTCACCGTAGAGAGCCGTTTGGCTTGGTTACGCGATCGCAACTATCAATCTCGACCTTTATGGGTAATGGAGCAGGAGCAAACTGTGGTGGGTTGGCTCAGCTTTCAATCTTTTTATGGCAGACCCGCCTACCAAGCCACTGCCGAAGTGAGTGTTTACGTAGCTGCACCTTATCAGCGTCGAGGAATTGGGCAAATTCTTTTGCAGCAAGCCATTCAGCACAGCCCCCAGCTAGGCTTAAAAAACTTGCTCGGCTTCATCTTTGCTCATAACCAACCGAGTTTGCGGTTGTTTGAGAAATTTGGCTTCCAGCAGTGGGGCTATCTCCCGCAAGTCGCTAGTCTCGATGGCGTAGAGCGAGATTTAGTGATTCTGGGACGCAAAATTTCTGGCGCAGAACCCCTAGACCAACTCTGAGCAAAGTGATTCCTGCAAGAAACCTACCAGCCACTCTTTGATCTGGTAAGTGGCTCGACAATCATCTTCGTTGTACTGCACGATCGCATCTAGGTAAGCGCGATCTCCCGTTTCTAGCCACTGGCTATACCAGCAGATTGCCTGGGCTCCATTCGCTTTGGCATCGCGCCAGTCAAACCCCACCCAACGAGCGATCGGTTTGAGGGCATAGCTTTCGACGGGCAAAATTACCGTACGAGTCACCCGCTCATGCAAATCGACAAAGCGGTTGAGCAGTGGTCGCACCCAAGGAGATGGTGTGTCGTACAGCTTCGCCAAGCGCGCTACGGTTTGAGGCTCATAGGGGCAGAAATGAAAAATCGGAGCATCTGGATAGTCGTTGACTAACTCCAAAAACTGCTGCCAAACCAAAACCTCGTCTTCTGGCCGCTCCGCCAACAAGGGATGGAATGTTTCTTGCTGAGTTCGGCGATCAACAACCAATACCCCGTGTAGAAAAGCCACATTCAGGTCTGGTTCGGCTTCAATGTCAAAATAAAGTTCGACTGGGGCAGTCGGCAGTTCTTGGGACAAGTTTAAAGGCTTGCTGGAAGGTGACTTGTCTGGGTAGGCGATCGCTCGGTTCTCTAACACAGCTTGCGCTTGCCAAACTAGCCTTTGAGCTACTTCTGGACCAAAGCCAGGTAAAGTCTCCAGCCTGGTTGGTGTAGAACTGGCTAAAGATTCGACTGTAACTAGATCAAGGGCTTGCAACTGAGTGTAGCGGCTAGCAGTGACTCCAGGCAGCAGCGATAGATGCCGTTGCGCTTGTGCTACTCCCGAACAGTAGTTCAGCCAACCACACAGGTTACAGCGGTTGCGAGCAATGAAAACTTCGGGGGCTTCTGGGGCAAGCAGAGTTTGCAAACACTCTTGCAAAATCGTTTGCATCTGGGGCAACAAAGTCCACAAATCGACTTCGTAAGCTCCTTTTTCTCGCAGAATCAGCCAACTTGTCTCAGGCCAAGCGCCTTGCACCGCAGCCAAAACATAGGTATGAAACGTAGCCAGAATTTGGTATTCCAGCTTGGGGCGCTTGCCTAACCTAATTTCAGTTGGGACGTAAATCCAATCGCCAAAGTAAGACTGACCAGGTTGCTTGATCAGGAGATCGGGCTGACTCACCAAGGTCACTCCTTCTGGTGTCTCCCTTAGGAGAACCCCTTGGTAAATGCACTCTACTCCCTGCCGCATCATTTCCAGGGTGGCTTGGCCCCCGGCAATCCAATCTCTCGGCGGCCAGGTGGGTTGCTGCCAAGCATACTCTGTCAACACAGTTCGTCGATGAGCCGCGCTGTCCTGGATTAACTTGAGCAAGTAATCGCTCGGAGGATCTCGTTGAGTGAGATCCCCATAGATATCTAGGAAGGCTCTTCGACTACAGCGTTGATACTGTAGTAGGAGTTCAGTAGTCAGGAACATGCCTTCAACGCTAGCAGGAAATTTGCTTAGTTGTGGTATTTAGAGACTGCTAAATCAGCCTACTTTGTCGAAGAACCCAGATTCATCTCAGGATCAGCAACGGCAAAAGGCCTCTGGTGGTTGTATATGAGAATGATTTGAGTAGTCCATACCGCTCAAATCATTCCAAACTTTGGCCCTACCAAAACGCTTACTTACGCACGAAGCCAGCGGGATCTAGACGTACGTTGGCACAAACGATGCCAGGGCCAACAGGAGTGCCTTGGGTCGAGTGGATGTTTAGGTAGCCGATGTCTGCCAAAGCAACCGGGGCAGATAGCTGAACAGGATTGAAGGGTGAACCAACCCGACCAAAGCCACCAGCGCTAGATTGCAGTGGTGCGATCGCGGCCAAATCTGTAATGACGCCGCCACCAACTTCGGAATCTAATAGAGCTTTGTCGCCTTCGCAACTGGTGGGGTTAGCACCAGTCAGAGCGCCATGAAAGTGATAAGGCAGAGTCTGGCTAGGCTCTAAACCTGTGGTCGCGAAGTAGTAGCCTGTGACTTGATCTTCGTCGTTCACAAGTAGGGCACCACTGCCTAAAATCTTGCTAAAGCGAGGCTGGTAGCCAGGAATAACTGTGGTGCTAGCCGTTTCTCCAGCAGTAGAGACAAGCACGATGGGAAGGACTCGTTGGTCAGAAGCTTGCTCGGCAGGAGCGGGGGTTTCCTCGGCAGGGGTTTCCTCGGCAGGGGTCTCTTCAACGGGAGCTTCCTCAGCAGGAGCCTCTTCAGTTGGGGTTTCCTCAGCAGGGGTCTCTTCGGCGGGAGCTTCTTCGGCGGGAGCCTCTTCAGCAGGAATCTCTTCAGCTGGGGTTTCCTCAGCAGGAGTCTCCTCGGCGGGAGCTTGTTCTTGAGCGATCGCGCTCTGCTCCCCGATCAGAGCCATGCCGATGCTGCCACTAGCACCCATTACAGTCGCTAGTCCAACAATCAGAGCAGATTTCAACAGGGAGCTACGTAGTTGCCAGTTTGCCATAGGGACTCTAGTTCCTCACACGAACATCAAATATTTTTCCTTAAATAATTTATAAGAATCTATCTAATTGGGGATGTATCCCAGGATTGATTTCTCTAGGCAAATTGCTAAATCATTGAACATTCTAAGGTTACGAGCATGTCGTGATAACTTAAATTGCTAAAATGCTAAGGCTTGCCCACTGACTTGAGCCGCTAATGACCAGCAAGCTTCCGGTTCATCACCTTCTAGAGCGTCATCGCCACCAGTTTCCTGCCTTAGCGAATAAAGCTTATTTCAACTACGGTGGTCAAGGCCCAATGCCCCAAGCGGCTTTAGCAGCAATGCAGCAAGCGCACTTGCATATGCAACAAGCTGGCCCATTTTCTAATAGCAGCAATGTCTGGATTAATCAGGAATCTCAGCAAACTCGCCAAACGATCGCCGCAGAGTTGGGCGTAACGGCTGAAACCATCACCTTGACGGATAGCGTCTCGACGGGCTGCAATATTGCACTCTGGGGTATCAATTGGCAACCTGGCGATCGCATTTTGATGACTGACTGTGAGCATCAAAGCATCATCGCTGTGGTTCAAGAAATTCAACGTCGGTTTGGCGTAGCGGTAGATGTTTGTCCGCTGATGGCAACGCTGAATGAAGGTGATCCCGTGGCGGCGATCGCGCAACATTTAACAGCTAATACTCGCCTGGTTGTTCTCAGCCATATTCTGTGGAACACGGGCCAGTTGCTTCCCCTAGGAGAAATTGTGGCGGCTTGCCACGCCTACCCAACTCAGCAACATCCGGTACGGGTTTTAGTGGATGCAGCACAGTCGGTAGGAGTTTTACCGCTCGATTTGGCAGCGCTAGCGGTAGATTTTTATGCGTTTACAGGTCATAAGTGGTGGTGTGGCCCCGCAGGAGTCGGTGGGCTATACATTCGCCCAGAAGCGTTAGAAACCTTGCAACCAACCTTTATTGGCTGGCGAGGCATCACCACGGATGTCAATGGCCAACCCGCAGGGTGGGAACGAGGCGGCAAACGGTTTGAGGTAGCCACTTCCGACTATGCCTTGTATCCTGCGTTGAGAGTGGCGATCGCGACTCAGAGCGAATGGGGTTCAGTGGAAGCTCGTTATCAGCGGATTCAAACTCTGAGTGCTTATCTGTGGCAGCAACTGAAGGAATTATCTTCTGTGCATTGCTTGCGGACTGCACCACCGGAGGCAGGTTTGGTTTCGTTTCAGGTAGATCAAGCTTCTGGGCGATCGCACCGCCAACTGGCCCAGTTTTTAGAGAGCCAAGGTTTAATGGTTCGTACCATTTTGAATCCTGATTGTGTCCGTGCTTGTGTGCATTACCTGACTTTAGAATCGGAGATCGATCGCTTGGTGGAAGGCGTGCAGCAGTTTTGTCAAACGGTGGGGTAGGAGGAGAGCTTAGGCATGTCGCGACCCGTTTTATATGTGGCAATCACCAATCACGGTTTTGGTCATGCCACTCGTGCTGCTTCGGTAGTGGCAGAAATTCAACGCCTCTGCCCAGAGATTTTGGTGGCAATGGTGACAACGGCACCACGTTGGTTACTGGAGTCGTATGTGACTGGCGATTTTATTCACCGTCCCCGTGGCTTAGATGTCGGGATTATCCAAAGCGACAGCATCACGATGGACAAAGCCGCCACGCTGGAAAAACTGCGGCATATCCGGGCCCAAGAGCGATCGCTGATTGCCTCAGAAGTGAACTTTATTCAGCAAAATCGTGTGGGGCTGGTGTTGGCAGATATTCCACCTCTAGCTGCCAAAATTGCCAAAGCCGCAGGCGTACCTTGCTGGATGATGAGCAACTTTGGTTGGGACTTTATCTATCAAGCTTGGGGCGGTGAGTTTGTAGAAATTGCCGATTGGATTCGGGGTTGTTTCCAACAGTGCGATCGCCTGTTTCGCCTACCTTTCCACGAATCGATGAGCGCCTTTCCCCAAATCACAGATGTGGGTTTAACCGGAGGCTCGCCTCGCTTTGATTTAGATCAGCTCCGCGCCACGTTTAATCTCACTGCCCTGCCAGAGCGAACCGTCTTACTCACCTTCGGCGGTTTGGGTCTAGATCAAATTCCCTATCAGAATTTGCAGCGCTTCCCTGATTGGCAATTCATCACCTTCGATCGCCAAGCTCCAGATTTACCGAACATACGCCAAGTCACTGATCACCAATACCGTCCGGTTGACTTTATGCCGCTGTGTGGCCGTTTAGTCTCCAAACCGGGATACAGCACCTTTGCCGAAGCCTGCCGTCAGAACTTGCCGATTATCACCATTACTCGCGATGACTTTGCTGAATCGCCCGTGTTGCTAGCAGGCATCCAGGATCATGCTCAGCATCAAATTCTGCAACCAGATGAATTTTTCCACAGCAACTGGGAGTTTTTACGCCAATCACCTCAACCCCCGCGTCAGTCTGAAGCGGTCAGAACCGATGGCAATCAGGCGATCGCTGAAGCGGTGATTCAGCACTTTGCCCAGTAAATTTATTCAATTAACCAGCTATTCAAAATTCATGCGCCATTACCAACGTTTCGTGACCATCTCAACTGCGGGTAAGTCGCTGGCTACAATCACCTCCAAGATTCAGGCGATCGTGGCGGAGTCAGGGATTGAGACGGGACTCTGTACTTTGTTTCTGCGGCATACTTCGGCGAGCTTGCTAATTCAGGAAAATGCTGACCCAGACGTGTTACGCGATTTAGAAAACTTTTTTGCCAAGCTTGTCCCCGAAGATAGCCAACGCTACATTCATAGCGCTGAAGGCCCAGACGATATGCCCGCTCACATCCGAACGGCCTTAACTCACAGCTCCGAGCAAATTCCGATCGCTCAGGGTCGATTAGTCCTAGGCACCTGGCAAGGCATTTATGTGTGGGAGCATCGCCAACGCAGTCACACCCGCGAGCTAGTGGTACATATCACTGGAGATTGAAACCCGCTCAATGTCGCACTTTTACGGGCATGAAATTTCTGAGAAGCGATCGCAACGGTGCTTTCACGGTATCTCTGCTAGCTGCCTTTTTATAGGATAAACCCGGAAAATGGAGCATCCTATAGGGCGATCGCAGTATGTCAAGTTTGTCTTCCCGCAGTTCGCGATCGAGTTGGCGCAAGACTTGCCCTAAACAGGTTTGGTTAAGCTACGCTGCCTTGTTTGCAGTCCTATGGACGATTCCACCCGTTTTTCATTACATCAAGCAGGCCCAACGCGGCCATCCGTTAGATGCGCACTATTTTTGGGCGGAGCTATCACCGGAAAAAGTTTTCCATCTCGGTCTCTATAACGGTCCTGGTGGCAGCAATTGGAAGATTGGTCTGCCGATCGCGACTCTTTGGACTGCTTCCGCACCCCGCTCTTTGCCAGAGCTACAGAAGCTTGGCCTGGAGGTGATGAACCGCGATCGCCAACTCAACGGCTTGCCTACTTTGGTAGAAGATCCGCTCCTCTCCCAAGCCGCACAACTCCATGCCCAAGACATGATGAATCGGCACTATTTTGCTCACAACTCGTTAGAGGGCCGCACGCCGACCGAGCGGTTTCACGCGATCGGTGGGACTCCGCGAGTGGGCGTAGGAGAGAACATTATTTATGTCCAAGACTCTAGCGTCGGACTCACCTACCGAGATATTGAAATGTTTCAGAAGGGCTGGATGTATAGCAACGGCCATCGAGACAATATTTTGAAGCCAGAGTACGTCAAGTTTGGCTACGGCATTGTGATTGACCCCGTTTCCGGGCGCAAATTTGCAGCTCAAGAATTTGCTGTCCCCGCTCCGACTCCCTAACCAATTTCTCACCAATCTTTCGGCCGCTCGGCATTAGGAATACATCAAACGCTTCAACTTTCTACTACCTTTAAAGCAGGTGGGAACAACCCGCAACAGATTCCTTCTACCAAATTGTCTTGCTAAGTGTTTTGGCAAACTTAGGCTTTTGCATAGCCCAGAGTCATTTGCCAAAGCGGTTCTAGCAGTTCATTGATGTTGAACTTGTCGCCATTCGAGAACATGCCGCAGTTTTTCTGGCCTCAGCCGAGAGTCGCCTCCTCCCCAGCCATCCCTTCAGCCTTACCACAACGTTATCAAAGGTGGATGCAAGGGCTCTTATGCAGTGCTGCTGTCGCGCTTAGTTGCAGTATTGCCAGCCCTAGTCATGCGGCAGAACGGCTCACGTTACGCCTCGGCCCCTTTCAGCAGACGATCGCGATCGCGGATTTAGAAGAATTTGCCAAGACGGGAAAACTGTCTCCCGCACTCAAACCTTATGCGCTAGTCTTGACCCCTGATATCCGCAAAGCTCTGGCCGATCGCCTAGAACTTGACCCGAATATTGGCGATCAAGTCGTGAATGAGCTGTTGCGCTCCCCCGCTGGGCAAAGAATGCTAGCTGCCTTGGGCGTGGCGATTCCGGGTAGTAATGTAGAACAACTGCAAGCCGCGATTACGTTGGCGGCCCGTCAGGTCGATGGCTTGAGTGTCCTGGCGATCTTGAGAGCATTCCCCCAAGAAACTGTGACGGTAGATGTCACTTCGATCGCGGCGCTCGCCTCTCAACTCAACTTTTCCTACTGGGAAAGCCAAGCTCTCAGCCCCATTTTAGAGCGCGAGTTGAAGGTAGACTCTGCTTTTACTGCCGCCTTTGACCCTACGGTGCCTGGTCCTCAAGTCGTAGAGCAAAAGACTCTGGTGCTGCGCGATCGCCAACGCCAGCGTACTCTTCCTGTGGATCTTTACTGGAGCGATCGCCCTAGTGGTCCTTTGGTTGTGCTTTCTCACGGCTTTGGCGCAAATCGAACTTTTCTGGCTTATCTGGCACGTCATTTAGCTTCCTATGGGCTGACGGTAGCCGCGATCGAGCATCCTGGCAGTAACATGGCCTGGTTAGCCAGTCCTTCACCAGGTCAGGCTCGCGATACTTTACTCTCAGCCGCCGAGTTTGTTGAGCGACCCAGAGATGTCAGCTTTTTGCTAGATCAGTTGGCACAACTGAATCAGAAGCCTGGTGCCTTGCGGGGGAAGCTAAATACTAACCAAGCCAGCGTCATGGGGCACTCGTTAGGAGGGTACACAGCCTTGGCTTTGGCAGGAGCGGAACTGAATGTGGTCGGGTTGCGCCAGTTTTGCCAAGAGCACATCCCCCTCGGTTTATCTCCCGCCGACTGGTTGCAATGTACCGCTATTGATCTACCAGAACGTCGGGTGAGCTTGCGCGATCCAAGAGTGGTGCAGGCGATCGCCCTCAATCCCGTCATTGGTCGCTTGTTTGGGCCAGAAGGGTTGAAGCGAGTCGCGACGCCAACCTTGATTTTGACGGGTACAGAAGACAGCCTGACCCCGACCCTAACCCACCAGTTACAACCTTTTGCCCAACTGCCTAATCCTAAATATTTGGTCACCGCGATCGGAGGGACTCATCTGAGTGTGGGTGATCCAGCGAATTTTAGTGACTTGATTACCCAAAGTGCTTTAGTGCGAGAACGGCAAGGCAAAGAAACCGCAAATCTCCGCCAATTGCTGCAAGGAGTGAGTTTGGCTTTTATCAAGCAACTGACTCCAGAAGCTAAGCAATACCAACCGTTTTTAACTTCTGGCTACGCCCAATCACTCTCTACAGCCCAAATTCCGCTACGCCTGAACACAAAATTGCCAGCCAGCTTAGCGCCTTGGATGAAGGTAGCAGCCCTACCACCTCATCAACTGAATACTCAAGTAAATCAGCAGGTTTCGGCGCTGGCCTATTATTTCGTGGCTTGTAACTCAGTGCTTTACACCGTTAGTGCCTCATTTGGCAGCTCTGCGTGGCAACTCGGTTCGCATCGTCCAGGTTCTGGCTGATCGTTGTCTAGCTGATTAGGATGGCAAAAGCCCGACTGGTGACATTCCAACAGAACGAGTCACTAGTTTGTACACTGGAAGTAGGATCTAGCAACTGAACTATCTTGCCAACCAGCTTGGAGCTGCACGATTGACGCTGCATGACGTAGCCTAGCTCCCTTGCAAATGCTGGTATCCGAATCCCCTCTTCACTGGTCACCTCTGGTGGTAACTTTACCTGCTCATAGTCTGTGGCTGATTGGCGGCATGCTCTGTCTAGCCTTGGGGACGCTGATTCCTGAACCGAGTATCCCGGCTTTAGGCATCGCCGCCATCATTACCGCGATCGCCACCATTGGCGTTCCTTCTCCCCTTGCCCAAATGATTTTATGGGGGGTGCTGTCCTTCACCCTAGCGAGTTTCATGCGATCGCTGATGCCGAAAGAAGCCAAAACTCTCAAGCACGATACCGAAGCTTGGGTCAGAACTGCCATTCCGGCAGGTGGAATGGGGCTTGTCATTTATGAAGGAACGCTTTGGCAAGCTTGCTGTCAGTTGCCAGATGTGGCGATCGCAATCCAGCAGCGGGTCTATGTAGTGGGGCGGCAACGCAACACCCTCCTGGTTATCCCTGCCAACTACCCGGACCTTAACATTTCAGACAGACTCTCTTCAAGCTGACTAAACTAACCACTAAACTGAAAAGTCATAGTCTGAGTAATTTTGGCTCTGCGTTTCTGCCCAACCCACTCATCGGGAGTTGATTGACTTATGGAGTCTATTCTTGCCGCATTAGCTTTAGTCATTGTGGGTTATACCGTTGGCTCTGTAAAAATCATCAACCAAGGCAACGAAGCGCTGGTAGAACGTCTGGGCCGCTATCACCGCAAACTCACTCCTGGCTTGAACTTTATCGTGCCTTTTGTAGACTCCATTGTTTTGGAAGACACGGTACGGGAGCAAGTCTTAGACGTAGAACCCCAAGAAGCCATTACCAAAGACAACGTGGCTTTGAAAGCGGATGCGGTGGTTTATTGGCGGATTCTAGAGCTAGAGCGAGCATTCTACTCGGTAGAAGATGTGGAGTTGGGGATTAAAAACCTGGTGCTAACAACTCTGCGATCGGCTTTGGGCCAAATGAAAGTAGAAGACACCTATTCATCTCGCTCCGAAATTAACCAAACTCTACTGCATCAGCTCGATGAAGCGACCGCAGCTTGGGGCGTGAAAGTAACGCGGGTTGAGGTGCAGAACATTTCACCGCCTCCCTCCCTCCTAGAATCGATGGCGCAGCAACGAGCGGCGGAAATTCGCAAGCGGGCTTCCATTTCTGAGGCAGAGGGCACGGTTGAATCGATGCGGTTAATTGCGAAAGCGCTGCAAGCTCAACCCAATACGAGTGAGGTGCTGAAGTACCTAATTGCTCAGCGGTATGTAGAAGCTAATGAAAAAATTAGTGAAAGTCCTAACTCCAAAGTCATTTTCATGGACCCGAAGGCTTTGAGCGAAGCTTTGGAGAACTTGATGGAAACACCAACCACGCCCGATGGTTTTGATCCGGGACTCGGTGGCGGTCCTGGCAATGGTGCTTCATCCTGACTCAGGCAGGTTTTACCTGTAAGTTAAGCCAGTTCTTGCCGCCAAATTGCATCTGCTACAAGGCAAACATCTCGCAACTCCTGGACATCATGCAGTCGTAGTAAATCAGCGCCGCCAGCGATCGCGGCACAACAAGCAGCCGCTGTTCCCCAGACTCGTTGCTGTGGGTCCGGCTGATTCAAAACATGACCAATAAAACTTTTGCGGGAAGGCCCAACCAAAATCGGGCAACCTAACGCTCGAAACTCTGAGATGCGGCGCAGCAGTTCTAAGTTTTGCGAGTAAGTTTTGGCAAAGCCAATCCCTGGATCAATCATCAGATGGGCAGGGTTAATTCCCGCCGCGATCGCCGCTTCTATGCGAGCTTGCAAAAAGGCTTGAATCTCGCCAGCTAAGTCTTGATAATCAGTCAACTGTTGCATTGTCTGAGGGGTGCCTCGGATATGCATCAAGATCAGAGGGACTTGTAGGGCAACCACAGTAGATAGCATCTCTGGATCAAAGGTTGCACCCGAAATATCGTTGATGATGTCAGCTCCAGCCTCTACCGCCGCTCTAGCGACAACCGCTCTGGTTGTATCTACCGAAATTGGCACATCCAGTTGCGATCGCACCGCTTTTATCACCGGAATTACCCGCGCCAGTTCTGTTTCTACATCTATCTCAGCGGCCTGGGGTCGGGTAGACTGCCCCCCAATATCTAGAATGTCTGCACCAGCTGCAACTAAATGTTTGGCCTGCTCTAAGGCTGTCGCTAAGGAGTCAAATTGTCCACCATCACTAAAGCTGTCTGGCGTAACATTCAGAACTCCCATCAAGTAAGTACGTACTCCCCAATCGAAGCGATTATTTCTAATTGTCCAGGTAGCACGCATTAGCATTGAAGTCACTAGATATACAGTAGCGAAAGATACCGAATAGACTATTCTGAAGGTGAAGTCAACCCACGTAGGAACTCGGTGGTCATTTCAGCATCTTGCTATACAACTAGATATAGAGACGCTTAGTTATACAGCAATAATATTTAGCCGTTATTTAGCCGTTTTTGAGCCAGCAGGTTAGCAAAAAAATATGACCAAAATTTTACTCGTTGAAGACAACGAGGTGAATTCTTTTATGATGTTACGGCGGCTTCAAAAGCGTGGCTACCAAGTTGTACATGCTGCCGATGGGATTCAAGCAATCGCGATCGCCCAAGCAGAGACACCCGACTTGATTCTAATGGACATGAGCCTACCCGTTCTGGACGGTTGGCAAGCAACTCAACAGATCAAGGCCGCTCCTACCACCCACACCATTCCCATCATCGCGCTGACCGCCCATGCGCTAGCAGGCGATCGCGAAAGATGTCTAGCCGCAGGGTGCGATGAATACGAAACGAAGCCAGTCAACTTCAATCAGTTACTAGAAAAAATGCACTTTTTTCTGAACAAGCCTCTTTAGGCTGCCCCTTTATTAACGTGGGGATTTTCTAGGATGCTGCGCTGGCAGTCTACTCCTTATGCTATTCCGCTCCTCATTGCCGCTGGGGTCTCCATCACCCTCGTGTACCTGGCATGGCGGCGTCGCTCTGCGAGTATTGCTAACACCTTTGCCCTGTTCATGTTGGGTGTTTCAGAATGGTTGCTCGGATATATCTGGGAACTGAGTAGCAGCGATCTCGCTAGCAAAGTTTTAGCAGGGAAAGTTCAGTACTTCGGAATTGTGGTGGTGCCAGCGGCTTGGTTACTCTTTGCCCTCCAGTACACAGGGCGAACCAAGTGGATGACTCGGAGAAACTTGCTCCTGCTGACCATTGAACCGCTGGTCATGTCACTTCTGGTGTGGACGAACGAGTGGCATCGGCTAATTTGGTTCCAGACGGAACTTGAGCAAATTAGCTCCTACACCCTCCTGAGCGTGACCCACGGCATTGGGTTCTGGATTCATGCCGCTTACTCCTACCTCATAACTGGGTTGGGCACGGTTCTCGTCGTGCAAGCGTTGCTGCGTTCTCCCCAGCTCTATCGAGGGCAAGCTTGGGCTTTATTGATTGGGGCGATCGCGCCTTGGCTCGCTAATGCCCTCTACCTCTTACGCTTAAATCCCTTTCCTCACTTAGACCTCACTCCATTTGCTTTCACAGTCACAGGAGCCGCGACAGCTTGGGGATTGTTCCGCTTCCGTCTGCTCGACATTGTGCCCGTAGCCAGAGATGCCGTCATTGAAAGCATGAGCGATGGCGTGATGGTTTTAGACCTCCAAAATCGGATTGTAGACCTCAATCCTGCGGCCCAACAAATGATTGGGTGGAATGCCGCCGCGATCGGGCAACCTGCCATGCGTGTGCTGGCCCAGTGGCCGCATTTACTACAGGAGTATGGCAGCCTTTTAGAAGCACATACCGAAATCAGCTTTGGCACTGGCGAGGATGAACGCTGCTTCGATCTGCGCATTTCTCCCTTGACTGACTCCTACCACCGCTTAACAGGTCGCTTAATTGTTTGGCGAGATGTGACTGAGCGGAAGCAAGCGGAGGCTAAATTGCAAGCGGCAAAGGAAGCAGCGGAAGCCGCTAATCGGGCTAAAAATACCTTCCTAGCCAACATGAGCCATGAGTTACGGACTCCGCTGAACGCTGTGATTGGCTACAGTGAGCTAATTCAAGAAGAACTGCAAGAAATGGGCCATGAGGAGTTTGCTTCCGGTTTGGAGACGATTGGCAGGTCAGGACATCATCTACTCGCACTAATCAGCGATATCCTGAATTTCTCCAAAATTGAAGCAGGCAAGATGGATCTCTATATCGAGACCTTTGACCTGGCGACATTAGTAGAAGAGGTAGTTGCCACCATTTATCTGTCTCTGAGAGAAAACGATAACAAGCTACAGGTTAACCTGGCGGCTAATTTAGGTTCTATGCAGGCTGACTTGATGAAGGTGCGTCAAGTCCTCTGCAATTTGTTAAACAATGCCACCAAATTCACGCAGCAAGGGCTGATTACCTTGACGGTCTACAAAAGCCAGACCCGCCTGGCTTTAGGAGCAGCTACAAGCTTAGACTGTTTTATCTTCGAGGTTGCTGATACGGGGATTGGCATTACCCCAGAGCAGATGCAACAAATTTTTCAACCTTTTACTCAAGCAGACGCTTCAACCACCCGTCGCTATGGTGGCACAGGCTTGGGTCTATCGCTGAGTCGCCGTTTCTGTCAAATGATGGGGGGTGACATCACCGTTGCGAGTGAGTTTGGCCAAGGTTCCGTATTTACCATCTGCTTGCCGACCCAGGTCAGCAGTGACGCCCCATTGGAATAATTTTTAACAGGGGCACCTCTTGTGAGTGCCCTGCTTGGGTATAGTTGCTAGGTTCTACGCTTGGTGGTTGACGATCCGGGCAAAGCTCTTAGGGTCTAAGCTGGCACCACCGACTAAAGCACCATCGATCTCTGGTTGAGCCATAATCTCGTCAATATTGTCTGGCTTGACAGACCCACCGTACTGAATCGAGACATTGGCGTTGGTTAACTTCTGACGAATTAACCCAATCACGCGATTGGCTTCTGCTGAATCGCAAGTATCACCAGTGCCGATCGCCCAGATGGGTTCGTAGGCAATCACCAGATTCTGTTGGTCAACGCCAATTAAGTCTTTTGCCAATTGGTTAAAGATCACGGCTTCGGTTTCGCCAGCGTCACGCTGTTGCTTGGTTTCGCCCACACACAAGATGGGGGTGAGGTTATGCCTTTGGGCTGCTCTCAGGCGCAAGTTTACGGTTTCGTCGGTTTCACCAAAGTACTGTCGGCGCTCGCTGTGACCCACGACTACAAACCGCACCCCAATTTCAGCCAACATGGCACCAGCAATTTCACCCGTGTAGGCACCCACGTCTTCCCAATGAACGTTCTGAGCGCCTAACTGAACTCGGCTACCATGCAGGCTCTTAGACAACAGTCCTAAATCTGTAAACGGAGCGCAAACAACTACTTCCCGCTCATCTGGGGTTGCATCCAATTCGGACATAAATCCTTGCAAAAACTCCAGGGATTCTGCCTGGGTTTTGTACATTTTCCAGTTGCCAGCAATAACGATTTTGCGCACAGGTGCTTCAGCCAAACTCACAACACTTCGAAATGCAACCTCCAGTTTAAGGCTTTGAGGGGGCAGTTTTACTTAGGAACCCAGAATTAAACTCAAAGCGATCGCCCTTCTCCAGTTAGGAAAAAAGCGATCGCTTGAATTAAGAGTTTTAGCCAGTGAACCGATATACCAGTTCACTGGCTAAAACCTAATGTTACTTATTCCGCAGTCACAGCTTCACGCGCGGCAGCAGCTTCGTCGGGATGAATGCCCAAACGAGTGAGGTTGACGCGGCCCCGGTTGTCAATTTCCCGGACCTTGACCACCACTTCATCGCCAACCGCCACTTCATCTTCCACCTTGCCGACGCGGTGCTCAGCCAACTGAGAAATGTGGATCATGCCTTCCTTGCCAGGTAGGAACTCCACAAACGCCCCAATTGGAATAATCCGAGTCACGCGGCCTGCATAGACATCTCCCGCATTCAGCTTGCGCGTCATGCCTTGGATGATGTTGCGTGCCCGCTTCGCCTTTTCGCCATCGACTGCTGAGATGGTGACGGTGCCATCATCTTCGATGTCGATCTTGGCTCCGGTTTCTTCGGTAATGCCTTTAATCGTCTTACCACCTGGACCAATGATCATGCCGATCAAATCTTGATCGATCTTGATCGTCAGTAGGCGAGGCGCGTAGGGTGAAAGTTCCTGACGCGGTTGGTCGATCGTCGCCAACATCTTATCCAGGATGTGCATCCGCGCAGGCTTGGCTTGGGCGATCGCCTTGGAAATGATTTCCATTGACAGCCCAGTGATCTTCATGTCCATCTGAAGCGCTGTGATGCCGCTATCGGTTCCAGCTACTTTGAAGTCCATGTCACCCAGGAAGTCTTCGATGCCTTGAATATCGGTCAGAATTCTGACTTCCTCACCTTCCTTAATCAGACCCATTGCCGCACCGCTGACAGGTTTGGTAATCGGCACGCCCGCATCCATCAGAGCCAGGGTAGAGCCACAAACGGAACCCATCGAGGTGGAACCGTTGGAAGACAGCACCTCAGACACAACCCGAATCACATAGGGGAATTCTTGTTGAGTCGGTAAGACAGGCACTAAGGCTCGCTCTGCCAAGGCACCGTGGCCCACTTCCCGACGACCAGGCGATCGCATGGGCCGAGTTTCACCCACCGAGTAGGGGGGGAAGTTGTAGTGGTGCAGGTAGCGCTTTTGCTCGTCAGGGTGCAGGTCGTCTAGCTCTTGGGCATCTCCAGGAGTCCCCAATGTGGCAACCGACAACACCTGAGTCAAGCCCCGGTTGAATAGGCCAGTGCCATGTACGCGCGAAGGCAGTACCCCAGTCCGACAAGAAATGGGCCGTACTTCATCCAACTTCCGCCCATCCACACGCACCCCGTCTTCAATCACTTGACGACGCATGAGGGTTTTGGTGATGTCTTTGAATGTGTTGCCGAGCGCTTTAGAGTTTGCGGCGGCGGCGACTCGTACCGCATCGGTTTCTTCCAAAGCTGCGATCTCACTGGCGATCGCTTCTTTGACCTGATCTAAAGCGGCATCTCGTACCTTTTTGTCTGGTTCAAAGCGGGCCAGAATCTCTTTAATCTGAGCCGTGGCGCGATCGCGAATGAACGTCTCTAGCGTCGAGTCGATTTCGGGGGGCGTTTCTTGCACCAGAGCAATGCCCAACTCTTCCAGCAAATCACGCTGAGCTTGAATCAGGTCGCGCACCGCTTCATAACCAAAGTCGATCGCCTCGATCATGTCTTGCTCAGGCAATTGGTTTGCGCCTGCTTCCACCATGACCACGCCATCAGGAGAGCCTGCAACAATTAAATCCAAATCGCCAGACTCGATTTCGGTGTAGGTCGGATTAATAATAAAATCATCACCCACCAAACCGACGCGCACGGCTGCCATTGGGCCATTAAAGGGAATCTGAGCCAACAACACCGCAATGGAGGCTCCCGTCACCGCTAGAACATCGGGGGGGACTCGCTCATCCATTGACACGGTGGTTGCCACCACTTGAATGTCATCCCGCAACCAACCGGGGAATAGTGGCCGCAGGGGACGGTCAATTAGACGGCTGGTCAGGGTTGCTCTCTCGGGGGGACGACCCTCACGCCGGAGAAATCCGCCTGGAATCCGACCTGCTGCATAAAGTCTCTCTTCGTAGTCTACCAGCAATGGCAAGAAATCAATGCCTTCTCGCCCTGTGGCTCTTGTAGCCGTCACTAGAACCGCCGTATCGCCCGATTGAATTAATACTGACCCGCCTGCTTGAGGGGCCAGTAAACCAACCTTAAGTCGAATATCCCGACCATCAAAGGATATTGACTTGTCTATCTCTACCATGTAGCGTTCGTTCCTTTGTTGTTCTTATTTTTTTCTTCTGTGGCAATCGTAGCACTGATGCCCTTGTGCTGCCTTTACAGGAGAGTCTTTGGAGGCGATCGCTTGAATAAATTAGCCAAGGCAATTCCTTGCCTAGCCCTCAATCTTTAGTCATTCAACTCAACAATAATTAATGATTTTTTGTGGAGAGTTCGCTAGAAATTGCAGGTATAAACCATGCCTTCGATGGCTGATTTTGTCATTGCTTGCTCATGAAACTGCGCCGAGAGATGCTCACGGCTTGAGCAATGATTCAACAAGTTATTGGTAAGCACAATCAGCGTAAAGACCGATATAGAATGAGGGCATCAACTTGAGAGCCATCACCTAACTGTACGGCTTCAGGAATTCGGCCAATGGTGCTGAATCCTAAAGATTGCCATAGGCTGATGGAAGGGGTGTTGGTGGCAAACACCAAGTTAAATATCACGGCCTCATAACCTTGGGCAGTGGCGATCGCTAACATTGCTTCCCCCATCCAGCGTCCAATTCCTTGGCCCCGCAGACTCGGTTGCACAATAAACCCAGCATTGCAGAGATGGCTGCATCGTCCCGGAAAGTTGGGCTTGAGATAAAACGCTCCTAGGATGTTCGGTAATTCTTGGCCTCCTAGGTCTTGGCCCTCTAGGTCGCTCACCCCCCGCACGACAAAGGCATCATGAGTCGTCCAATAAGCTGCAAATTCACTTTCGCTCAAAGGTTGTATTTGAGGATAGGTTTGGCCTTCAATAATGACAATATTCAACAGTTCCCGAACCCACTCGCGATCGGCAAGCTGCATCCGATCTAACTTAGCTGACATTCCATTTCGCAGCGTTTTATAGAGCGGCAACTGGATGTTCATTTAGAGAACACCAAAAGAGTTATCAGCCCAGAATTTTTAGTTCGAGAAAGTCATGGCTACGCAGATGGCAAGCTTCGGTAGGTTTTACTCCAACTTTTAATCCTGCTAAAATTCGGCAACTTAAAATCGCATGGCAATTTTACACGGTAGTTGGTTACTGCAAACTTCCAAAAATGTGGCTCATCAGAGTGCATCAGAACTAGGCGAGCATTCATCTTTGAATTTCACGGGCTGTTTTTTTGTTTGGGGTGAGACGTGGCGACGGATTGCTGAAGACACTGCCATTACCACTGACCAAGTTCCTGAGCATCCCTTCGCGATCGCACCTAGCGAGTTAGCCGATCTTCTGCGATCGCTGCAACAAGCGGGCAAGCTCAAGTGGACTTTACCAACTCCGGCGGCCAATGCCGCTACGCCACCTCCATCCGCAAGCTCAACTCCCGCGGGACGCTCTCGTAAACGTACTGCGAGTACTGCGATCGCTGTTGAACCTGCTACCACTGCCGATGGCGAGATCACTTGGCGATCGCAAGTTTTGGCTTTACCCACTTGGGTTACAGCCACAGCCGCTATCCCACAACATTCGGCTGCGGCAGTTAGTGAAGCTGAAGTCACACCCGATGTCCTCTGTCTCTCTCCTTGGCGAGTCGAAGGGTTTTGTTTACCCCCACTGGCTGCAATGCAATTTTTGCAGGCTTTGCCGCTGAGTTCCTTTGGTGCGGAAGACTCGTTTGTGGGCGATGATTTGCGGTTTTGGTCCCACATGGCTCGTTGGAGCCTAGATTTGCTGGCGCGATCGAAGTTTCTGCCAATGGTGAAAACCAATGGCAATACAGTAATTGCTCATTGGCAAGTGCTTTTAGACAGCGCCACTGACCAAGCTCGATTAGAAAAGTTTGGGCAGCACTTACCTGCGGTTTGCCGCACTTATCAAGCTGCATCTCAAGCTGCGTCACAAGTTCAAGCCCTAGACTTACCCCTAGCTCCGCAAGATTTGATTCGAGAATTCTTAAACAATACGCTGGATGCACAAGTTAGAACGATCGCAACTCCTCCAACTTTTACGCCAGCTTCAGGCGATCGCCGTAAACCAGACGCGGCCATTGACCCAGCTCTGCAACTGTGGCTTCAAGCGTTAAGCACTGAATCTGGTTTAGTCGCAACCGATCCAACAACCGTAGGGCGCTTAGAATCCGCTTTGCAGACCTGGACAGCTCCGCTCCAAGATTATTTGGTGGAGCAACGGCGGTTTCGGACTTGCTTCTATTTGCACCCTCCGGTCAGCGGTCAAATGGAATGGCTCCTAGAGTATTTCTTGCAGGCAGCTAATGATGCCGACTTTTTGCTGAGTGCCCCCACCATTTGGAGCAATCCAGTGGAGCGGTTAGTGTATTTAGGCCGCACGATTGAGCGACCACAAGAAACGCTACTAGCAGGCTTAGGCCTCGCTTCAAGACTGTACCCGTTGCTAGAACCGAGCTTACACGAGCAACGACCTCAGTTTTGTCGTCTCACCGCTTTGCAGGTGTACGAGTTTATTAAAACGGCAGCTTGGCGCTTGCAAGACAGCGGCTTTGGCGTGATTCTCCCCCCTGGGCTAGCCAACCAAGAGGGCTGGGCCAACCGTCTCGGACTGAAAATTCAAGCAGAGACTTCTATTGCGGGCGATCGCCGTTTAGGGCTACAAAGCCTGCTGAATTTCCGCTGGGGTTTGTCCATTGGGGGTCAAACGCTTTCCAAAGCAGAGTTCGACCAGTTGGTGGCACTCAGTACACCTTTGGTCGAAATCAACGGTGAGTGGGTAGAACTGCGTCCTCAAGATATCCGCGCCGCCCAGAACTTCTTCGCAGAACGTAAAGACCAGATGGCTCTCTCTCTAGAGGATGCCTTGCGAATTAGCACAGGCGACACTCAAGTGATTGAAAAGCTTCCCGTTGTGAGTTTTGAAGCTTCCGGTGCCTTGCAAGAGCTGATCAATGCCCTCACCTCTGGCAGTCAATCCGTAGAAGCGATCGCCACTCCCGCTACCTTTAAAGGAGAACTGCGCCCCTACCAAGCCCGTGGTGCAGGATGGCTAGCATTTCTGGAGCGCTGGGGTTTGGGAGCTTGCCTCGCGGACGATATGGGTTTAGGTAAAACCGTGGAGTTCATTGCTTTCTTGTTACATCTACAGGAGCAAAACGCTCTAGAACAACCGACCTTGCTGGTCTGTCCCACTTCTGTATTAGGGAATTGGGAGCGAGAAGTAAAGAAATTTGCTCCCACCCTCAAGGTGATGGTGCATCACGGTGACAAGCGTCCTAAAGGTAAAGCTTTTGCCAAAACTGTTAAAGGGCAACATTTAGTCATTACAAGTTACGCGCTGATTCAGCGAGATCTGAAGGATCTACAAACTGTGAGTTGGCAGGGGGTGGTGCTAGATGAAGCTCAAAATATTAAAAATCCAGACGCTAAGCAATCGCAAGCAGTCCGACAGTTAGAGAACCACTTTCGCATTGCCTTGACAGGAACTCCCGTAGAGAACCGCCTCTCGGAGCTGTGGTCCATTTTGGACTTCCTCAATCCTGGCTACTTAGGGCCAAAGAACTTCTTTCAACGACGGTTTGCGATTCCGGTCGAGCGTTATGGCGATACTGCCTCGCTCAAAACTCTGCGATCGCTGGTGCAACCCTTTATTCTGCGCCGTCTCAAGAGCGATCGCAGCATTATCCAAGATTTGCCTGACAAGCAGGAAATGACCATTTTCTGTGGACTCACCACCGAGCAAGCAAAACTATATCAGCGGGCTGTCGATGCTTCCTTGGCCGAGATTGATAACGCTGAAGGCATTAAACGGCGAGGCATGATTTTGGCACTACTGGTGAAGCTAAAGCAAATCTGCAACCACCCAGATTTGGAGAAGGATGAAAGCGGAAAGAAGAAGGATGCAAAACTAACTACTTCATCCTTTAAAGCTCGTTCAGGCAAGCTTCAGCGCTTAGAGGAAATGCTGGAAGAAATTTTAGCGACGAGTGAAGAAGTAGGTGCTAACCGAGCCGATCGCGCCCTAATCTTTACTCAGTTTGCTGAGTGGGGCAAATTGCTACAAGACCACCTACAAAAACAGCTCAAGCAAGAAATTCCATTCCTATACGGCAGCACCTCCAAGAAACAGCGCGAGGAAATGGTCGATCGCTTTCAACAAGATCCACAAGGCCCTCAAATCTTCATTCTTTCCCTTAAAGCAGGCGGAGTAGGTCTCAATCTAACTCGCGCCAACCATGTCTTCCACTTCGATCGCTGGTGGAATCCAGCAGTCGAAAACCAAGCGACTGACCGGGTATTCCGTATCGGTCAAACTCGCAATGTCCAGGTGCATAAGTTTGTCTGCAACGGCACCCTGGAAGAAAAAATTCATGAACTAATTGAAAGTAAAAAAGCCTTGGCCGAACAAGTAGTAGGAGCGGGTGAACATTGGCTAACCGAGCTGGATACCGACCAACTCCGCAACCTGCTCTTGCTCGATCGCAGTGCTGTGATTGATGAGGATGCCGAATGACCCACTATTCTCCTAATCTCCCTAAAAACAACCCACCACCCAAAGCTACCACTGCCGCCGATGGCGTTTCTCTCCAGCCCAGTCGCGAGTGGTGGGCACAGCGCTGGGTAGATGTTCTAGAGTCCTTTGGCTGGCGGCGACGGTTAGAACGAGCTCGCAATTACGCTCGGCAAGGCAATGTTCTAGAACTAGAGTTCCAGGGGCCAAAGGTATCTGCCCAAGTTCAAGGCACCGCTCCTGAGCCGTACCAGGTCTCGCTCTCCCTCGATCCGTTCGACGATGAACAATGGGGATATGTGATTGAGACCATGTCGCAGCGAGCAATTTTTTCAGCTAAACTACTGGCGGGAGAAATGCCTCAAAGCATCGAAGAAGTCTTTACTAGCAATGGTTTAAGCTTGTTTCCGTTGACGCGGTTCGACATCCACAGCAAATGCTCTTGTCCCGACCCTGCAAACCCTTGCAAGCACATTGGAGCGGTTTATTATCTGTTGGGCGATCGCTTTAGTGAAGATCCGTTTGTTCTGTTTGAGTTGCGAGGTCGCACCAAAGAGCAAATTATTGCGGCCTTACGACAAATGCGGAGTGCCAACAGTGAGGGAACGTCAGAAACAGCGCCAGAAGAAGCAACGAATGAGCGATCGCAACTCATTGCCCCCCTCAAGATCGATCAGTTTTGGCACTACAACGAACAACTGGAGTCCTCTTTGGTAGTAATTGCGCCTCCTCCTAGCACGGAAACGATCTTAGATGTGCTAGGCCCGATCTCCATCAAGCCAGAATCTAGCTCCAGTGCTGCTACGGCTCAACCTCCAACTTCAGCCGCAATGGATCATCTGCGCTCCATCTATACAGCCGCCAGCCAGCAGGCCGTTTTGACTGCCATGAACACGGAAGGCAGTTGATTAGAAGCGCTGTGGGGTTGGTGTTTATTGACCAAACTCTAAGCGAGCTTGCTCTACCAGTTCAGCCGTTACTGTATCCAGTTCTCCTTCCCGTGCTAATTGCTCAATTCGTTGCCGTGCCTGCGATCGCACAAAAAAGGGAATATTTTGAAGTTTCACTTTGGCTTCAGGAGTCCACTTTAAAGCGTCGGTTAGATCTGATTCACGCATATTCGTCTCCCTAGAACTGAGCTTTAGCTCTATCATTTCAAACTCTTGGCCCTGCTTTACCCTCCTTTTTGTTTCCTTTACGTTTCTATAAATTCTCAAATCCTCTTGCTTTTGTGTAGGCAAGGGCGATCGCCTTAAACATTGCCCCATTAAAAAAGCTCCTGCTATGACACAGGAGCTTGAAAGTTATTCACCTAGACACTAAAACAAATTCACTAAAGACAGTCTTAGTCTAGGTCAGGCATGGAGAGTACAGGCTCACTTTCACGGTTGATGCCTCGCTCAAAACCAGCCGCAGCAGCCCGTGCACGACCCGCATGCCACAGATGACCGACTAGGAAGAAGAAAGCGAGCACAAAGTGAGAAGTTGACAACCACGCGCGAGGAGACACGAAGTTAACCGAGTTAATTTCGGTTGCCACACCACCTACAGAGTTCAAAGAACCTAGAGGAGCATGGGTCATGTACTCAGCCGCGCGGCGTACTTGCCAAGGTTGAATGTCGTTCTTGATCTTGTTGAGATCTAAACCGTTGGGACCACGTAGAGGCTCCAACCAAGGACCACGGAAGTCCCAGAAGCGCATGGTTTCACCACCGAAGATGATTTCACCCGTGGGGGAGCGCATCAGGTACTTACCAAGACCTGTAGGACCTTGAGCAGAACCGACGTTTGCACCCAAGCGTTGGTCACGAATCAAGAAGGTCATCGCTTGCGCTTGAGACGCTTCAGGACCCGTAGGACCAAAGAATTCGCTGGGGTAAGCAGTGTTGTTGTACCAAACAAAGCAAGAAGCAATGAAGCCCATCAAAGACAAAGCGCCCAAGCTGTAGGAGAGGTAAGCCTCACCCGACCAGATGAAAGCCCGACGAGCCCAAGCAAAAGGCTTGGTGAGAATGTGGAAGATACCACCGAAAATGCAGACCAGGCCGACCCAAATATGACCACCAACGATGTCTTCTAGGTTGTCAACGCTGACAATCCAGCCATCGCCACCAAAAGGAGACTTCAATAGGTAGCCAAAGATGGTAGCTGGGTTCAAGGTGGGGTTAGTGACAACCCGCACATCACCACCACCTGGTGCCCAAGTATCGTAGAGACCGCCAAAGAACATCGCCTTAGCCACCAGCAGCAGAGCACCACCTCCCAACAGGATCAGGTGAATGCCGATGATGGTGGTCATCTTGTTCTTGTCCTTCCAGTCGTAGCCAAAGAAGGAGGAGTACTCTTCTAGGGTTTCGGGACCACGGACAGCATGGTAGATGCCACCCAAACCAAGTACCGCAGAAGAAATGAGGTGCAGTACACCCACTACAAAGTAGGGGAAGGTGTTGATCACTTCACCACCAGGACCCACGCCCCAGCCTTGAGCAGCCAAGTGCGGTAGCAAGATCAAGCCTTGCTCGTACATTGGCTTTTCGGGCACAAAGTGAGCGACCTCAAACAAGGTCATCGCTCCAGCCCAGAAAACAATCAGACCTTGGTGAGCGACGTGAGCGCCCAACAACTTACCAGACAAACTAATTAGACGGGCATTACCAGCCCACCAAGCAAAACCAGATGACTCTTGGTCGCGGCCACTGCCCGCAACCACTGGATTAGAGAGCGTTACCACGGGGCAGAACCTCCTCAGGGAAGACAAAGTTTTCGTGTGGCTGATCTTGAGGTGCCATCCAAGCACGGATGCCCTCGTTCAGCAAGATGTTCTTCGTGTAGAACGTCTCAAATTCAGGGTCCTCCGCTGCGCGAATCTCTTGCGACACGAAGTCGTAAGCTCGCAGGTTCAGCGCTAG